>JANNVN010000492.1:0-12363 GCA_031414435.1 Gemmatimonadaceae bacterium
CATCAACATCAAGCTGCGCAGCACGGAATCGCCGTACACGTACCACAAGACCAAGAACGCCCGTCTGCATCCCGAGCGGATCGAGATGAAGAAGTACGATCCGGTCGTCAAGAAGCACGTGCTGTTCAAGGAAACCAAGTAGTCTCGGTTCCGCGCCACGCGCGGAGCCCGGCACCTGCGCCTGATGTCTCGGGCTGCGGTGCCGGGCTCCTTTGCGTTGGGGAATTGTGGAGTCCGTGAGCAGCGGGCGCGTTGCTGGCTCTGGCGACCTGAGCGTCACGCGGACACTGCTCTGCGCAGCTGAGTCTCTGGTGTCGAGGCTCGTCGCGGCAGCCGGACGGGTGCTGCATCCCTCGCTTCCATGCCGACGAATCAGTTATCGTCGCGCACCCTCCCAGGTAGTGATTCCCGGCGCATCAGATGCTGCGCGTCGGTTCCGCTGCTGGAGGTCGCGCATCCGCAGCACCACACCCGAAGAGGACCTATGCGCGTTGGCGCATTGCACGCTCTCACCGCCGCCGGGACGCTCCTCCTCGCCGCCGCACACGGACTCGAAGCACAGACTGGCGCAACCGGCCTGATCGACGGCCGTGTGCGCTCTGGTCCGACACAGCAGCCCATCGCCAATGCCACCGTTCGAGTCGCGGGCACTGAGCTGGTGGTGGTCAGCGGCGACGATGGGCGCTTCAAGCTTCGTGCACCGGCCGGTGTCGCCCGCCTCGAGGTGCGAGCGATCGGCTTCGCGCCGATCGTGCGAAGTGATGTGGTCGTGAGCGCCGGCAAGCCGACCACGGTGATCATCGACCTGCAGCCGCGCGTGGTGCAGCTGGCCGGCGTGGACGTGAAGCCGACTTACTTCGAACCGACCCGCGAAGCGCCGGTCAGTACGCAGCGATTCACCGCGGAAGAGATTCGACGCACACCCGGTGTGCAGGAAGATGTGATTCGCGCCATCTCCGTCCTGCCTGGAGTTGGTGTCACCACGGCGGGTCGCAACGATCTCGTTGTCCGCGGTGGTGCCCCATTCGAGAATCTCTTCGTCGTCGACAACATCGAGGTGCCGAACGTGAATCACTTCGGCACTCAGGGGTCGACCGGCGGACCGGTGTCGCTGATTCCGATCGAATTCGTGAAGGACGCAGCACTCAGCGCCGGCGGTTTTGGCGTGCGCTTTGGCGACCGGACGTCGAGTGTGACGACCATCGCGCTCCGCGAAGGCAATCGGGAACGCTTCGCAACCACCCTCAACCTCTCGGCCATCGGGTTCGGGGGCATTGTGGAGGGGCCACTGCCCAATGACGGGTCGCTGCTCGTGAGCGTGCGCCGCAGCTATCTCGATTTTGTGTTCAATGCCGTCGGGTTTCCCTTCATCCCGTCATACACCGACGTGACCCTGAAGGCGGTGCAACGGCCCTCTGCCCGTGATGAACTCTCCTTTCTGCTCGTGGGTGCACGCGACCGGATCACGGTCAGCAGCGAGACGGCCGATGATCGTTTTGACAATTCCACGCTGCTTGGATCATCGCAGGATCAGTACATCGCTGGCGCAACCTGGAAGCGCCTGCTGCCGAGCGGCGTGCTGACCACCACACTTGGCCGGACTTGGAGCCGATTCGACGCGGCACAGCGGGATTCCTCCAACCCTCCTCAGCAGATCTTCGGCGCCCAATCGACCGAAGGCGAGACGTCGCTGCGCAGCGATCTCACCCTGCAGTTGTCGCCGCGCGCCGAATTGTCTGCCGGAGTGATCGCGAAGTACGCGGGAGCGCTGCAGTACGACATCACACTCCCGGGTGCCGTGCGCCTCGACCAGACCGGTGCGCCGCGCCCGCTTCGGGTCGACACGACGTTCGCGACGTATCGCCAGGCTGTGTATGTGCAGAACACGCTGCAACTCACCGATCGGGTACGATTGACGACTGGCATCCGGGGTGACTGGTATCAGTTTCTTCGGAACACGCTCCGCATCGCGCCGCGTGCCACGCTGGCGTGGAGCCCCGATGAGGCAAATACGTTCACGCTCGCGGGTGGGCGATACTATCAGGCGCCCCAGCCGATCTGGCTGGTGGGCGATCCGCAGAATCCGCGCGAGTTGAAGCCGCTCCGGGCCGACCAGATCGTGGCCGGATGGCAGCGGCTGCTCCGTCCCGATCTCAAGCTGCAGATCGAAGCCTACGCAAAGTCGTATGCGGACTATCCCGGGCGTGTGTTTCGTCCGCGTGCGGTGCTGCAACCGAGTGGTTTCGACGACGTCAGCAACGATATTCCGTATGGCCTCGAGCCGCTGCTGGCGCGGGCTACCGGCTCGGTGCGCGGCGCTGAGATCTTCCTGCAGAAGCGGTTGAGCGAGATACCGGTGTACGGACTGATCAGCGCGAGCTACAACCGCACCCGATTCCGTGGACTCGACGGTTCGCAATCCATTGGCGCGTTCGATTCGCCACTCGTCTTCAACGGACTGCTCGGCTGGCGCCCCAATGCGCGCTGGGAGTTCAGCGGTCGGGTGCGATCGGCGGCGGGATTGCCAACCACGCCGTTCACGGCCGCAGGTCGCCTCGACTTCGCCCGCTACAACGACGGCGAAAGACTGCCGACGTTCTTCGCGCTCGATGCGCGCATCGACCGGCGGTTCGTGTTCCGGAAGTCACAGCTCGTGACCTATGTCGACGTGCAGAATGCCACGGCACGGAAGAACATCTCGCAGATCGCGTGGGATGCGCGACTTCGGGCCCCGAAGCCGAATGAGAGCATTGGCTTGCTGCCGAGCATCGGAGTGAACTGGGAATTTTAGTGGCCTGGAACCGAAGTTCGGGAAGCAGTCGCCGGTCGGAGCATCCCGGCTGGCGGCGTTGAAAATCCTCGCAAGACCGCTGGTATTGCTGTGGTTTTCGCCCTGCCATCCGGGCGCCCCATCCGGCTTTGTGCTATCCGAACTTCGATTCCACGCCACTCTTGGCCGGACGCGAAGGTCAGTGTCGCCAGTTGGCGCAACCCGGCCGGCCGCGTTGCAGATCCTCGCAATACCGCTGATCCCGGGCTCACGACACCAGAAACGCGTCACCTGCTTCAGGCAGAAGGTAGGCGATATCCAGTCGTGCCGTCCACGCGGTGAATCGTTCTCTCAGTGCCAGCGGAATCGGATGCGTGTCCGCAATCAGGAGCTGACACTGCTTCAGCGCCTGCAGCGTTGGATCATCCATCGGCGTCTCTGCCAGCGCGCGTGCCTGCTCGAGCGTCAGCGTGAGCGTGTCGGGGTGATAGCGACCGATTGCGCGCATGATGGTCGTCGACGACGGTGACGGCTCACTCGGTACGACCATCACCTGGCGTGACGCGATGCCCGGCAGCAGGTCGAGCAGCACGCCGACGGCCGACTGCGCAGGTGCGGCGCAGTACCGCACGCTTTGCCGCTTGATGCCGAGCGCGCGACGGAGCGTACTGCCAAGCCGGGCGATCGTCTGAGCGTTCACGGCGAATGGCGCGACACCGGCTGTGCCGTCCACCAGCAGACGAACCTGCGGGCCGGCCGGCAGCATAATGTCGCGAAGCTGCATCGAGAGACGCATCGGTAACGCGGCTGGTGGCGCATGCGGCGCCGCAGTCGGCGGGCCGGAGCCAACGAGTGGATTCGGGCGCCAGACCAGGGACGCGCCGGAGTCGGCGACCAGTGGACCAGTGACGATCCTCCGGTAGTCTTCGCATGGCCAGTAGACGAAGCCGCCGATGATCGCGGCGAGCGAGTCGATCACTCGACCAACGGCGACGGCATCACTCGCAAGCACGTCGCCGCGGCGCATACCTGCGCGCTGCAACGCTACGACGCGGAGCCGGATCTGTTCGAGCAGTGCGCCCCCGGCCACCATCTGGTCGCCACCGTCTTCCCGACGCTTCGCCACGCAGACCGTCGGAGCGGGCGAGGCCTGGAGAATGGCGGTCAGACGACGCTGCAGCCCGGACGGATCATTCGGGGAGAGGCGGTCGGCGGCACCGGGAAGCGACGGCTCAAACATGCTGCAGCTGGGCTGGGGGACGGCATCTGGAAGCAATCTGGGTCTGAGTATCGGCCTACCGCGACCAACGCTTCACGCCGCTATCTGTTTGCTTTCCAGTCGTGCGGCCGGTCCGGCGGTGGAACCCGGTCGATGGCGATCACGTATGGGAAGACGTCGATCGCGCCAACTCTCGTTCAGCCTATGCTATTTCCCGCGTTGTTCCTCATTCTGCAGCAGCCAACCCCTGCCGCGGTCGTGTCACAGCCGCAGCCGGACCCGGTGCGTCGCCGGCCGGTGACGGCGGCGCTGCTGGCGAATGCCTTTGGCGACTCGGCCACCCGCACACTGTTCTCGCTCGCTCGCCGCGCCCGGATGGCACAGGATTCCGCACTCCGTGGGTACGATGCCAAGACCCAGGCGCGTATCACGGTCAACATGGGGACGTCTGCGCTGGTCCGGAACAAGCTGCTGTTCCGCACCGAGAATGCCTCGAATGTGAAGTGGCGTCGCGGACAGGGCATGTGGATCGAGCCGCTGGCGTCGCGGACAACGGTGCCGATGTCGAAGAATGTGAACGTGAACGGCGTCGCCGCGCAGATGATTCCGGTCCCGTACTTCCCCGGACGCGATCAGCTCTGGATCCCCGGAACGGACATGGCCACTGTTCGCGGTGATGTCGATGAATCTGAAGGATTCGTCCACCCGCTGGCACTCGGCAGCGAGGCCTACTACCGCTACCAGATCGGCGATTCGATCCAGATCAGGCTGCCCAGTGGGTCGGCGCTGATGCTGCGCGAGTTGAAGGTGATCGCGCGTCGCCCGGAATGGCGTAACCTCGTCGGCAGTTTCTGGTTCGATGCCAGTAGCGGATCACTGGTGCGCGCTGCCTACCGACTCTCGGCGCCGATCGAGATCTGGAACGAGGCGCTCGCGGATGTGAAGCGGGACATCGAGGATGCCGAGCGCGATACGACGCCCGGCCGCGCGGCACGGGTGAAGGAGGCGAAGGAAGGAGGGCCTCCTGCGCTGGTGCGAGGGATAATGAATCCAATGCGCTTCGACATCACACTGGTGACCGTTGAGTACGCCCTCTACGAGGGGAAGTTCTGGTTGCCGCGCGTGAATCGCGCTGAAGGGGAAACGCAGGTGATGTTCATGCACATCCCGATTCGTGTCGAGGAGAGCTATCGGTATGACGATGTGGATGGCACGACACCGTTGCCTGAGCTGCCCGCGCTGGCGCGGGCGCAGCAGACGAGCGCCAGCATGCAGGTGTGTGCACCGATGTGCGAGGATGTCGAGCCCGATGACGACATCGATGGGGTCGTGATCCGTCAGCGTCGAATTCAGTTGACCGATTCGCTGCTGAAGTCGATGGGACTGAAGCCGGCGCTGGCGGCTGACACGTCGGCACTGGCCGTCCGGACGCGATTTGTCGGTGACTCGCTGTTCCGTGCCTATCGCAAGCTGGTCATTCAGGGGCAGCGCGACGTCCGGGCGGCCACGCGCGACTCGCTGCTGCGCAGCGTCGGCCGAACGGTGCCGGCACTGACCGATTCCTCGCGTGATGCCCGCAGAACGCGCCGCTATGGCGACTCGCTCCACCGGGCCATGGTCCGTACCGACCGCCGAAAGGTTCGCGACGCGGAGTGCAAGGCGTCGGGCGGGTACTACACGCGCACGGAGACGCGCTACGAAGGCGCGCTGCGATACGGACTGAAGCTCCCCTGTGATTCCACCGCACTCGCAACATCGAAGGAGCTGCCGCCGTCTCCCTATGACGCGAACGAGGAAGTTTTCTCGCAACGCGACGCAGAGGCGCTGGCCGGTTCACTCGGCCTTGGGCTG
This sequence comes from Gemmatimonadaceae bacterium, assembly GCA_031414435.1. Classification (GTDB taxonomy): domain Bacteria; phylum Gemmatimonadota; class Gemmatimonadetes; order Gemmatimonadales; family Gemmatimonadaceae; genus JACMLX01. Next base: position 5,841 of record JANNVN010000492.1, read on the forward strand.
CAGCCGGCGTTCGGTCCGCAGCCGTTGCAGTTCGACTACTCGATCAATCAGCAGCGCTACAATCGGATTGAAGGGCTGTCGCTTGGTGCGGAGGTCAAGTGGCCACTTGGCGCCGGCTACACCGCGTCCGGCGCGGCCCGACTCGGTATCGGTGACTGGCAACCGAACGCCGAGCTGCGCATTGCGCGGAGCAATGGCCGGAAGACCGTGCAGGCCGCTGCATTCCGCCGTTTGAGCTACACCAACGACTTCGGCAACCCGCTGTCGGTCGGGGCATCGCTGGCCACACTGCTCTATGGTCGTGATGAAGGGTTCTACTATCGCAGCCTTGGGGCGGAGCTGACGTGGGTGAAGCAGACGAGCACGGGGCAGCTCAGCTGGCGCGCATTCGGTGAGCGGCATGACGCGGTGGAGAAGCAGTGGAACTTCAACCTTGCCAACGCCTTCAAGGACAGGCGCTTCATGCTGGACAACATCACCGCGCGCGAAGGCCAGGTGGGCGGCGGCGCGGGCGAATGGCACGCGAGCTATGGTCTCGACCCGCGCAGTTGGCAGGTGACGACCGACATTCGCGCCGAAGCGGCGGGTGGCACGTTCAACTACGCTCGCGGATTGGCCGACATCACCGTGGCGCGCCCGCTCTTCTGGAAGCTGTCGTTCGGTCAGACTGTGAGCTCGGGTACGGCCACGGACAGCGTGCCGGTGCAGCGACAGTTCTACATGGGCGGTCTGCGCACCGTGCGCGGTCAGATCGCCGGAACGCGAGTCGGGAACACCTATTGGCTCTCGCGCTCGGAACTGGCCTTTGGGTCGGTGGCGGCGAAGCGCTCGTTGTTCCTCGATCTCGGTTGGGCTGGTGACCGGAGCAACTTCACGAAGCCTGGTCGGCCGATCTCTGGATGGGGCTTTGGGTCGTCATTCGCCGACGGACTGTTTCGCGCCGACGTGAGTCGGGGGATCTATCCCCGAAAGGGAACGCGGGTCGACCTGTCGCTGGGGGCGCGCTTCTAGGCGCTCCTCATGCCACTCGCGCGTTAGTTTTTCTCCATGCAGCGAATCATGATCAGGGCCAAAATCCATCGCGCGACAGTGACCGACGCCGACCTGCACTACGAAGGGTCGCTCACGATCGATCGCGATCTGCTCGATGCCGCCGACCTCAAGGTCTACGAGAAGGTGGCAGTGGTGAATGTGAACAACGGGGCGCGTTTCGAGACGTACGCCATCGAGGGGGCGCGAGGGAGCGGTGAGATCAAGCTCAACGGAGCTGCAGCGCGCATGGCGCAGGTGGGCGACCTCGTGATCATCATGGCGTTCGGCGTGTTCGACGCGCATGAGATCACCGACGATTTCGAGCCGCGCAAAGTGTTCGTGGATGAAAAGAACCGGATGACGCAGGTCACGGGCGGCAGGTAGCTGGATGGCGCCACGGGCCCCTCGTCGGCGCACGACAGCCACGCCCGCGTCTGACTGGCGCGACGGTGATCCGCAGCTGGTGCAGATCAGTTACTCGCTGCCGAAGTGGGCCGATCCGGCACGGTTTCCATTTTCAGTGCCGACCATTGCGTCGATGACATCGCTCGATCTCGATGCACCGGTGGTCTGTTTCGTCGGCGAGAACGGGTCGGGCAAGTCCACGCTGCTCGAGGCGATCGCGATTGCCGCGTCGCTGCCCTCGGCGGGGGCCGCTGGTCGCGCCAAGGATGATCCAACGCTGATTGATCAGCTCTGGTTGTCGCGCGCGCTGAAGCTCGTCTGGCGCACGCGCAACAACCGCGGGTTCTTCCTGCGGGCAGAGGACTTCTTCGCATTCCAGCATCTGCTCAAGCGTGAGCGCGCCGAGTTTCAGTCCACGCTCGATCGGATGGAAGAAGAGTACGCCGATCGTTCGGCACATGCCAAGGCGCTGGCCATGGGGCCGCTCAAGGCGAGCATGGCAGACATGGATCGTCGCTACGGTGCCGACCCGGATGCGAAGTCGCATGGCGAGGCGTTTCTCAACTTCTTTCAGCAGCGGCTGGTGCCACGCGGCCTGTATCTGATGGATGAACCCGAGGCTGCGCTCTCGCCGCAACGGCAGCTGGCGCTGCTGGCGATGATGTTCGACCTGGTTGCCGATGGCGCGCAGTTCATAGTCGCCACCCACTCGCCGCTGCTGCTCTCGTTCCCGGGCGCGCGGATCTACAGCTTTGATGAAACGCCAATTGCGCAGGTCTCGTGGGACCAGACCGACCATGTCCGTCTGACGCGCGACTTCCTGGCGGATCCGGAGCGGTATCTGCGCAATCTTCGCTCCTGACGCACGGGCTCCGGCGGCCACGCGAACTGCAACCGCGTCAACGCTAAGAGGCAGCAGGGCAACGGCGCCACGGGGCCACGGCGCCACGGCGCGAGGAACTGCGTTTGGGTGTGTGGAGGAGATGCGGTAACGGCGTTAACGCAAAGAGGCAAAGGCGCCAAGGCGCAAAGAACAGCGCTTGACGGTGATGGAGTCTCCGGTGCGATTGCGCGCGCAGCGGAGCTCCGTGTTGTGCGAAGCATCGGATGGCTTTGTGAACGGCAACTGCGAGGGCAGTTCCCAAAAAATCGATCTCGTAAACCTGAGCGAAGCGTTGCGGCCGCGCTCTGTTCGCGTGGCGCCAGTGTTGCTCCTGTCGGTTGGCCCATCACCCAGCGCTCCGGCAGTTCTTTGCGCCTTCGCGTCTTTACCCCTTTGCGTTAGCGCAGTTGCAGTTCCTTGCGCCTCTGCCCCTTTGCGTTGACGCTGTTGCCGTTCTTTGCGTCTTTGCGTTGATGCCGTTGCTCTTGCTGTTGCTGTTGCTGTTGCTGTTGCTGTTGCCGTTGCCGTTGCTTTGTGTTGATGCTGTTGCGTGCCCCTTCGCGTTGACGCCATTGCCGTGCCGACGCCGACCGTCAACGAACGCGCAGGCGCCCTTCCGACATCAGCACTGCACTCCCGCCCACGCGCACTGCAGTGATTGCGTCGGACGACTTGTCGACCTCAATCTCGAGCCGCGACGGCCGCCCCATCTCGATGCCCTGCTGCGACACCCACCGCAGTGTGCCGGTGCGCGGAGTTCGCGCCGCGAGGTAGCCGCCGAGTGCCGCATTGGCGCTGCCGGTGGCAGGATCTTCGGGTACACCGTCATCCGGACAGAACACGCGGCAGTGCACGTCGACGCCCGGAACGTCATCCACCATCGCGAAGGCCAGGATCATGGCGCACGACGTGCCGCGCAGCGTCCGAGCGAATACGGCCTCGTTCACGCGAGCCCGTGCGACAGCGTCGCGGCTTGCCAGCGGCACGATCAGGAACGGCAGCCCGCAGGACGTGTTCGTCGGCGCATAGCCCTCGGTCGTCATGAAGTCCGGGCTGGACAAGCCGAGCAGCTCAGCCACAACCGAGCGCTCCATCGGCGGCTGCTCGACGGGCATGACGGCGGTGGAGAGCTGCGCCCACTCGGGCACACCATCGCGCAGTCGTACCGTCACCGGGACCGGTCCGACGTTCTCACCAAGGACCACGCGCAGCGTGTCGCCGGTCGCCGGCGCGTCACCCGAAAACACCAGCGCGATGGCGGTGCCGATAGTCGGATGCCCGGCGAAGGGCACCTCGCCGCCCGGCGTGAAGATCCGGACGCGTTTCGTGGTGGCCGGATCCTCCGGCGGCAGCACGAACGTGGTCTCCGAATAATTGAACTCGCGGGTGACCTGCAGCATCTGCTCGCTGGTCAGCCCGCGCGCATCGAGGATCACTGCCAGCGGATTGCCACCAAACCGCTGGTCAGTGAAGACATCGAGCGTGAAGTAGTGAACGAAGAGCGGTGCGCTGCCGTCCGGGTCGTGACTCATTCGGCGAGGAAGGGATAGCGCCAGTCGGTGGGTGGCACGAACGTCTCCTTCAGCGACCGCGCGCTGACCCAGCGCAGCAGGTTCATCTTCGAACCGGCCTTGTCGTTGGTGCCCGAGGCGCGAGCACCGCCGAATGGCTGCTGCCCGACCACGGCACCTGTCGGCTTGTCATTGATGTAGAAGTTGCCCGCGGCATTCCGCAGCACCGACATCGCATCCAGCACCGCCTGCTTCTCCCGCGCCCAGACGGCACCCGTCAGCGCGTACGGGCTGGTCCGATCGACGAGGTGCAGCGTCTCGAGCCACTTGTCGTCGTCGTAGACGTAGGCGGTGATGATCGGGCCGAAGATCTCCTCATTCAGCATCCGGTGTGACGCGTCGTCGGTGCGCACGAGCGTCGGCTGGACGAAGTAGCCGATGTCGTCGTTCGAGGTGCCACCGGTGATCACTTCGCACTCCTTGTGCGCCAGTGCGAGATACTCGGTGTGCTTGTCGAAGGCCCGCTTGTCGATCACCGCACCCATGAAATGCGAGAAGTCGCGCACATCGCCGACCTTGATCTCGCTGGTCATCTGTGCCACGTGGTCGCGCACGGTGGGCCAGAGCGACTTTGGCACGTACACCCGGCTGGCGGCGGAACACTTCTGCCCCTGATATTCGAACGCCCCACGGACGATGGCCACCGCCAGCGCCTGTGGCTCGGCGGACGGATGCGCCACGATGAAGTCCTTGCCGCCGGTCTCACCGACGATGCGCGGGTAGCTGCGATAGCCGCCCATGTTGCGTCCGATCGTCTCCCACATTCCGTTGAACACGCCTGTGCTGCCGGTGAAATGCACGCCGGCCAGATCGCGATGCGTGAGCACCGCTTTCGAGATCGCGGCAGCATCACCCGGCAGGAAGTTGATCACACCAGGCGGGAGTCCTGCTTCCTCGAGGATCTGCATCACGATCCAGCCGGACAGTACCGCCGTCGATGCCGGCTTCCAGAGCACCGTGTTGCCGAGCATGGCCGGCGCGCCGGCCAGATTGCCACCGATGGCCGTGAAGTTGAATGGTGACACGGCGTAGACGAACCCTTCGAGCGGTCGGTAGTCGGACTGATTCCAGGTCGAGTTCGTGCTAACCGGCTGCTCGGCATAGATCTCCTGCGCAAACGCGGCATTGAACCGCCAGAAGTCGATCAGTTCGCAGGCGGCATCGATTTCGGCCTGATGCACGGTCTTCGACTGGCCGAGCATCGTGGCCGCGTTGAGCGTCGCACGCCGGGTGGTCGTCAGCAGTTCGGCCGCCTTGAGAAACACGCCACACCGGTCTTCCCAGCTCCAGGCTGCCCACTCCTTCTGCGCGGCCGTCGCTGCCGCGATCGCGGCGTTGACCTCCTCGGTGCCGGCCTTGTGCCAATCGGCGATGCCATGCCGATGCGCATGCGGCATCACCTGTGTACCCTTGTTGCCAGTGAAAATCCGCTTGCCGCCGACCACGACCGGGATCTCGGCGCGCTCAGCCGACATGCTGGCAAGGCGAGCCTGCAGTTCGGTGCGTTCCGGAGAGTTGGGCGCGTAGTTCTTGACCGGCTCGTTCACGGGCGCGGGGATGCGGCGGGATCCGGCGAACTGTGATGCTCCGGCGGGCGCGACGATAGGAGGCGTCATGAGAGGACAGGGTGAGGATGGCGGTGGCCACGCGGCGGAGGCACGGCCCGATCCCCAAAGCTAGCCGGAGAGACCGCGGTTGGATTGCGTAGATTGCGGGATGTCAGCGTTCTCCAGAAGTCTGATGCTCGCCGTGGTTGCGGCGGGCTGCTCGTGGGACGCCCCGCCGGTCGAGTGGCAGGGTCCGGTTCCGATTGCCGCCGGCGTCGACACGCTTGCCCGGTACGGGGCGCGCTGGATACCGGGCGCGTCGCCGGAGGTGCAAGTCGCACGCGCCGTCGTGACCGATTTGGCGAGCGCCGCAGGACCCGGGAGCGGGCCAGACATGTGCCCCGGCTCCAGCGTGGAGGCACCGCTCGTCCGCGGCAGCCGCTGGTCCGCCTGGTGGCAGATTCGCGCCGACAGCAGCGCCGGACTGGTCGCCGAGCAGCGCGATTCCGCCGGCGTCAGCGTGCAACGCGTGATGGTCGATTCCGTCGACCGGGCGCAACTCGGGTGCGCCAGACCGGCGCCGACCATCACGGTCGACAGTGTGCGCGGGTACGTCCACATTGGCTACTACATGGTGGCACCCGAAGGGCCGGGGCTGTTCTACTCGCATCTGATGGATCCGCGCCTGCAACGCTTTGAACCACCAATCGCCATCGTCTACGGCGAGAAGCCGGTCCGCGCGGCGATCGCGAGTCGGGCCGACACGGTGGTGCTGGCGTATGAAGATCCGAACAGTGACCTTGGCCGGATCGCCATGAGCGTGTCCTTCACGTCTGGTCATCTCTTTGAGCAGACCGCCCGACTGATTCCGGTGAGCACGAGTTCGCAGCATGCCACATCGCCGCAGATTGTGCGCCTTTCGGCCGGCCAGCTGTGGGTGGGCTGGACGGAAGTCTCGCAATCCGGCAGTGCATTTCTGCTGCGTCGTGCGCAGATCGTGGCCCGCTAACCTTCACTTTTTTCCGACATGCCCCGGCTCATCGGCGCGCACACGATTGATATCGGCGGAATTCCAATGGCGGCGC
>JANNVN010000493.1:0-13432 GCA_031414435.1 Gemmatimonadaceae bacterium
GCATCCGTGCCGCTCGCGACGCGGCCATCGTGGACGCGGATCGCGCGCAACGCATCCAGCGGTTCACGCTGAGCCTGTTCGCTGGCGGCGCCGAGACCAGCGAACCCGGCGACTCGCTGCGCGCCGTCACCCTGGTCGAGCGCGGCGTCGTCGAAGCGGCGACCCTCGGCGCTGAACTCGTGGTTCAGGCCGAGTTGTACCAGACACTCGGCGGCATCTTTCAGAAGCTCGGCCAACTCGACCGCGCCGATACGCTCTTGCAGCAGGCGTTGCGCGCGCGGCGGCGACTCGCACCGGACCACCCTGATGTGGCGCGATCGCTGGTGGCGCTCGGCCTCCTGCGCGTCGACCAGAGCCGTCTGTCCGACGCTGAACAGCTCGTGCGCGAGGGACTCGATCTGAGCCGGCGCGTACGCCCGGCAGGGCATCTCGACGTCGCCGTCGCGACGACGGCGCTTGGCCGCGTCCTGGAGGAACGGGCGACGTACGCGGAAGCCATCATCGTCATGCGCGAGGCGCTGCGCCTGCACACCGCGATTGCACCGGTTTCGCCCGATGTGGTGACGGCCGCCACTCAACTCGGGAATGACTTCTTCTATGCTGGCGACTACGACGGGGCCGATTCCCTCTTCCGCCACAGCATGACGGTGGCCCGGTCACTCTATGGCGATCGGCATCCGCTGGTTGCCGACGCGTTGATCAACATGGGGGCGGTGCGTTTCCAGCGCGCCGACTACGTGCAGGCGGAGCGCTTCGACCGGGATGGGCTCCAGATCATGCAATTTGTCTATGGCATCGAGGACCCGCGTACTGCAGCCGCGCTCACGATGCTGGGTCGGGCGCTGGTGGCCCAGACGAAGTTCGCCGAGGCGGTGCCCCTCGTCAGGCAGGCGCTTGCGATCCAGGAACGTGTGTATGGCACGGTCAGCCCCAAGGTTGCATCAACCGTGAACGAACTCGGCATCATCGCATTGCGCGAGAAGAAGTTCGACGAAGCGGACGCCTACTTTGCTCGAAATGCAGAGATCTACCGCGCCGTGTTCAAGCGACCACACAATCTTCTGGCGACCGCCCTCGCCAATCGTGGCAGCGTCTTTGCGGCGCGCCCCGATAACGTGCAGGCAGAGCGGTACCTCCGCGAGGCGATCGCTGTCTTTGGCCAGACGCTCGCGCCGACGCACGTCGACATCGGGATCGCCCGGGTCAAGCTCGGACGTGTCCTGATGCGTCAGCGGAAGTTCGGCGATGGAGAACGCGAGAGTGCTGCCGGCCTCGCCATTCTGGCGCCACAGATGAGTCCGACCGCCAGCTGGGTGAAAAATGCGCGTGCCGATCTGGCGCAGATGTACGACTCGCTCGGGCAGTCGGCAAAGGCCACCGCCATGCGTGCCGCGCAGGCCGACACGCTGATGAAACGCTGATGAAACGCTTATGACACGCTGATGACACGCTGATGAAACGCTGACCCGGCCTCTCCGGTCATGCAGCGGCGTGGGAGCGCCGGGGGACTCCTCAGCGCGCCGGCAGGCCCCGGTCAATCTGGGCACGTTCGCGCGCGAGGTCAGCTCGCAACTGCTCGCGCAGGCCGGACACCGCCTTGCCTCGGATGTTCAGGATCCCGCGCGGCAGGTTGTCAAAACGGTACCGCCGTTCCATGACGAGATAACTCTCGCGCGCACCAGCATCCGTGTTCACGTCGATGACACTGAGCACCTCGAGAGCTGCCTCGAAGAAGTGGTTTGCGTACAGCTGTTTTGAGACGACCAGCGATGCCCCTGGCAGTTCGGGCGGCGTGTAGACCGCTGCGTGTGTCACACTGAGAATGGGCCGCAAGCGCGGCACGACATCCTCGGACCAGAAGAGGACGTCCGAGACCCCGCCGGGCCGACCGCGCGGAAACGTCTTGAGATAGCTCGCAAGCGCCGGGGCCGTCTGGTTGAGCATCACAGACTGTGTCAACACCGCCACGAAGGCATCACTGGCGCTGACGGCCTCGCGATCATCGTAGACCAGCAGTGATGCGTTGCCGTGGTCGCGATACTCGTTGACATACTCGACGAGCCTCGCACGGGCGATCGCCGTGATCCGTGTCTGCACGTCAGTTGCATTCCAGTCGATCTCGTCATGCAGGCGCTGCATGGCGCTCGCCGGAAGCTTGGTGGTGCAGTCACCCGGCTTGCATTTCCGGAGGTCGTTTGCATCCTGCCGTGTGATGACAACTTGTTCGACGTCGGCCGGCGAGGCTGGATCGCTGAACAGCCCGAGACGGGTGCGTGTCGGCGCGCGCAGCCACGCTCGAAAATCCTGCACGCGACGGAGGTACAGATCGCGGGACGCTCCAATGCGGACGACACCGAGCACGGCGATGTCTTTCTGGAACTGTGTCGGCAGGACGCGGACGATGGCCTCGCCGCGGTCGACCGCCGCGGACTCGAGCGAGTCGAGGCGGACCGAGTGCCGAGCGAGCGTGGCCTGCGCCACTGTCCCCTGCGCGAGTGACGGAGGCGCGGCAACGAAGAGCCCGACGAGCGCGGCTACCGAGTACCGCGTGCAGAGGAGATGGCGCGTTGGCCTCATTGTTCCGGCAACTGGGACACTGCTCGATCCGCGACGAACGGTACTACCTGGAATCTACGCTGGCCTGGCGCGGCGCGCCTGCCGCGTGACCCACTGTGCGACGGCAGCGCTACGCCATATTCTGTGCTCTGGCTTCGTTTCTGCCCGCTGACACCGTCGCGGCGCGGCGCCACGGATCTGGACTTCTGCATGAAAGCCGCCATGACTCTGCATTCACATCCTGGCATCAGCGTGCTCGCGTGCGCCGACGCATGAGCGTCCGCAGCATGCGCGTCCGCGATGTCAGAGTCAGCGGAACCCGGCTTTTTGCCGCAGGCATCCTGACGTGTGCGGCGTGGCAAGCCGGCTGCGCCGCGGGCCCGCGTCCCTCCCGACCCAATCGCATGCCCTCCACCGCCGTCGCCGCCATCAGCGCTGCCCGGGCGCGCTCCAACGCTGCGATCGCAGCGCATGATACCGCTGCCATCGCGCGGGAATGGATGCCGGACGTGCATGTCGTGGCCTCGACCGGAGCGCAGGCAGCCGGCGCCGAGGAGAACACGCGGTCGATGGCCGCCGCGTTTGCTCGACGACCGGACACGAAGTGGGTGCGCACGTCCACCCGAATCAACGTCTTCGAGGCGTGGGGAGTGGCATCGGAAGAAGGCGAATGGATCGGTACGTGGACCGATCCCGACGGACCCGTCAGAATCACCGGCACGTACCTGGCGCAGTGGCGCAACCTGAATGGCACCTGGCGCATTCAGGCTGAAGTCTTCGTTCCGGTGGCGTGTGAGGGTGGTGCGTACTGCAGGCAGCACCCCTGAGCGGCTGAACACCGCTCCGGCACGCTCTCGGGTGGCGCGATAGCCACCCCCACAGGAGCGGTTATCGCGCGGGGCCGAGTGCCGCCACAACTGCCGCAGCCTGAGGCGACGTCAGTACCGACACGACTTCGAAGTCGACGATATCGCTCCAATTTGCCATCCAGATGTCCAGCACCGCGCGATCCGAGCACTCCATCACCTGATAGCACCTCCGCAGGTCATCCGTCGTCCAGCTGTTCACGTACGTCAGGCCTTCCGGTGCCATTCGGCCCCGCTCGGCAAAGCGGGCGTAGACCGGCCTCGGGTCGCCGTCGCGAAAGTGTTCCACCACCAGATAGAGCATGCTCAGTTCTCGTGAAAGGGACCGCAGCCTGTCGAACGCGAACTGGCGCGCCGAGCGGATCGTCAGTCGGGGGCTGTATCGTGACGCGAGAGCTAATTTGTCCCACCCAATCGCGAGAGCCTGGGCTGTCACGACTCCGGTCCGGGGCACCGCGCGCGATGGTAAGGCTGCTCACCGCGACCGTCGGCTTCGAGCTCATCGGTGGAATCGTGACGTCCCGTCAGGCAACGCCTGATAGCTGGCGCAGGTCCTGTACGGCACCCTTCCCTCCGCAGAGGCGGTGTCCAGCCACCGGCATTGCTGCTGCCTGCTTAGCAGGACGTTGACTGCATCCAAGCCCTCAGACCGGAGCTCACCATGTCCACCACGATGTCCACCACATCGGAAGCGCTCGCGGCGGTCGAACCGACCATGCTGCCGGGCGGGCCGATTCTCGTAGCGACCGATGCGTCACCTGACTCCGACGCCGCCTTTCCCATTGCAGCCGTTCTCGGTGCCCGATCGCACACTGATCTGACTGTGCTCAGCGTCGTGGAGCCGATCAATACCCCGATCTACGGTGTCGACGGCGTCGTCGTCTCGATGGAGCTGGCGAACGACACGGAAAATGCACGCGAGTCAGCGACACGCGCACAGTTGATCCGGATGGTGTCGTCCAACACGGGATGGCCGGTAACCGTGACCACCGGTGAGCCGGCGCGTGAAATCACAAAGGCGGCGGCCGCGATGAACTCGCGGCTTGTCGTGGTGGGGCGCGGGCGGCATTCCGGTTTCGACCGCGTCTTTGGCGGCGAGTCGGTGCTCCGCATGCTGCAGCTTGGCGATACGCCGGTGCTGGCGGTGGAAGAGAGCCTCACCTCGCCACCGCGACGTGTGGTGATCGCCACCGACTTCAGTCCTTTCAGCCACTACGCCTCACAGGTTGCACTGCAAGTCGTTGCTCCAGATGCGGAGGTGTGGCTGCTGCATGTCGGCCCGCCATTCGACGAGTCGGTACCGTTCCTCAGGGCGCGCGCCGACGTGTACCGCGAGCAGTGCGAAGCAGCATTCACGGAGCAGCGCACACTGCTTCAGCGCGACAAGCTGCGCATAGAGAGTGTGCTCCTGACGGGAAGTGCCCCGGATCAGCTGATCGGCTTTCTGGCCGAGAAGCGGGCCGATCTGGTGGTTACCGCGACGCACGGCTACGGATTCATACGGCGCATGCTGCTGGGCAGTGTCGCGGCAACACTGATCCGGCGGGCGCCCTGTTCAGTGCTGGCCGTACCCGGCTCAGCGCGGACCATGGCAGCGGCACGGGCGCGGTCAGTTCCAAATGCCCACACCCGGACGCTGGCCAAGGAGTCGTACGATTCGGAGCTCGCCGCGTTCACGACGCGCAATGCCGGTCGACGGTGTGCAGTCGAGGTGGATCAGAACGCGCTCGGCGCGCAAGCGCTCGGCCACGAGCTCCAGCTCGCAGGCGCTACCTACGACCGACGTGACAACCGCGTCGCACTAATGTTCGGAACATCCACGCTCAAGGGCCTGCACATGACCCATCATGTCGCGGACGTCACCGAGATCGATATCGCAACCAACGCCGGCGGCGTGGATCAGGTTCTGCGAGTCGCACACGATGGCGGTCAGCTACTCGTCAGCCTGAGCTGACAGCGGACTGTCCGCATTCCGGCGGAGGTGCAACGCGGGTCGATCTCCTCGAGGTCGGCCCGCGTTGCCGTACCGTGCCAGCGGAAGGCGCGGCCGTTACGTAGAACGGTCGCGGCCGTGGCGGCGGGCTCTGGCGTAGGCGGCCGCCGCAAGGCAGCTTGGCACGAGCCGTCCTTCGATGCTTCCCTCTTCGCTCCTTCGATGAACTCGTCACTCCGTCGCGCTCTCACGGCCGCCGTGCTCACGGGGCTCACGCTCCCGGCCTCGCTCGCGGCTCAGGGTACTCCCGGTGCGGGATCCACTGACTCAACCGAGTCGATGGTCCGCTCGATGGTCGGCCGTCTCGACTTCGATCGCTACAAGGCAACGATCAAGGGACTGACCGCATTCGGTGACCGCCGTCAGGGCACCGATCGCAACCGACAGGCGATCGACTGGATCGAAGCGCAGCTGAAGAGTTACGGGTGCACAAACACCGAACGCATGACGTATGACTACCAGCCTCCGGCACCTTTTGTACGGCCGGCTGGCGCGCCACCACCGTCACCCGCCGTTCGTCGCGAGCAGGGCGGCGGAAGGTCCCGCGGAATGCGCACCCGCACGGGCGTCAACGCCGATTCGCTCCGGCAACCTGATGCGCGCTTGCGTGCACTGAACTCGCAACCCAGCACCCCAGGCGAACGACAGCAGGTGTACTGCACCAAGATCGGCACGACGCACCCGGAAGAGATGTACATCGTGGGTGCGCACATGGATGGCATTGGCTGGGGTGAAGCAGCCAATGACGATGGTTCCGGCACGGCGCTGGTGACGGAACTCGCCCGTGTGTTCAGCAGTCCCGATGTCCGCACCGACCGTTCGATTCGTTTCATCCTCTGGAACAACGAAGAGACGGGGCTGAACGGCGCCCGCGCATATGTGGCGCAACGCGCCGCACTCCAGGGGCAGGAGTCACCGGCGGGATCGGGGAAGTATCCAGAGCCAAAGTGGCTTGGCATGATTCAGCACGACATGATGCTGTTCGATCACGGCATGCCGCGGTCCGACAGCACGATGGCGAAGGAGCAGCGCCCCGAAGCCGACGTCAACATCGAATTTCAGTCCAACTCGAAGTTCGCCGCGCAGTCGCAGGCACTGGCCTGGATTCTGCACGGAGCAAACGAGAGGTTTGCCACCGACTACCCGGCGTCCGTCGGCCCACACATGACGAATACCGACTCGGGGCCATTCCAGGACCTGGTGGCGGCAATCAGTCTGCGTGAGAACGAACGCGGATCGCAGATCGGGAGTGGATGGGATCCCCACTGGCATCAGCCGACCGACATGTACTCGACCTTCACCGACAGGGATTTCCGGCTCGGCCTCAACGCCGCACAAACCACCCTCGGCGCGCTCGCGCAACTCACCGGCGCACGACTTACGCGTTGATCAGGGCGGATGCGCGCGTTCCAGTGGCACTGCGTAGGGTTCACACGCCAGCCGCTGACTCTCGACTCGCCGGAACGACCTCTCAAACACATTCCCCGGTGCCGCAATACGCACCGCCATCGAATCGGCGGCGGCATCGGGAGTGATGCGCAGGTGAATCGCGAGCCGGTTCACCGCGGCCGCCAGCGTCGTGACAGCTCGCGCGTCCAGCAGGTCGGCCGGGAAGACACGACACGCCGACAATGCCACGCGGTACGCCGCGCCGAGGGCGTCGACGGCTGGCTCGTACGGACGCCGTGCATTGAAGCGAACCTTGCTCAGTGCAGCGTCCTGCATCTGCGTTGCAATCAGACGACGCGCATCGCTCACGGTGATCGGAGGTCCGAGCAACGCGCGATACGAGCGTCCTCGCGAGCCGCCAATCGTTCGCGCCAGTGCCTCCTCCGCCACGTATGGGATGCGCGACCCGCGGATATCAACCTGCGAGTGCACGCCTCTCAGCACGACATGCACCAACTCGTGCGACGCGATTCCATTGGCGCGAGATGCCGCAAACACCGCTGCGCCGATCCCTGATTCTGCCAGAGTCCAGTCAAAAAAGACTCCGTCGATCCAACCCACCGGGAATCGGGCGGCGAAGCGTTCCTGATCGGCGAAGAGAAACGCAAGGACCGGCGTCTCATCACTCACGCCGAAGAGTTGGCCGAGCCGTGACAGCGTATCGCTAACTGCGGCCACGATGGAGGTGGCCATCGAGGAGTCGATCAGCGCCGTCAGGCGTCCGCTGACGACCGGGCGCATACCGTTCGCCAGCCGATCCAAGGCGCGCGGTTCGACAGAGTCGACGATTGCGAAGCTCCGTACGAGGGCGTCCCGACTGTATCCGCAGAGCACGAACGTCGACTGCGGCATGGCGCGGTTCTGCCGAACTGGCACGCGAATGAGTCGTTCGTCCGGCGTGGCGGCGGCCACCCAGTACGCAAGGAGGCTCGCATCGAAGTGCTGGAGCAAACTCGTCACGCTTCGCGCGTCCGGCGGCGGCGAAAAATCCGGTCGTCGAATGGCCTCCTCACGGGCCACGGCGTCGAGTTCACGCACTGCGCTTCCACTGGGCCTCGTCGCCGGGCATGACCTCCGTGCTTCGTTCTCAGATGTGCGTGCCGTCCGGCGTGGCGCCTGCCCGCCCTCCGTCTGCACGGCGCCCGTGGCGGCGCAGGCACCGAGCGCGACGACGACTGTCATCCCGGGCAGGCCGAGACGCACGTGGCGCAAAGACATCGTCAGTCCCCTCGCGTCGACACGCGTTGGTCGATCACCCGGCGATCCAGAGGCCGATGCCACTCGCGATCCCGAGCGCGGCAAGCGCACCGCCACCAACCCGGCGAAGGTCCCGTGTGCCGAGCACCATCGCCATGGTTCCCTTGAGCGCCGTGTTCGCCAACATGCCAACGGCGATCGCCCGCGCAGCCAGTGCACTCGCGCCGGGGGCATCACCGAATCGGGCCATCGAAAACGTCAGCGCATCCATGTCGGTCAGTCCGAGGAGAAACGCCGAGGTCAGCACGCCGGCATTTCCGAACATATCCTGCGAGATGCGGATCGCGAAGATGGCTACCTGAAATGCAAGCGCGAGCTGCAGCGCGATCCCGAGGCGTAACGGAGACTGCAGTGCCGCGGCAGACTGCGCTTCGGCACCCGGTGCCAATTTCCTGAGCGCCAGACCAACCACCAGTATCCCGACGAACAGCGGCGGCGCGAAGTACGGGATCAGCGCTTTCGCGACGGTTGCGTTCAGCACCGCAGTCACAACAGCGACTCGCACGATCAGGACGGTACACGCGGACGCGATACCAAGACCCAGCGATGCCGCGAGCGATGGCTCCGACCTGCTTCGGCGAGCGAACTGCAATGTGACTGCGGTGCTGGAGACGAGCCCACCGAGCAGCCCCATCAACGCATAGCCGCGCGACGCGCCTACCCAGCGCTGCAACAGGAACCCGCTGTAGTTCACGGCGCAGAAAATGAGCACGATGATCCAGAGTTCCCGCGGGTTGATTCCGCCCCACGGCCCCCAAGTCACATTCGGCAACAGGGGAAGGATCACCAGTGCGAGGACCGCGAACTGCAGCGCCCCGGTCAGTTCGCGTTCACCGAGTCGGTCGAGGATTCCATGGATCTGCGCCTTGCCGACGAGCGCTGCGACAACGAGCGTGCCAACACCCGCAGCGACGGCACGGTGCCCCATGCCCGCCAGCGTTGCCAGGGCGAGCACGAGAATCGCGGCGGTCTCGGTCGTCCCATCGGCTGTTGCACCGGGCCGCCGCACCGCGAGTGCGTAGGCGAAGACACTGAGCACACCTCCGCTGGCGAGCAGCACGACGGCAGCCAGCGCGTTCCCTTCGTGCAACAAGTGCCCGCCAATGCCGCCGAGGAGGCCGAGCATGAAGAAGGTGCGCACTCCGGCGAACCGACCGTCGGGACCTTCCGTGTGCCCGGTGCGTTCGCGCTCGAATCCGACCGCGAGCCCGACGAGCGCGGCGACAGCGAGATTGGCTGCGAGAAGCAGTTCAGGGCTGGTTGGCATCGTTCCTTCTGCGGAGCGCTGCAGGCGAGAGTGGCAGACGCCACGCGCCGCGGACATGAATTGTGTTCCTGGCAGGCGGCTGGAGACCGCGCCGCTACGAAGGAACTAGACCTTTCCCAGAATCGCGAAATCCTCCTTCGCCTGCCCCGCTACGATCCGATCATCCATCCGGGCGGCCAGCGCCGCAAGCATCGGCAGGCTGGACGGCTCAGCCGTTTCCATCATCAGGCGAATATCCTTTCGGGCGACATCCAGCGTGAAATTCGGCTCGTAGACACCTGACACCATCATCGCCCCGCGCATGCCAAGCGGGCCGTTGAGATTCACTTTCGAGAGCATTTCGAGGACTCCCGCTCGCTCGACGCCTACGGCGTCCGCCATCTGCATCACCTCCGCCAGCACGCCGACGACTGAGAGCATCGCAGCGTTCCCGAACAGCTTGTAGACCGCGGCCAGATCGGCACGCTCGCCGACGTGCCACACGTCCGCGGTCATTTCCGTCAGCGCGTCCTGCACCAGCGCAAACCGCGCGGCAGGTCCCGCTACCAGCATCATCCCCTTGGCCGTCCTGGCGGCCCCAGGACCCATCATCACCGGCGCATGCAGGTACTGGATGCCGGCGGAATCAAGCGTCGCTGCGCGGGCTGCCGTACGTGCAGGGAGTGTGGTCGTGTGGTCGATGATGATCGCATCAGGATGTAAGGCGGCCTGAAAGTTCGCGATCGCGTCGTCCACTGAATCGTCGTCGAGCAGCACCAGATGTACACGTTCGGCACCACGCACGGCTTCTGCCGGCGACTCTGCCGCCGTCGCGCCGAGGGCCACCAGCGCATCCGTCCGCGACGCCGTGCGGTTCCAGACGACGACCTGGCTCCCGCCGCGCGAGAGCAGCCCCTCCGCCATCCCGCTGCCAAGCAACCCCATTCCGAGGACGGCGATCCGTGACATGTCTGCGTGCGTTGTAGGTTTGTGCCAAGAGTTTCCTCCCTGAAGGTAGCAGGGACCCGCCGACGTCGTGACACCGGCACCAGCTGGCCAGAGCGCGACCGCCTCCGCCTGTGTGGCGGCACGACATGTTTGCACTGACCCTTCCCCGGAATCGTCGCATGAGTCCTGCTCCGACAACGGCGCTGCCTGAGCTGACACGCCCGAACTTTCACGCCGGCCAGGTGCTGAGCGCCGATGACCTGCGCGCAGAGCAAGGGTACCAGCGCGAGCGGGCGCGGCTGCACAACCGCCTACTGCATGGCTGGGGCGTCGTGGACGGGCTCGACGCGAGGAGCAGCGCCGGGCAGATCATCATCGGCCCGGGACTGGCATTGGACCCGTACGGTGATGAAATCGTGCTGACGACGGAGGTGACGCTGCTTCCTCCGCCGGGTGCAAAAGGGTGCCCTGCTCGATTCGTCGTCGCACGACTCCGGGAGACGCTGACTGAACCGGTATTGGTCGCCGACGGCACCGAGTTCCGACGAGTCGCATACGGCGCGACCATCGAGCTCGCCGATGTGGCGCCGCGTGGGCGTGACGGCGCAGTGGCCATCGCGCGCCTGCTCTGGCGCACCACCCAGTGGCGCGTGGACCCACGATATCGGCGCCGGCGAGTGCACCGCTGACAGACAGACGGCAACACCAGACGGGCGCGGCCTCTACGCCGGCGGCGAGTGCTCCGCTGTCACCGGTTCAGCAACTGTTGCCGTTACTGTTGCCACCCCTGCTGTGGTCGATGTTGCCGCCACTGTTGCAGTCGCTGCTGCATCCGCCCCTGCCGCATCAGCGATCACAACGACTCGGCCCGCTTCCTCCAATCCCCCACATCGGCATCCGCGCGCGTGATTTCTTTTGGACCACGGAGCATCCTGCTCCTCGTTGGTACGGCGCACGGCCTCGTGCTTGCCGCATTGCTCGTGCGGGCACCTGCCAATCGCCTCGCGAACCGCCTGCTGGCAGTGCTGCTCGCCGCAGTGGCACTGCGCGTGGTGCCATACATCATCGGCTTTGCCGGCTTCTACGACGCGTACCCGTGGCTCTCGTACCTCCCCTACGACTGGTCGCTGGGCTACGGTGCGCTGATCTGGCTCTATTCCCGCGTCATCAGCACGGGTGAACTGCCACCGCGATGGCAGTGGCATCTCCTGCCGGCAGCAGTGCAGGGGGCGTACTACTCCGTGATGTTCGTACAGCCTCTCGCGATCAAGAACTTCTGGACCGAGACCTTCCATGATCCGTGGATCGTCCCGATCGAGACCGTCGCGTCATTGATCGCGATGTCAGCGTACCTCGCATTGGCCTGGCGCGAATACGCCGCGTATCAGCGCTGGCTGGATGACGACCTCTCGAACCGCGAAGAGTTCCGCCTCTCATGGTTGCGGACCTTCCTGCTGGCATTCGGTGCCACGCTCTGCTTCTGGGTGGCAACGTCACTGGTCGATGCTTTCGTGCGGCCGTTGAACTACTTCGATCGTTTCCCGCTCTTCCTCTGGTTTTCCCTGCTCATCTATGGGTTGGGCCTGGGCGGTCTGCGCAGCGCAACCGTGGGCTACCCGCGACCCGACACGACACTCGAGGCGGCCAAGCGCGAACCCGCAGGTCTCGACGACGGTGTGGAGGCTGCACCACTAGGATCGCCACCGGAATCGGCAGAAGCGATACCGGAATCGACGAGGGTATTGCCGCAGGCACCAGCGGTCGTCCCCGGCACGGAACGGAACGCAGACTGGACCACCATGGGGCAGCAATGGAGCGAAATCGTGAGGAAGCAGGGGTGGTGGCGCGATGCGGACCTCACGGCCCCACGGCTGGCACGGCATCTTGCGACCAACACGAGCTACCTGTCCCGCGCGCTCAATGAGGGACTGGGCCAGAATTTCAATGAATTCGTGAATCGGCTTCGCGTGGAAGCCGTCCAGGTCGAGCTCGCGAAAGCCAACCTCGATCGCGATGTCCTCTCGGTTGCCCTCGACGCGGGATTCAACTCGAAGGCTTCCTTCAATCGCGTCTTCAAGCGGCTGACCGGCGAGACACCGACAGATTTTCGCCGCCGCCAAAGCCTTGCCGCAACTCCAGAATCATAAACCGCACCGATCCCGAGATTTCGCGACGCGTTCCGAAACCGTCAGCTCGCCGTGCTGCCTCGGGTACCGAGGGCAACGATGATTTGAAGCACTGGTCGCGCTGCTATGTCCTGACGGGGGCTTCGGCGACCGGGCTGCTCCCGGCCGCCGGCAGCGTGAGGAGCGCGGACGTCCCAACACCGACCTCACTCTCGAGCGACAGCGTACCGCCGTGCGCGCGGACGATGCCACGCGCAATCGCGAGTCCGAGGCCGGCCCCGGAGCGGTCGGTGCGCTGGCTCTGCCAGAATCGATCGAAGACGAACGGCAAGTCGTCCGGCGCAATCCCAATACCGGTGTCCTGGACCGTCACCAGCACATCGTTCACGTGCCTGATGGCTCGCATGCGCACGTGACCGCCCTCCGGCGTGAACTTGATGGCGTTGCCGACGAGGTTTGACAGCACCTGTGCAATCCGGTCCGGATCGATGTCGACCAATGGGAGTCCCGCCTCCAGCTCCGTCTCGAGTGAGACCCCCCGGGAACTGGCAAGCGATGCCAGCAGGTCGGCGGTCGTTGCCATCAGCGGACCGATGGCCGAGGGGCGCCGCAGGATCCGCAGCTGGCCGCGCTCCAGCCGGGTGACGTCGAGCAGGTCCTGAATCAAGGTGTCCATCTGTGTCGCCGCCTGCAGCATGACGCTGGCGTGCTCCGCCGCCGCCGGAGGCATCGACGTTGCGGCCTGCTCAACCGGAACTCTGAGCAGGGCGGACGCAAGCATCTTGATGGCATTCACCGGATTTCTCAGATCGTGTGAGACGAGCCCAAGAAGATCGTCCCGGTCGCGAACCGCCATCTCAGCGTCGGTGAGCGCGCGCTGCGCCAGCGCTTCGACTCTCCGCTGTTCGGAGACGTCGCGCATGACGACCGCAAACACCACGGCGCCGTCGACGTCAAGGTGCGAGATGGCGGCTTCCGCCGAAAACTCCTC
>JANNVN010000494.1:0-2026 GCA_031414435.1 Gemmatimonadaceae bacterium
CGAGTAGATCGCGCTCGAGAAGAGATAGCGGTACGAGTAGAGCACATTCGGATTGATGAACGGCGACGCCGAATCCGGGAAGATCGATGTTGGGTTGGTGCGACCAGTCGGCGCTGGAAACCGCGTCTCGTACGTCAGCGACCCGATCTCTTCGGCCATGTGGCTGAGCCCTTCGTTCAGCCAGACTTCTTCGGCGGTGCCGTTCCGCTTGATCGCGTGTTCACCGAACGACACCATGTGTTGCAGTTCGTGCACGAATGTCGGAGGGAGATTCGCCAGCACGTCAGCCTTCGTGTGCGCGCAACTCCAGCGACCGGTCGGATCGGGCACGTAGGCGTAGAACACCTCGCCACGATTCGAGGTGGCGTCGGTGCTGCTGAGATCGTGATTGTAGAAGAAGCCGCGCACGAAGCCGGTGGCCGTGCACTGCGAGGCGGTTACGATCGAGTTGACGGTCGGCGTGAGCAGGAAGATCACGCGGCTGTTGCCATCGATATCTGAGCCCGTTCCGAAGGTGCTGTTGACCGCCGGTGCGAGGCGTTGATCGTACAGCGTGCCCATCCCCGCGAGCTCGGCCTCCGTGAACGCGGCGGCGGCGAGCGTATCGACGTAGAGCAGCACCCGTGTGCCGGCGAAGCGCAGTCGCGCGCCGACCGGCGTGTAGGCCGGCGTCGTGGCCAGGGTATTCAGCACACTGAACGTTCGCAAGGTATCAACGGAGGCAGTTGCAGACCGCACGCGAAGCAGCGCCGTTCCCGTGCGTACACCGCCGGCTGCTGGCGTCCACGCCGCTTCGCGCTCACGCATCCGGGTGTCGAGGCGCGACTGTGCATCGGCCGGTGGCTCTGGAGCAGCGCGTCCCTGCGCGACACGCAACCACGCGGGCTCGTCGGCTGGCGCGGTTGTCACGCTGGCCGTCACGGCCGTCGGATCGCCGAGCCGGAATCCATAGCCGCCGTATGGCAGCGTCGCACCGGTCAGCTGTGGCACGACCAGATACTCGCGATCACCGCCAGCGAGTGCGAAACACGTCACCTCGTCGGCGGAGATCACCACGCGTTCGAACGGTGCGAGGGTGCGCACGTTGACGGTGACTCCATCACACTTCGCCTCGGTGGGCTTCGGGGTCACCGGCCCGTCGCCACCGCTGCAAGCCGCGAGCAGGAGCGCAGTTGTCGCGTACAGGATGCGGTGCATCGAGTCCAGCTCAATTGAAGATGTTTTCATCCTCGATCCTTGCGACATTTCCCTTCGCGTCGATGAGGTAGATGATCACCGAGTAGACATCGTCCCACTTGATTCGCCGCGTCGTCGGGATGATCGGCACGTCGAGTCCGAGGTAGCCGACGGCGTCCATCGACCCAAGGTCCGGGATCCCGTCCGGCACCGAGATTGCGCCGTCGCGCAGACGCACGAGCACGAAGTGCCCGACGATGTCGCCATCGGGATCATTCGCCTCGAGGATGCTGCTCACGAACGCCTGCCCCTGCAACTTGGCGTCGAAGAATCGGATGATCGGCGGCGCACCCGTGGCCGAGCCGATCTTGTGGATCGCGATGTGACTGACATTGGAAGCGGCGTCATAGACCCGGATTTCGGTACAGCGTCCGGCCAGCGCCGCGTTTTCGAGGCCCAGCTCGAAGGCGCCGACGACGGTCAGAGTGTCGTTGGTTGCCCCGCGACCGCCACGCAGGTTGAGACGCACCCGTTCGCGCTTGTCCGGCAGAACGGTATTGCCCTCGCAGTCGGTGATATCCCAGTAGTACCCGACGATGTCGGCGTCAGGATCGAAGACGCGGAACTGGAAAATGCTGGCGCCCTGCGTGTAACCGCTGCTGAATCCGACGATGCGCGGCTGCCGCGCGACATCGGCGCATTGCACGCGGAACTGAATCGCGGCGCCGCCGGTCGGGGTGACTCTGACGGTTTGTCGCGAGCCGCCGTCGGTTGTGACGACACAGTTCGGTGAGACACCGCCGATATCGAGTTCGATGTCACCGGCGCCGATGTCTTCGATGGTCAACGT
>JANNVN010000495.1:0-8184 GCA_031414435.1 Gemmatimonadaceae bacterium
TCGTCGGCGCGGCCGATCGCGATCTCCGTCACACGCGTGAATCCTTCATTCATCACGGTCATGTTCGACTCGACGACCGCATCGCCGAAACGAGCGAACTTCTTGACGTACTGCGCGCGGACCACGCTCTGGAACTGTTCTTCTGTGATCCCGAACGTCGTGAGGAAAGGCGAGACTCGGAAGAACGCACCAAGAAAGGCGTTACCCTGCATCCGCAGTTGCAGTTCGGTCTGGTCGGTCGCCTTCCGGGCAATGTCGAATCCGGGAAGGATGAACACCCGGATGTTGTTGTCCTGCACGAATTGGCGGTGGATGGCGGGAATGCGCTGCCATGCGATGTCGGGTGCTTCGCTCGACTCCCACACGAGCGAGCCGCCGCGCTTCAGCCCTTCCAGCGGATTGGTGTGTGTGAACGCCTTCGGGTCGCAGCACAGCACCACGTCCACGTGGTTCAGCTCGCAGTTCACCTTGATCTGCGACGGGGCCACCGTGAGATAGTAGTTCGTCGGTGCGCCCTTCTTTTCCGATCCGTACTTGGGATTCGCCATCACGAACAGCTTGTCGATCAGGATGCCGTCGGCGTCGTACACCGGATCCTGCTCGGCAATGAACTGGCCAAAGTCACCGATGATCGAGCCGAGGTTCTTGCCGGTGGTGATCATTCCCCAGCCGCCGATCGAGTGGAAGCGCACCGCGATCGCGCCCTCCGGCAGCAGCGACGGCGCGTCCTTGCTGATCACGGCGTACGGATGATCCACGCCAAGCACGAAGTATGTCTCGCCGTCGTCGGCCCCGCGGCCATCGGTACGGCGTGTGCCTGTGGTGACGAACTCGTAGGCGCCGATCGTGTGCTCCGGCCGGAAGTCGCGCGATCCAATGCCGTAGGCGCCGCGGAACAGCCGCGGCGTTTCATCGGGCGTCAGCGCCGGATGCATGCCGCCGAATTTCGCCGCTTCGTTGGCCTTGCCGAGTGCGACGCGGATATCGCGGGCAAGCGGGTTGTCGCCTGCCATACCCTCGTCGGTGCGCTCGAGGATGATGACATTCTTCTTGCCGCGCAGCGCGTTGATGACGGCGTCTTCCGGAAACGGGCGGATGACGTTGATGTGGATCGACCCAACCTTGGCGTTGCGCTGTTCGCGCAAGTAGTCGCAGGCGGCCTCGATGTTTTCGGCGGCGCAGCCCAGCGACACGAAGACCGTATCAGCGTCACCGGTGCGGTACTCGCTGACGAGCCCGTAGTGGCGACCCGTCAGGTGCGCGAATTCCTCATACGCCGCACTGAGGAACGGCAGGATTTGTTCGTTGAAGTTGTTGCGCCGCGCCACCACCCCGTTCATGTGGTGCTCCTGATTCTGCACGGGTCCGAGCAGCACCGGATTCTTCAGGTCCATCATCTGCGGCACGCGCCGACGCTTCTCGCCGAACAGCTCGCGCTGAGCGGGCGTGGGACAGTCGATCTGATCGTCGGGCGCCCCAAGGTACTCGCGCAGGAACGCCGCCTCGGGGGCGAGGTACATACGCTCACTGTGCGTTGTGAGCATACCATCCTGGATGTTCATGCCGGGGTTGAGGGACAGCTCGGCCACCTTGCGCAGGATGATGGCCTGGTCGGCCGCCTGCTGCGCATCCTTTGCCATCAGCATCGTCCAGCCGGTATCGAGCGCAGCGTAGAAGTCGTCGTGGCCGCAGTGCACGTTGAGCGCGTGCTTGGTCAGTGCGCGTGCGCCAACCTGCAGCACCATCGTCGAAAGCTTACCGGGCGCGTGATAGTACTGCTCCATCGCATAGACGATGCCTTGGCCCGACGTGAAGTTGACCGTGCGCCGCCCTGAGACGGCGTACGCAGTGGCGCCACCCTGAGCGGCATGCTCACCTTCCGTCTCGGCCGCCACCTTCTGATGCCCCCAGACATTGAGCTCGCCCGACGCAAACGATGCCTGGTAGATCTCGCCACCCTCCGTCGACGGCGTGATCGGATAGAAGACGCCTCCCTCCGTGACCCGCGTCTCGACGTAGTGTGCGACGAGATAGTTGCCGCTGCAGGTGACGTGGAACCCTGGGTACTTGTGCTTCACCGGCGCGGCGGAATCGTCTGTGTCGGGGCCGACGATGGCGGGGATCGATGTCGGTGGTGTCGCGGCGGCGGTGTTGTGGCTCATCGGAACGGAGCAATCGCGCTTCGGGGCGCGGGTTGGACTGCGCGGGCCTGTCGTGGCGAACCGATCGAAGAAAGGATGGGCAGACGCGATGCGCTGCGCTACGGGCTCGACGTCACAGTGGCCGTCCGCCGCGGGCGCTTGAACCGAGCTCGTCTTTACATTTCAGCCGACGTGTGGCTGCGGCTCAGTATCCCACCGCCATACCATCCTTCCTCGAATCACTGCCCGCGCCGTAGCCCTTCGCCAGCCGGACGATCGCCTGCGCACCGCCGAATGAGACCGGCCGCTCATCGATCAGCGCATGCCCCATCGCGCCGAGGGCCGATCGGACCGCGTCACCGACCGGCACTTTGATCGCCACTCGTTGCCCGTCGAGATGGCGTAAGCGCGCTGCGTCGATCGCCGCTTGTACATCCATCCCGAATACGGGGTGGTTGAGCAGGAACTACACATGCCCCTGCGCCTGCGTCCCACCGCCCATCAGTCCGAAACTCATGTACGGTTACTCGCGGCCGACAACGCTGCGAGTGACGAATGCCGGAATGAGCATGTGAAACGGCCTCGTGCCCGGCGCCGCAGTGTCTGTGTTGAAGCAGGCTTCTAGCATCTCCAGCTCGAGCCGGGCGGTGGCCAGCCCGGCGTGCGCGAGCGCAGCCTGCCCCAGCTTGATGAAGTCGGCGCCTTGCAACTGACGAGGCGACACCTTCAGAAAATGGCAGCGCATCGAGGAACGCGCTGGCGATGCGCTGCCTCGTTCAGCGCCCAGTTGCCAAGCGGCTGGATCAGCCCTGCGTCTTCGTCAACGGAGATGACCTCCGACGCTTCGACACGGTCAATCCCCGCGCTGTTCCAGGGCAGTAACACCTCTGGACCATCATTGCGAACCTGTCGCCACCAAGACGCACGATGAAGCCGTTTAGGCGTCACGCTGCCAGCAGCTGGCGCGCCACCATCTGAAACACCGCGTCGCCGGTGGCATGACCGAATGTGTCGCTGATGGTTCGCCGTGATCAATGTCGAGATACATCACCGCCGAGGGTCCAACTAACGGTTCGTGATGCAGCATTCTGAGCGTTCTGTCGATCACATGCTGCACACGGTCGCCCAGCAAGCGGCGACTGGCGAGTCCCGTGAGCGTATCCTGGCCCGCGACGTACTCGGGCCGAGCATGCAGTTCCTGCACTCTGGTAGCATTACCGATCACGGCGCGCCATCCAATGACCACGTGGTTCTTGTCGAATAGCGGTTTGGCCGTGATCGACCCTTAGCGAGCGGCAGCCTCCGACACGACCGATAAGACGATTTCTCGGAAGGCGGTGTCATCCCCCCAGCGCATCGCGCGACGCGTCGGGCACCGTACCCGAGACGACAGGCGAACGGCGGGCTTTTTGATCATGCCGAGAAGCCGTTCTCCATACCGTGCGTCAGGCTCTGCGCCGGGCAGCGTGCCGAGCCCTGGTGACACATGCGTCGGGCAGCCCAGCGCGTCGTTATCCCAGAGCGTGTGGGCGGCGTACGCTCGAAGGCACGGAGTAGCAGGCCGGTCACGTGACTCTGCTGCGCGGCTTCGCGTTTCGACGCCAGTCGCGCGACCGTGACGGGCGCTCCTGACGGTGGACGCACTTCTCGTCATCGAGCCCGTGGTGACTTATCCAGGACATGGATTCATTGCGTTGGCACACTGAGGGGGGCAGCGGCGGAAGTTCTCCACCGTGTCCCCTTCAGCGTCTTTGCGTCGGTCTGCGCCTCGGGAACGCTTGACGGCCACATCATCATTGGTCAGCACACCAACATGATGTCCTGCACCTACACGTGTTGTGTTGTTGCTGCGTCGAGACTACCGCTTCACAGCCTGGCGCCCCTTTTCCGGCGCGGCAGGCGTATCATCAGCGGCCTCCGTGGCATCGTCACTGTCGCTTGATTCAGCCTCCATGCCGGGCGCCGCGAGGTTCACTTCGTCGAGCGCGATCGAGGAAAGCAACTCGTCGGCCGTCTTCTCCTCATTGAGCGTCATTTCCAGGAGCTCAGCGATCTCTGTGTGCCCCATGAGTGTGGCGAATGCCAATGTGCTGCCATAGGCCGCGATTTCGTAGTGTTCCACGCGCTGCGCGCTGGCGATGATGCCAGCGTCCCGTACCGTCTCATCACCCTCTTCCCCGAGCATCTCTGCCCCTTCCTCGAGCAGTCCCTCCATGCCCTTGCACTTCTTGCCGCGCGGGCTCTGACCGAGTCGCTCGAAGATCTGTTCGAGCCGCGCGACGTGTTCGTGAGTCTGATCGAGGTGTTCCTCGAACGCGGTGCGCAGGCTGGCCGTCGTAGCGCCCTTTGCCATCTTGGGAAGCGCCTTCACCAGCTGTGTTTCTGCGCTGTAGAGATCCTTCAGTTCAGCCAACATGAGGTCGTGCATTGTTGCGAGAGCCATGTAGTCTTCCTCAACGAGGCGTCCCGGTGGGACGCGGTTCACAGAATGATGCGACGCGTGAGTGACGCACCGAGGTGCGAACGCGGCCGAATGCCAGCGCCGCAACCGGAAACACAAAAGGCGCGATGCAGTGCCTGTGGCACCGCTCGCGCCTTCGTCTCTCGGGCCTGACGCCCGATCGACAAGGGTTGAAGCCGGATGAGCCAGCTTCGTCTGGCACCTGCACGTACGCGAACAGTCAATAGCAATTTGCGCGCCATGATGCGGCCCTGCGCAAGCGCCCGGCAGCTGGCATTTGGCACCACGCTTCACGAATCCCGAACTGCCAGTCGGTGCTTGCGCACCCACGGCTCGCCGGGTTATTTGGCCATCTGCGGTCCACCTGTTTGTGACCGAGATCATCTTGGCGGACGAAACATCGGGCTCGTCAGTTCAAGGCGCGGGCGAATCCATACGGTGGAGTCGCGTGCGCTATTCTTTTGCTCAGTTTCCGCGTGATGCAGCGCGCGACACTCTGGCGGCGCCATGGACACGCCACCAGCTACAGTGCAACACTCGGCGGCCGGTCCGCGGAGGAGTTGTCTGAACTTGCCGATGGCAGCATTCGGCTCTTCGGCATCCTTCCGATCTTGTGCAGCATGGTGGTCGAGGATCGTCGTGCATCGGAGTTGCAACGCTTCAAAGTTCTCATCGGGGAACATCTCGCGCACCCGGACGGATTACTTGGCGATGTGCTGGGCCGTCGCGACCGTTTTGACAGCAAGCTGACGCGCGGACTGTTCGACGCGCTCTCACAGTTGCGAGCGCTGCCGGCGTCGACGACACGAGACGGGGACATCTTTGCTGTCGTGTAACAGGCACAGTTGTTTCTGATGCGTTCCTGCAGTTGCAAACTGAGGTGTGCGCGCGGCGCGGAACTGGCGCGACCAGCTCATGTACTCGAGGATACGCTGGCGCCCATCGGCTCCGTGGCGTTTCATTCTGTTGCGTCGAATTCGCTCCGTCCGGCAATGTGCCTGCCAGCCGAGTCCGCAGCCTGACGCGTGACGTCAATGTGGCCGTGGCTGATCGATGCATGGACCGGTCGTGAGTCGAGTGCGGACTATCCGCTTGCTTGGTGAGCTGCCAGTGCAACCATCGCGACTTCTGACGTGACCGCGCTCGGCAATGTCGGTCCGTCGGTCCGGGTCATGCTCTTGGTCGCGACGGTATTGCCTCTGCTGACGGCGCGTCGACGCAGCTGATCCATCGACGCGAGCACGGTTATTGCACAGCGAGTGCGGCGTAGGGACAACATTCCTGATGTCTTTTCAGGAATCCTTGACGGGCGGGATTGCGATCTCGTCAGTCGAAGGCGTGATGAAGCTCCGCACAGGAGACTTCGCCACGCCTTTTTCTGTTTCACCAGCCAACTGGAGTCGCCATGAACTGGGATACGATCGAAGGAAACTGGACATCAGCCAAGGGTAAGGTCCGCGAGCAGTGGGGCAAGCTCACTGACGATGATCTGGATGTGATCGCCGGTAAGCGTGACCAGCTCGTCGGGATGATCCAGCAGCGCTACGGCAAGGCGAAGGAAGCCGCCGAAGAGGAGGTGGCAGCGTACGAGGCGAGCGCGGCCGACTTAGATACCCTCCCCACTCACCGCTGAGGAGCCGCGCATATGCTGCGCTGGGCACTCATATTTCTCGTGCTGGCGTTGGTCGCCGGACTCTTCGGGTTTGGTGGTGTGGCCGCGGCATCGGCCGGTATCGCCAAGACCTTGTTCCTGGTCTTCGTGATCTTTGCCGTGATCGCGCTGCTCGCAGGACTCGTCACCGGGCGGCGGATTCGAACGTAGTCTTGGCGGTACGAGGAGGGAATCTGACCGCCGCGCCGAACCGTCGGCGCGGCGGTCTCGCCATGTGGGGCATAGCTTGCTCGTCAGAGCGGACCGTGGTTGCGGGGTAATCGGATTCGCCGCGGCCCGTCGCCGAGTCGCGAGCGGCCCCGCGACGAGGTGCTGCACATTGCGCAGCAACTCGACCGCGACGGTGCCTCGCAGTCGTCGGCCGACAAGCCGAGATCCAAGGTGAGATCCAAGCCGATGAATCGGGTTGGAGATTTGTCCGGGTTCTGAGAACGAATGAATCCGGAACCACAAGGCGCCGGTCGCTGCCACGTTCGCGATCTCGAACGTGATCTCACCGCGCTCGATGTGGCCGGCAAGCGTCTGATAGCTGGAACCCCAGACCTGTTTCGGTCCCGTGGCACCATCTCGCGTCTCGCATCTCGTCGAGCACCCGACGTGCGCGAACTCCCGACGAATCCCGCAGCGACGTGGTGATATGCGTTGGACCTCACGACGTACCACAACCGGCAGACTCTGCCGCCATCTGATCAGCCGAGCGGCACCGATCCGTGCGTATCGCCGGATGGAGTCTTTCCGGTGACCACGCCAGTGACGAATTGAACCCAGCGAACTGGAGCGGCCGGGGAATCCCAGTAATCCGCACGGCGCGATTCAATCTTTACGAGGGTGATGTCGGGGTCGGTGGGGCCACCCTTGAACCACATTTTCAGCGTCGGGTTCCACAACGATGCCACCTTGGTCGGGTCGTCAACAACCACACCTCGTCCTGAGATCACCACGAACCGCTGGGACTCGGGGTTGGCATAC
This sequence comes from Gemmatimonadaceae bacterium, assembly GCA_031414435.1. Classification (GTDB taxonomy): domain Bacteria; phylum Gemmatimonadota; class Gemmatimonadetes; order Gemmatimonadales; family Gemmatimonadaceae; genus JACMLX01. The sequence goes on from JANNVN010000495.1 coordinate 7,244, forward strand.
TGCACCAGCACCTCTGCGTTCTGGCCAAGGTGTGTCACGAGCGATGATGACTTGGAGGTGAAGAACCACAGGTCACCATCGAACTCGGTCTCCTGCGTATACATCGGCCGGCTGTAGAGGAGGCCATCGGCGTCGATCGTTGTCAACATCGCCACCTTGATGTCCGAGATCATGTCCCGGATCGCCTCGACTGAGTCTGCCTGCGTGTCCTGCCGTGTTGCGTTCGTTGCCTCGACGATTGCCATGAACTTCCTCCTGTTGGTTGTTGGAGCTACCCTGCGTTTGCGAGGTCACCGCCTCGCCTCGGATACGATGGATCGTGCCGGGATGAGTCAGGCGTACAAGGCCGCACGAAGCCAGTCGGCACGGCGGCCGGTGGTCACCCTGTTCGCGAGCGTGCAGAGCTTCTCTGTGGACGATGGCGCTGGCGGTCGGCGTGCGGTTGGCCGCTCGATCTGGCGATCGTGACCAGCGCCAGCGAGTCGAGCTCGAATTCGTCCAACTCACGCTTGAGTCGCAGACTTCCCTCACGGAGGAGCGACACGGCGGGCATTGACGCAAGGTTGTCGCGCACCGGCGGCTCCGCCAGGCGACGCACGATCTCCTCGAGTCGGTCAATCTGGCGCTGGGTTTCGAGGAGGCATCGAGTGATTTCGGCGCCCGGGTCGAGCTCGCTCAGGTTCACACATGCCGCTTCCGCAGTTTCCGCTGACCACGTGGGCTCCCCTCTTCTCCCGTGCGCTGTGTTCGCGATGAAGCTCACAACTCACCCTCCCGTTCGCTGGCAAATCGGCGTGAAAAAAAAGCGCGAGCGGCCGGTGATTGGCCCCTCGCGCCGTCGTCTCACGAGCCAATGTGCTCGTGCGACTCAGCCTGCGCTGTGTTCGCGCTTTGTCGTCTTCCGTTGGCAGGTTACAGCGGGCAGGCGATTCCCGCAAGAT
>JANNVN010000496.1:0-7874 GCA_031414435.1 Gemmatimonadaceae bacterium
GGCCAGCCGACACCACCCCCGTGGCCACTGTTATCAGCAACACACCCGCGGCCACGCTCAGGGCACTGCGATGCCGTCGGACGAATTTCCCCGCGCGATATGCAGTGGAGTCCGGGCGTGCTTCGAGTGGCTCCTGCCTGATGAAGTGGTCGATATCGCGGATCAAGGCATCAACGGTGCGGTACCGGCGGCGAGAGTCGCGATGCATCGCAGTGAAACAGAGTACGTCGAGATCTGCCCATGATGCCGGCGGCGCGTCGGCCCCTTGGGTCGTGGCTCGGGCGGCGACCGAGGGCCGCTCAGGCACCGCGGTGAGAATCATCGCCTCGGATTCGCCAGGGGTCCGACCGGTGATGTCGAATGGCATCTTGCCGGCGAGCATTTCGTAGAGAACGACGCCCAGCGCATATACGTCGGTGTACACGCCGGTCGCTTCACCACGCAGCTGCTCGGGCGCAGCATAGGCCGGTGTCATGAGTTGCAACCCGGTCCGAGTCCTCGACACATCGGTATCGGTCGGGTCGAGGTGCTTCGCGATGCCGAAGTCGAGCAGCTTGACGCGGCCCGTGCGCGTCACGAGGATGTTTGATGGCTTGAGATCGCGATGGATGATCAGATGTCCGTGCGCGTGCTGCACGGCGTCGCAGACCTCACGGAAGAGTTGCAGGCGCGCCGTGAGCCCGAGGGCGTGCGCGCGGCAGTACGCCGTCAGGGCATCCCCGTCGACGTACTCCATCGCAATCCACTGCGTGCCGTCGGGCAAGGCCCCCGCATCGTAGAGGTGCGCGATGCCCGGATGATTCAACTGCGCGAGTGTGCGTTGTTCGCTTGCGAACCGTTCGCGTCGCGCCGGCGAAAGCCAGGGATCGTGCAGCAACTTGACCGCGGCGGTGCTGCCAAGGTCCGACCGCTCGGCGAGATACACCACGGCCATTCCGCCTTCACCGATCCGGCGCAGCAGTCGATACGGCCCGAATTCCGTGTGAACGGGCAGGGATGCAGGATCGTCGGTGAGCACCACGCGGGCTGCGGCAGCCAGACCGTCGTCGAGCACGGAGCCGTGGCGGGCATCTTCTCTCAGCATCGCCCGGACCGAGGCAGAGAGAGTTTCATCACCACCAGTCTTCTCGGCCAGGAATGCGTCCCACGCGTCGGCCGGTAGCCCGCACGCCTCGTGGAACAGCGTCTGAACGCGTTCCCATTGCGTCGCGTCGAGTGGGGCGCGCGGGTCAGCAGACATGTGTGTCTCCTGCGCAGTTTGATTGGTTCAGGAGGCGTCGCGAAGTTCGGTCGCGAGCCAGGCGCGGGCCGCGCGCCAGTCTCGCAGCACAGTCGCTTCGGAGACATCGAGCAACTGCGCGGTTTCGGCGACGTCCAGGCCGCCGAAGAACCGGCACTCGACCATCTGTGCCTGCCGTGGATTCATGTGGGCCAGATCATCAAGGGCGTGATCGAGCGCCAAAAGTTCCGCGCGCCCGTCGGCGGCGACGCTGCTGTCGTCGAGCGTGATCACGAGAGCGTCCGGACCACCGCGTTTTCCCGCGTGCTTACGGCGGGCGATGTCCACCAGAACCTGTCGCATGGCGCGCGCGGCGATCCGGCGGAAGTGCAACGGCGAGGTGTGTGCGACCGACGGAGTGGCCGCAAGTCGCAGCCACGCTTCGTTGACGAGTGTCGTCGGTGAAATCGTCGCGTACGGATCGTTCCGGCGCACGACACTCGCCAGGCGTCGCAACTCCTCGTAGGCGAGCGTGAAGACCGCGTCGAGTTCGGCGCGCTCGTCGGCCGGCGTGCCGTTGCCGCTTGAATCACCCTCAGGCCGCGATCCATCGGTATCCAACCCCATGACGGTGCTCTCTGCTGCCGAACGGGTCGGGACTCTGAGTCTGGCGCGTCCCAGCACTCCTGACGGCCGTGCCGCGCGTCATTGAGTGGAAGACTACTTGCGTGTCCGATGCAAGGCCACCCGCTGACTCCGCACGGACTCCGACGCCAGCCTGTATCGTCGCCCTGTCATCGTGAGGAAGTAGCTCACCGGCTCCAGCTGGCGGCTGCCCGCCGCCAGCTGAGGCCATTCTCTGCCTCGCCACCGCGTCTGTCTGCTACACTTGTCGCTGACTCACTGGCCGCAACAATCACCCTCGGTTCGGTTGCATGACCCACGACTTGGCAACACTCAGTCGCCGGCTCGAACGCGCTCAGGCGTTGCAGAACGAACGCCTCAATCAGGCCAGCGGCGGCGCAAGCATGCAACTCGGGGGCGGCTTCGTGCACGTCCGCGGTGAAGCGCATCCGCTCAATCAGGCGCTGGGCCTGATCGAGCCAATTGCCGAAGTCGAGCTCCTTGCGGCTGAAACGATGTTGGCCGGCGCGAGCGGGTCACCCGTCGTGCTTGAAGTGAGCCCCGCCGCGGATGCCGCGCTTTGGCCATTGCTGGCAAGTCGTGGCTATCGTGTGCAGCAGTTCCAGCAACTTTGGGTTCGTGAACTGGTCGAACCGCTGCCCTCGGCCCCCGCCGTCGCGATTCGGCTTGCTGGCCCCGACGAAGAGCAGGTGTTCGGTCAACTCGTCGGCGCAGCATTCATGGAGGCACCCGACTGGCGCGCATTCGACCCGCCATTTCTCACGTCCTTGCGCGTTGAGGGCATCGTCGGCTGTGTCGCAAGCGTGGACGGCGAATTGGCGGGCGGAGCGATCCTCGGCATGGTTGACGGCGTGGCGATGCTGTCCGGTGACGGAGTACTCCCGGCATTTCGGGGCCGCGGCATCCAGAAGGCCTTGATCGCCTTCCGGCTGAGGCACGCCCTCGGCAATGGATGTGATGTTGCCTGTGCCGGCACCTTGCCGTTGACGCCCAGTCAGCGGGCGTACGAGTCCTGCGGATTCCGGGCCGCCTACCCGAAGCTCGAGATGGTGCGCGACTGATACGGCGAGGGAGCGCGACAGTCGAACTGTGTCTCAGGTGTCCTCGTGTCCGGTCGCATCGTCGGACGACCGTGGTGATCCGGGCGGCTGCGACAGATCGAGAGCGAACACTGCCACTGGTACTGCGTCGCCGGGCATCGTGCGCGTGTCCATTTGCTGGAAGCCGAGGCGCGCGAGCAGTCGGTGTGATCGCCAGTTATCGAGTTGCGCGATCGCCATCACTTGCGGCAAACCGAGCTGGCTGCGGCCGTACCCCAGTGTCGCGACGGCGGCTTCGTGCGCATATCCCCGGCCCTCATACTGCGGCAGAAACGCGAAGCCAAGATCCGCCATCGGCAGGGATTCCCGCCGCACGAATCCGCAGATTCCGATTGGCACGCCGGTATCGCGCAACACGACTGCGTATGAGCCGAAACCGTTCTCGCGATAACTCGCTCGGAACCGCGTCTCGATGCGATGCGCCGAATCCTCCAGGGTCCGCACCTCTCGATCACCGATGAATCGAAGAAATGACGGCTGATTCAGCAGGTCGAGAATGAACGGCGCATCGTCAGCCGTCAGCTCGCGAAGTTCGGTACGAGCCGTTGTCGCAATCGTCATCGAAGGATCTGCCCGAGGCGCGCGTTGTGTCGCATGCAATGATTGGATCAGGGTAACGGGCGGGTCAAACCGAAGTGAACCGCGGCAGCGACGGTCTGTGCCATCGCCCCGCAGCGCTGGTGCAGATGCAGATGCAGATGCACCAGGCACTTGACGGCGGCATATTGGTCTGGCTATCCTCTCCGAACAATTGAACGCCCGTGGTCATTTGCCGCCTCTTGCCGCCACGAAAAATAAAGAGCTAAAACGCGAGTGCCCGGCGGCCTTCAGCTTGCCGGGCCTTGTTGTATGCGGACCATTCGTGGCGATCACGACAGGTTCTGCACGCAGCACGCTGACGGGGCGGCAGCACTCATGCGCCTCGGAGGCGACGATGACGACTACTGCTGCCGGACACGCTACACCAGCCCTTGGGCTCGGCACCCGCGCCGTCCACACCGGACAGGAGAGCGCCGATCCAACGACGCACGCCCGTGCGGTGCCGATCTACGCCACCACCTCGTACGTGTTCGATGATCCGGGTCATGCGGCCGACCTCTTCGGTCTGCGTGCCTTCGGCAACATCTATACACGGATCATGAATCCGACGACCGATGTCTTCGAACGTCGGATCGCCGCGCTGGAGGGCGGCGTCGCGGCTGTGGCAACGGCGAGCGGTCAGGCGGCTCAAACGCTGGCGCTGCTGAATCTCGCACAGGCGGGTGACGAGATCGTCGCCTCGACATCGCTCTACGGCGGGACGTATGCGCTGCTCGCACACACGCTGCCGCGCCTTGGCATCACGACCCGCTTCGTCGACCTGACCCATGGCGCAGCCGCCTTCGCGCGCGCCATCACCGACCGGACACGTGCCATCTACGTCGAGACGATCGGCAACCCCAAACTCGACGTCCCGGACCTCGAAGCCCTTGCGGAAGTCGCCCATTCAGCGGGACTGCCGCTGGTGGTCGACAACACCTTTGGGACACCGATCCTCTGTCGCCCACTCGAGCATGGTGCCGATATCGTCCTCCACTCCGCAACCAAGTGGATCGGTGGACACGGCACCGCGATCGGAGGTGTCGTCGTCGACGGAGGTCGCTTCAACTGGAAGCAGTCAGCGCGGTTCAAGGCCCTCTACGACAGCCCTGAGGCTGCCTACCATGGTCTCGTCTTCGCCGATGCATTCGGCGCGGTGGATCTTGGGCATGGTCCCGTCAACGCTGCCTTCGCGCTCCGGCTGCGCGTGCTCCTGCTGCGTGACATCGGTGCGGCCCTCTCGCCCTTCAATGCGTTCCTCTTGCTGCAGGGGCTGGAGACACTGCAACTGCGGATGCAGCGGCATGTCGCGAACGCCCTCGCCGTCGCGCAGTATCTCGAGTCACATCCGGCAGTGTCGTGGGTGAACTATCCTGGCCTCGCTTCGCATGTCACACACGCGGAGGCAACGAAGTACCTGTCTGGGGGATACGGAGGAGTGCTCACCTTCGGCGTCAATGCTGGCAGTGACGCCACCGTGGATGAACAGGAAGCGGCGGCGCACAAGCTGATCAAGTCGCTGCGGCTGTTCTCGCTGCTCGCCAATGTGGGTGATGCGAAGAGTCTGGTCATCCACCCCTGGTCGACGACGCATGAGCAACTCTCGGAAGGAGAACGACTCGCCGCCGGCGTCACGCCGGATCTGATTCGCCTCTCGGTCGGAATCGAAGATATGGCCGATCTGGTGCACGATCTCGATCAGGCGCTGGGTGTGCTGGTTGGTGTGAATTCCCTCGCTGAAACTGGAGCCAACGTATGAGTACGATCCTTACTGAAGTCCTTGCCGCCAACGCGGCGTACGCGCAGGCGTTCGGCGACAAGAGTGAGTTGCCACTGCCTCCGGGTCGGCACTTCGCGATTCTGACCTGCATGGATGCCCGTCTCGATCCGGCCAAGTACGCCGGGCTCGCGGAGGGCGATGCGCATGTGATCCGGAACGCAGGTGGGCGGGCATCGGATGATGCCATCCGGTCGCTGGTGATTTCACACAAGCTGCTGGGCACCAACGAGTGGTTCGTCGTCCACCATACGAACTGCGGGATGGAACTGTTTACTGACGACATCATGCGGGGCCTGCTGGCCGAGAGCCTGCACACGGCGTCAGTTGGAGCCAGCGGCTGGCACAATACCGGACCTGGGCCCGGTTCGAGCGAAGCGCGCTACATCGATTGGCTCACGATTTCTGACGCGGCACAGAGTGTCGTGGACGACGTGACGCGTATCCGCACACATCCGCTAGTGCCAGGACACATCCCGATTCATGGCTACATCTATGACGTGAAGACAGGCCGCCTCAACCCAATTGCGGCTGCGACCGCAGCAGGCACGGCCCGGTGATCCCGAAGGCGTTGGCTCGTCGGGCAGGGCGTCGCTGACGCTGGAGGGGGATCCGTGGTCGTCACTATCACACGAGGCGGTGGGGCGGGTGCCCATCGCCTCGTGTGCCTTCCGGGACTTTCATCCGGCGGTACATGCGTAGGCGGTACCCTTCATGCCTGCGCCTGCGATTCCCGAAGAAGCGCTGTTGATCAGCACCGTGTTGGCGCCGAGTTTCGCAGCCTTCTGTTTCAGAATCATGTAGGTGTTGGCCTCGGCTTTCTCCCGATTGACCAACCCTCCGGACAGTCGATCCGAGGACTCGATCTCTTTCACCGCCCGGCAGCGCGTCACCAAAGCGGGATCACGGATCACGCGCACTGCCTCTTCCTGCGGCGTAAGGGCGATCCGATGACAGGCGGCGACGGCCAGTATCGCGATTGTCACCTCGAACAGTGTGCGCGTGCGGCGGCGGATCGGAGAATCAGAGCGCATCGCGTGAAGCCCCTTTGCGTGGATGACGGCGGGACAGCGGAGCATTCAATCTGTCGACGCGTCACCTGAGTCGAGAAGGTGCGCTGGCTGTGCGAACCGGAGTGCGATTGCATCCATCTGGCGCCCGCGCAGGCGTGCCCAGCCCGGCAGCCGCAGGGCGGTGGCCGCAAAGAGACCGAGTCCAGTCAACGAGAGCATGGCGATCGCGGGCAGGGCCGGCATAACATTCCCGGCCAGCGCTGCCGAGGCCGCAGTGACAGCCGCGCTACCCGTGAGCAGTACACCGGCGATCATCCCGGTGCGCGCGCTACCTTTCGTTGTGCGAAGGCGCAGCTGATGCCCTGTCGCCGTCGGCTCCAGCAGCGCCTGCAGGTTGCCGTTGGTCCATTCGCGGAAGCCACCAGTCGCGCCGAGTTTTCCCTTGGCGCGAAAGGTGGTGCGGAGCTCGCCCACGAGTTGTTCCCATTCCGCGTCGGTCACGGTGCGGTACAGCGCGACACTCCGCTCGACACCGATTGGCAATGCGAGAAACGTCTCCGACGATGCGCGCGGCGCCAGGTCCAGCGCCAGAGCCGCCCGGGTGACACCTGTGGGCGACAGCCCAACCTCGCGTCCTATACTCTGGATCTCAGCGAGCGTGAGGCCACCGGTCTCTGATCGCTGCGAGATATCTGCGCGCTGACCCTCGGCGGCATCGCGGAAGATCGTCGCGACTTCATCATCGGTGTATCGGCGCTCAGTCATTGGCGTGATCAAAGGATGTCGGGTTGACCCAGAGTCCGTGCAGAACACTGCGAGCAGAGCAGTCCGACCAGAACAGTAGGTGCTGAACACTTCGAGCAGAACAGTCCGACCAGAACAGTAGATGCTGAACACTCCGAGCAGAACACTCGGACCGGCACCTGCGGCGGCCGAGCGTCCAGAAGGCCCGCTTCGCTGCAACGTGTGAATCGGGTGTACGTAGGTACAGCATTGCATGTCGTGGCACTGTCCATTCGGTCGGGGCAAACCGGCGCGGCCGTCGTCTCGGAATCGAAGAATGCGTCAGGAACGCGCCTCTGGCGTACTGTGCCGCCTCTGGACTGCCCGTTAGCCTTCCCATCCTCACAGTCGTTCCCATGCCCGAGTCCGCCGAAATCGCATGACACGATCGCTCGTTCCAACGGTTCTCGCCCCCGCTGAATCGGCCGCACTGCTCGGCAATCGGGCTGGGGACGCGATACCTGACGTCTGGGTGTACCGATACGTCCACCCTGAGACGGGGTGGCGACTGAGCATCGCGACCTGTGCGGCACCTGGTTCGGGGCGTCTGTCGCTGGGCGGATTCCGGATCGCAACGCCTGAACGGACCGAGACGGCGGGGTTTGACAGTGATCGCGAGGCGGCGGGACTTGCCGTCGGCATGGAGGAGAAGGTCGGCTGGTCGCGGCTGCTTGGCATCTCCGGCCCGCTGGTGGCCCGCGACATCACGTCCATCGTCGGTGGGAAGTGCGTCCTGCATCCGACCGCCTGCGCCCGGG
>JANNVN010000497.1:0-33787 GCA_031414435.1 Gemmatimonadaceae bacterium
GCGGGTCGGGCCGGGCCAGCGGGTGCCGGCGCTGGTGCGCAGGGCTCTGGTCAGGGCCAGTCTGGCGCGGGTCAGCCTGGCGCGGGAACGCCAGGCAAGGGCACCGGTCAGGGGCAGAGCGCGGGGCAGGGCCAAGGACAAGGACAGGGCCAGGGACAAGGCCAGGGCCAGGGCCAGGGACAAGCGCAGGGTCAGGGCTCTGGGCAAGGTCGAGGCATGGGACAAGGCCAAGGACAGGGTGCCGGCCAAGGCCAAGGTCAGCCTGGCGCGGATGGCGGCCCGAGCCGACCCGGTGGTCTGAGCGGTGCAGCCGGCCAAGGCCGACCCGGCGGTGCCAGCGGAGGCGAGACGTTCACGGTTGAAGAGGCCCGGCAGCTTTCGCGCGAACTGCGCGCGCGGCGCGATGCGGCGCAGCAACTCCGGCGTTCGCTGCAAGGCGAGGGTGTCGATACGAAGGAACTGGATCGCGCCATCGCCCGACTTGGCGCGCTCGATGGCGAGAAGGTCCTGGGTAACGCCGAGGCCATGAAGCAGCTGCGCGATGGTGTCGTGGAAGACCTGAAGTCGTTCGAGTTCGCGTTGCGGCGGAAGCTTGGCGCCGCCGAAGCGGGCGGGCCGGCGCTTGGTGGGAGTGAGCAGGTGCCAGCGCAGTATAGGGAGATGGTGAACGAGTATTTCAAATCGCTGGCCAGGAAACCCTGAGTCCGTGCGCAGCACTCGCGCTCCTCTGGCGACAAATGCCGTGCGGTCGATCGGGTCTCTGGGAAACCGGAGGAATGTGAATTTCCACTTGCGCCCTTGGAGCAACACGATGCGCGGATCGAAGACGCTCTCCACACTGCTGCTGGCAGTGGCCGCAGGTGCGGCCACTCCGGTCGCCGCCCAGCGCCCGATCAAGGTCTTCATCTCGGTCGACATGGAAGGCATCGGCGGCGTCGTCACCTCCGAGCAGCTCGGCCCGACGGGCTTCGAATACGCGAAGTTTCGCGAGTACATGACCGCCGAGGCGCTGGCGGCAATCGCCGGTGCCCGCGAGGCCGGAGCGACCGAGTTCGTCGTTGCTGACGCACATGGCAACATGCAGAACCTGCTCATCGACCGCTTTCCGGCCGGCGTCACCATCATCCGCGGCGCGCCACGACCATTGATGATGATGGAAGGCATCGACTCGACCTTCAGCGCAGCGATGTTCATCGGCTACCACTCGGCCACCACCAACCCGCAAGGCGTGCGGGCGCACACCATTTCGAGCGCGACCTTCGCTGCGGTACGCCTGAACGGCCAGCCGATGTCCGAGGCCGGGATCAACGCGACCATCGCTGGACAGTTCGGTGTACCGGTGGTGCTGGTCTCGGGTGATGAACAGGCCGTGGGCGAGGTGCAGAAGATGATCGCCAATGTGGAAGGGGCGGTGGTGAAGCGTTCGATCAGCTTTCACGCCGCGGCCGTGATGACGCCTGAGGCATCGCAAGCGATCATCCGGGCGAAGGCGAAAGCGGCCATCCTTCGGGTGAAGGAGTTCAAGCCGCTGCCGGCGCGCGGGCCATTCCAGCTCGAGCTCACCTACAAGAGCTATACGCCGGCCGAAATGATGTCGTATCTGCCGGGCACGGAACGCGTCGATGCGCACACGATTCGATTCCGTGCGGCATCGATCGTGGACATCTCGCGGTTCATCGAGTTTGCGAGCAGCTACCGGCCGGACCTGACGCCGTAGTGCAGTGCGGCGGAGAGCGTGTGCGGCCTCAGTTCGCGCTGCTCGATCGTAGCGGTGCGCGCGTGTTGCCCGCGACGCTGACTCGATGGCCTTGGCGCGACACATCGTCGCTCCTGCTCCGGTGCGTGCGCCACTGCCGATAGGGTCGCTCGGTTGGCTCACGCAGTCCGCTACGCGTTCCGTGTCGCGGTGCCAGTCTCCCGTGTCCACGCGTCGGCCGATCCGCTCACCGCATGCTTGACGTCGCGCTCACCGGCGTACCGGCGCGACGTTACCGCACCGCTTCCACGGAGAAGCGCCGAAACGCCGTCACCACATCTCGTTTCGCCCACAACCCGATGCGTCCGCTCGCCAGCGCCTCGAGCTCGAAACGCGCGTCGAGCTCCGGGTGACCCGTCACGAGCGCCGTGATGTTCCGGCCGTCGACTCGCACCACCAGCTCATGCCATACGCCGAGCGGCAGTTGCTTCAGCCCTGCGCCCTTCGAGATTACGCGCCGCTCTCCGGCCGCGAACCCCCAGAGAGCGAGATTGCCATCCTTGGTGTTGTAGCGCACGAAGTGGTACTCGCCTGTGGGCTGCATCCCGAGCACGATCCCTGCCGATTGATCGGTCGGACCTGAGATCAGCTTGAAGTCGACGCGCAGCGTCCCACTGCGGAAGTCGCGCGTCTCGCGATCGATCGCGATCGGGAATGCGTTCTGTGAGCTGGCGTTCGCAAGAAAGGACTCCGTTGCCGTGCCAAACAGCGCTTCGCCGATTGGTACCAGCGACTCGCGCGAGGACTGTCCGCTCCACTTCGATCCGTCGGTCAGTAATGCAGATGTGTCATCCGCCGATGGCGACCAGAGCCCGACGACGCCGTGCATTCTGCTCGCCGATGGTTGCAGCGCCAGCAGTACCGTCGCGATCGCGATTCGCAGCATGTCAGTGTGGGGAACGGGTGAACGAACCAAAAGCGACGCCGATCAGCGGCAGGACGACCAGCCCCCATACGCCAGCGGCGCCACGCAGCAGATCCGTGCCGAGCCAGCCGATTGGCGGTACGAGGCTGGCAATCAGCGCCGCGCAGCAGGCCACAACGTGGCCGACCAGCGCGCCCCAGAAAACGCGCTGACGCCGGGCCGATGCGCGCCGCAGGCGATGTCCGGCCACCAGCAGCATGATCGGCACACCGGCAAGCCCAATCACGAGTACGATCTGATGGAGCGTGTTCACGCGTCACCTGATGGGCGGGAGCGCGCCAGCCGCGGCGCGAGCCAGAGCCAGTAGCCCGTAATCAGCGTCACGATCAACGCGATGGCCCCGACATCCGAGAGAAGGACGAAACCGTCGCCGAAGATCTCACCGGAGTGGAGCTTCTCGAGGAAGACGTCGTTGCGCGCGCCAACGTGCAGCGTTCGTCCGGTGGCGAGATCGACCGTCACCTCGGTGTTGCTGCGATCACGAAGACGCACCTTGACGAAGCCGTTCCGCGGCCGCACGTCCATCCGGTCGATCAGTGCGGGATCCACCGGCATCCCTCCGTTCCACCCGTCGCGCGCTGCGATGGGAGCGGCCAGCAGCGCCGAGCGGGCGAGCGAGTCGAGCGAGACCGACGCGCGAAGCGGCGCATCGGTCTGGTGTGGCACTTCCGGCATCAGGCCGAGGCCACGTTTGTGATTCAGCAGGACGCCGGTGATGGAGATCGACACCAGGGTGAGCGTCGCGACGACGCCCAGCCAGAGATGGATGTAAAACGCCCCCCGCGTCCACCGACGCCGCACGGCAGGGAGCTCGACTGGCTTATCAGGTGGCATACGAATCTTCAACGGGGAGTTCGCGAACCCAGACGGCATGCTAACCGGTCGGCGTCGGCATCGGGAGTTGTCGGCTGGGCGCGCGACGTCGCCGCGGCGATCGCCTGTACCAACCCTTTTTGCGTTCGGTGCATCCAACGTGTTCCTCCCACCGCGTCCACATCGCCGGTTCCTCATGCGCTGCCGCCCCATCTCTCGTCTGACCGCCGTCGCGGTCTGTTCCCTGTCGCGTGCTCCCGCCCTGCTTGCGCAGGCACCACCGGTTCCGGTGGTCGCGATCACCAATGTCACCACCATCGACGTGGCCGCCGGCACTCGAATGCGCGGGCAGACAGTGGTAGTACGCGGTGAACGCATTCTGCGCGTGGGGCCTGCGGATCGTGTGGCAATTCCGCGTTCAGCTTCGCGTGTTGATGGACGTGGGAAGTTCCTCATCCCTGGACTCTGGGACATGCATGTGCACGCCATGCAGAGCACCGACACCGCCCGGCAGCAGCGTGTCTTCGACCTGTTCCTGGCAAATGGCGTGACCGGCTTCCGAGACATGGGCAGTCACCTCGATACGCTGCGGGCCATCAGAGCGCAGATCGCTGCCGGGCGCTATGTCATGACACCGCGGATCGTCGCGGCGGGGCCATTGCTTGACGGCCCGAAGTTCCGGTGGAGTCAGTCAGTGGCGTGGCACATGACCAACGCTGCCGAGGCGCGTCAGGCAGTCGATTCGTTGCGGCGCGTCGAAGTGGACTTCCTGAAGGTGTATGGATCGCTCCCGCGCGACGCGTACTTCGCGATCGCCGCGGCGGCGAAGGAGAATGGTCTGTCGTTCGCCGGCCACATCCCGCTCAGTGTCACGTCAGCCGAGGCGGTCGCTGCTGGTCAGCGCAGCATCGAGCACAATGGCATGGACATCACTGACGTCTGCGTCGATTCCGCTCGAACGAGAATTGATCGTGCGCTCACTCGCTGGGTACGCGAGGGCTACGCCGCGTGGTACTCTGAACGGCTGGCCTATGCAGGGTTGCGCGATCCGGTCCGGTGCGCGGCGCACGCCAAGCAGATGCGCGAGCGCGGCACGTTTCTGGTCCCGACGATCGTCCTCGAGTTACGCGATCGGCGGGCGCTGACGACCACGGCATTTCAGTACCTTGACTCCCTCGGGCGCGTTGCCTGCGAAGGAACCGTCGCTGGCATCATGAGCGCGCCGGACTCCGTGCGCAGTCGATTCTTCGATGGCTTTCTTCGCGACGTTCGTGAGCAGCACGCCGCGGGGATTTCGCTGCTTGCAGGGTCGGACCTGTCGAACGCCTGCCTCGTGCCCGGGTTTTCGCTGCACGATGAACTGGCAGCACTGGTGCAGGCGGGCCTGACACCGAGGGAGGCGCTCGCGGCCGCGACTACCGGACCGGCCGCTTACCTGCGGAGGAGTGAGACGAGCGGACGGATCGCGACCGGGCACGTGGCTGACCTCGTCCTGCTTGACGCCGACCCGATCCGTGACATCAACAACGTCCGACGCATTCGTGCGGTGATTGCGACCGGGCGCGTACTCGATCGCGCGGCGCTGGACCGGATGCTCGCTCGCAGGCCGTGATGCAGCGTTGACCACGCTCGGGAGGACACCATCCTGCCTTCGGGCCATCGCGGTTGGCGCGGGCCGACACCGCATATGCGGATCTCGTCGTTCTGCTGGGCGGCCTACCTCCGACTTCTGGCGCGGTACTGTGTGCTGGGAGAGCTCGTTCCGTATGAGCGGCGCAACGATCTCTGTTGATCACAACACTGTTTCGCGCGCTGCCTCAAAAAGCTGGTGCACTGTCTGCGTCACGTGCAACGTTTGCCTCGGCTCGGGGCCGCGCCTTTGCGGCCTCCCAGCGCGTGCGCGAATGCACTAAGGGGTATGCTTCAGCAGTTCCGCCGGAATCGGATTGCCCGGGCGCTCGCTGTCCCAGAAAATGGTCACGACGTACCAGCGGTCCGGCCCCTTGAAGAGCTGAATGCTGTTCACGCCGCGAGCGAACGGAGGCGACTCCAGCGTATTGCGCGAGTCGTAGGCGCTCATGATGTGCCAGACATTGCCGTACGATGTCGTCGTGCGCCCGATCTCCCGCTCGAAGAATCCATTGGCGACCAGCCCTGGACCTGCGGCGGCGACATACTCTTCGACGTTCCAGTTGCGCATCCGTGCCGTGCCATCGGAGCCGAGCCCAGTCGGAATCAACCGGGCATTGGGCGCGAACAGTGTCCGCATCCGATCGAAGTCGCGGGGAACGCCTTTGGCCCCCGAAATCGATGCGTACAGGGCCGCGACGATGGCGTCGAGCGATGCGACATCTTTCGGGTCGGCAGCGCGCGCGGCAGTCGGGGCGGTGCCCGTTGCGGCCTGCGCGCCGAGCTGCTGAGCGACGACGCCTGGCAGCAGGAGAGCGCTGAACGTGAAGACGCGGAGGTACGGTGTACGCATGTGGCTCCCGGAACGAGGCGGTCAGCGAGAATGGTCCGCAGCTGGACGTCGCTGAATCATATCAGCCGCGCGCTCGTCAGTCGGAATACGGGTAGTCCGGATCAGCCAGTCGCTCCGCCAGCGCCACGCCGTCCGGTCCGGCCAGGTCCTTCGCCATTTCAACCAGCAGCTGACTGAGGTGGCCGCCAAAACGCACGAGCTGGACGGCGCGACTGCGCCTCGCCAGCAACCATGCCATCGTCGTCTTGTCGGCCTTTGCGATGTTGCACGCCAGACAACAGAGCACCAGGTTGTCGCGACGATCGTAGGCCGTCATGCCGCGGCGCGGAGCGACGTGATCGAGCGTGATGTTTGCCGCAATCTGGCGCTTCGCGCAGTACGCGCAGGTGAGGCCGTGCTGCCTGACCAGCCACACCCGGGTCTCCGCGTAGGCAGCGCGGCCCGTGGGCATTGACGAGAGGGACGCGTCGCCCTGACCGCGGCGGCGTGACGGTCGCTTCGCTGTTTTTGATGGGCTTATCGATGGCGCTGCGGCGCGCGGTACTGGCTTTGTGGAGGAGCGAGGTGGCATGTCGACCGGAGGGGGCGGGCACCGCGATGACGACCGCGGTGGCGGAGACCCAGGCGCAAGATGCTGCGCCCGGCGAACCGGAAATCTAGGGTACTCCGTCCTGCAATGGGCGACCGGCCCGTCGCTCCGGCAGGATACCGTCGCGGAAACGCCCGGGGCGCGGCCGATGACCAGTGGAGCGTGGCGCCCGGAGGGGCGGTTCTCTGGAGGGCTGGCGCCGGAGCTACAGCGCCTTCCCACGAGGCGCCTTACGCCAGGCTGTGCAACCGCGCGTCGCTCGACACGTCATGGATCGAAGCCCGCCGCACCACACGGTCGAGGACCAGCGCGAGCGGCTCCGGACGATGCAGCAGGAAGCCCTGCGCGAAGTCGATGCCCAGTTCGCGGACCCGCGCATGCACCTCGGGCGTCTCCACGAACTCGGCCACTGTCTTCACACCAACGACGCGGGCCACGTCCACAAAGCACCGAACGGCGGCATCGTCGAGCGGGTCGTCGAGCAGGTCCTTGATGAATTGGCCGTCGATCTTCAGCATGTCCACCGCCAGCGTCTTCAGATAGCCGAACGATGACGCGCCCGCGCCGAAATCGTCCAGCGCAATTCGCACACCAAGCGTGCGAACCTGCTCGATGAATGCGGATGCGTCGGCCATGTTGGTTGCGGCAGTCGTTTCCGTGATCTCGAGGCAGAGACGTTCGCAGACCCCTCGTCCGGCCGTCGCCAGCGCGGCGAGTGCCTGACGGTGAAACGCGCGATCACCGATCGACTGCCCCGACACGTTCACACAGAGCGTGTGAACGCGTGCGAGATCGGGCAGCGTGCTGAGCGCGTCGAGGACATGCTGCAGGACCCACCGGTCAACGCGAGTTGCGAGATGGAAACGCTCGGCCGCTGGCAGGAAGGCGCCTGGCGGTATCAAGGTGCCGTCCACCTCCTGCATTCGGATCAGGACCTCGGCATGTAAGCCGTGCTGCTCCGCGCCGAGCGTCTCGATGCGTTGCGCATGCAGAACGAACAGGCTCTGATCCAGCGCCTCCTCGAGTCGCGCCGCCCACGCGACGTCTCCGTGGCGAGTACTGGTCGCATGGTCGGACTCGAACCAGGCATGTACCCGATTGCGACCGGCGTCTTTCGCCGCATAGCACGATGTGTCGGCGGCTTGAAGCGCGGTTGCGATCGTGGCCCATCGGCTGTCGACTGGTACCAGTCCGATACTGGTACCGATCCGGAATCGCCGTCCGTCATGGACGAAACGGTAGTCGTCCATACTGTCGCAGATCTGTTGCGCGACTCGGTGTGCCTGCTCTGAGGTGCAGTGCGGCAGAATCACCGCGAATTCGTCACCGCCCACTCGTGCCACGATATCACCACCACGGACTGCGGCTGTGAGCAACCTGGCGATCTGTTGCAGCAGCATGTCACCGACCGAATGGCCGCAGGTGTCGTTGACGAGCTTGAACTGATCCAGATCGATGAAGAGCATGGCGTGCTCCGTTCCGTTCTCCCGCGCTTGATCCAGCGTCCGCTGCAATCGGTTCTCGAACTCGGTTCGATTCAGAAGACCGGTCAGGACGTCATGCGCGGCTCGATGGCTCATCTCGCCTGTCAATCGACGCTGCTCGGTGACATCGTGGAACACGAGCACCGCCCCAAGGACCGTCCCCTGTGCACTTCGGATCGGCGCCGCCGAGTCTTCGATGCCATACTCCTCGCCGGCGCGCGAGATCAGCACGGTGCTCGGCGCGAGTGACTGCGTCTGTTCTGTCCCAAGGCACACGGTCACCGGATTGATTGCCGGCTCGCGCGTCTCGCTGTGAACGATGTGGAATACCGCGGTCAGCGGCATGCCAATGGCGTCTGCAGACCGCAAGCCGGTCATGCGTTCGGCGATCGGATTCAGCCACGTCACACAGCCTGCCCCGTCCGTCGTGATCACCGCGTCGCCGATCGACTGCAACGTAACCCGCAGCAGCTCGTGCTGATCGGCCAGCTCGGCTGCCAGCTGATGCAGTGAGGTCACGTCCCAGTTGACGCCGACCATGCGCAGCGCGGCTCCTGAATCGTCCCGTGTGACGCGCGCCGCCGCCCGGAGGTGATGCACACTGCCATTTTCCCAGATGATGCGAAATTCCGTGCGGAACTCGCGCGTGCCCGCCAGCGCGAGGCGCAAGGCCTCCTCCGTGTCGGCGCGATCATCCGGATGCAGGTGACGCAGCCACAGGCCGTACGCGGCAGTCTCGCTGCTCGGCGACAAGCCGTAGAGGTGGTACATCCGGGGATCCCACAGCAGCTCGCCGGTCCGCACGTCAAAATCCCACACGCCGATGCCGCCGCTCTCGGTGGCGAGTGACATTCGGTCGTGCGTCGTTTCGAGATCACGCCGCTGTTCGACGCGCTGGGTCACGTTCTGGAATGCCCCCAACAACCGAACCGGCTTTTCCCCGGAAAACTCTGCATAGCCGACGGCACGGACCCAGATCCTGGCGCCCGACGCCTGAATGAATGGCAGTTCCAGATCCCAACCGGAGCCGTCGGCGATCGCCTGAGCGACAGCGGCTTCGATCACGGGTCTGGCTTCAGGGGCGTAGAAGTTGATCGCCTCGTCGAGTCGCGGCTGGTACTCGTCCGGGACGCCGTGAATCCGGCAAGTCTGCGTCGACCACATCAACGCACCCGTGGCCAGATCAAGCTCCCAGCCGCCAACGTCCGCCAGTTCACCGGTACGGTTGAGAAGCTGTTCGCTGCGGCGCAACTGCACCTCCCGCATGTTGCGGTCGGTGACGTCCGTGACGGAGCCGACGTAGCTCGTGACGCGGCCATCGTGATCGAGGATCGGCCGTGACATCGACCGCACGTGTCGCACGCTGCCGTCCGCGCGCTGCACCCGGAACTCCATATCGAAGTCCAAGCGCTCAGCCGCTGTTCGTTGCCATTCGGCGAACACGGCCTGACGATCATCGGGATGCAGGGTGTTGCTCCAGCCCGTTCCTGTGGCCTCGTCGGCCGACAGACCATAGATCTCCTGCCAGCGTCCATTGGTGTACGTGTAGCCACCCTCCGCGTCGGTCGCAAATACGCCGAGCGGGGATGACTCGCTCAGCGTGCGAAATCGCGCCTCGCTGGTCAGGAAGGCACGGGCCTTCTGACGTGATTCGAGTGCCTGGGCCGCAGCCTCGGCGAGGTGGGCCAACACCGCGCGCTGTTTTGCGGTCAGCGTGCGCGGTTCGCGATCGATGACGCAGAGCGTACCAACCGAAGCGCCTGAGCTGAGGCGCAGAGGCGCGCCGGCGTAAAACCGGATATCTGGCGCGCCGGTAACGAGGGGATTGTCAGCGAATCTGGCGTCGTTTCTCGCGTCCGGAATCTCCAGAATGCCGACGTCGGCGATGGCATGGGTACAGAACGCCACATCCCGGGCGGTTTCTGTCACCCCGGTCAGGCCGTGGTTGGCCTTGAACCACTGGCGGTCGCTGTCGATCAGACTGACGAGCGAGATCGGCACGTCGCACACGAGTGCTGCGGCCGCGACCAGTGCATCGAATTCACGCTCAGGCGCGGAGTCGAGAACGTCGAGATTGAGAAGGCTCTCCAGTCGCTTGGATTCTTCCACAGGCTGGTCACGTGACGGTAAGGAGGGGCCCCGGAGCAACGCCTGGCCTCTCCGGGGCTCCCTCTCTGTGTCGGCAGCGCGTGTGCCACACTGAAGCATGCGATGCTCACGACGCTCGGAGGCGCTCGGGGAAGGCCACGCTGAGTGACGCCAGCGACGTGGTAATGGCTGACCTCGGTAGGTGTGTGTTGCCGTGGGGGATGGAGCCAGTGTGCCCACGGTGCCATGTTCTCGCGATGATCACTCTGAGCCAATTGCGAAAGCGCTGGTGGTGTGTGCCGCCGCTCACCACGCTGCTCCTGTGCAGCGTTGCCGTTTCTGCTGCCGCGCAGCGCGTCGATTGGCCAACACCGAGCGGCGATCCTGGGGCGATGCGGTACGCGCCGATTGCCGATGTCGACCGCACGAACGTCGGCCGTCTCAACGTCGCGTGGCGCTGGCGCACCGGCGAGCGCGACGTGCCGGCGAGTGCGGCGCAGAAGGCGTCCCGACCCGGCCTGTTTCAGGCCTCCCCGGTCATCGTTGGCGATACGCTCTTCGTCTCCACACCATATGCGGCGGTCGCAGCTCTCGACGCCCGTACCGGTCGCGAACTGTGGAAGTACGACCCTGAAGTCTGGCGCATGGGCCAGCCATCGAACGGCACCGGCTTCGTGCATCGTGGTGTCGCAACCTGGTCGACACCGCGCGAGCGACGCGTTTTCATCAACGCCCGCTGGAAGCTCATTGCCATCGATGCCGCCACCGGCAAGCCGATTCCATCGTTCGGCGAGGACGGTGCAGTGGATCTCACCGCACAATTACGCCGCCGCACCAACCGCGCGCACTACACCAACACCTCGCCGCCAGTGGTTTACGGCAACCTGGTGATCGTCGGCAACGGCGTCGGTGATCGGTTGCGGTATCGCAACGATCCGCCGGGAGACGTACAGGCCTTCGACGTCCGCACCGGCGCGAGGGTCTGGAGCTTTCACACCGTGCCGGATTCCGGCGAGTACGGGTGGAAGACCTGGGAAGAGGGCGCCTACGCATACATGGGTCACACCAATGTGTGGGCCCCGATGAGTCTTGATGCGAAGCGTGGGCTGCTCTTCCTGCCGGTGTCGACTCCCACGAACGATTGGTATGGCGGCGATCGGAAGGGCGACAATCTGTTCGCCGAATCCGTGGTCGCGCTGAACGCGCGCACGGGTAGACGCGTCTGGCACTATCAGGTGGTGCATCACGGTTTGTGGGACTACGACCTGCCCGCGCCTCCAGTGCTGGCGACGATCACCTGGCGCGGCCGTCCGCGCGATGTCGTCGCCGTACCATCGAAGACGGCCTGGATCTATGTGCTCGATCGCCTCACAGGCCAGCCGATCTGGCCGATCCCGGAACGCCCTGTGCCTGCCAGCGACGTCCCCGGCGAACGCGCCGCGCCGACGCAGCCGATGCCGACGTTGCCGGCGCCCTTTGCCCGGCAATCCGTCGCCGAGGGAGACCTGATCGACTTCACGCCGGAATTGAAGCAGCGCGCGCTGACGGAGTTCCGGAAGTACCGCAGTGGACCACTCTTCACGCCTCCGTCGCTGCAGGGGACCATCACGATGCCTGGCGCCATCGGCGGAGCAGGGTGGGGCAGTACGTCATACGACCCCGGCACACACACTCTCTTCGTCAAGGCGACCAACAGCCCGGCGCTCTATCGCATTCAGCGCGGCACACCGAATGACACCATTGGATTCGAATACACCGCGGACTTGCCGCGCAGCGGCATCGGGGTCACGGCCGACCCGGACTCAGGGCGGAACGATCACGCGCCCCCGGAACAGCTGCCGTTGATCAAGCCGCCGTATGGCACGATGACGGCGATCGATCTGAACACTGGCGCCACGCGCTGGCAGGTGACGTTCGGCGACACGCCGTCCATCCGGGCGCATCCGCTGCTCAGGAACATCACGCTGCCGCCTCTTGGTGTCGCCGGCGCGCCCGGCGGCACCGTGACGAAAGGCGGGCTGCTCTTCGCGACGGGTGGCGGCAACGTGCTGTATGCACTCGACACGCGTGCTGGGCGCGTCCTCTGGCAGTTCGAGCTGCCGGCCGGACGCGGGTATGCCAACCCCGTGTCATATCGCGGGGCCAACGGTGTGCAATACATCGTCGTCGCAAGCGGCGGCGGCGAAAATGCCGAGCTGATCGCGTTTGCGCTCGATGGTGCGCGGTGACCCTGCGGGCCAGTGTCCTCCCGCAGAATCGCCGACTGCGGAACGTCAGCCCGCGCGGGTCAGGCCAGTTGGCGCGTTCAGCACGGCTGGCGCGCCGGGCAGCGACCGAACATCGATCCTCATGCCTGTTTCAGTCGGCGCTGACTTTTTCTTGTCGCAGGCGGCGAGGACCAGCAGCGCGACGGTCAGGCGAATCAGTGAACTGCGCATGGTGAGCTCCTGAGGTGGTGGGCGTGGAATTCAACAAAGCCTGCAATAGATAACCGCTGTCATTCACGAATTCTTCTCACTGAGCAGCCTCAGGTGCTCGTGGCGTCGCGTCTGCGCACGACGCCACGAGCACCTGCCGGGCCCAGCCAGAAGAGTGGCGTGAGGGCAGCGCTCGTTTTCCCCAATGTTTCCCGGACTCCAAATGCCGCACGACGACTCCTACGCCCCAGTTCCCAACGCCGATCCCGGGTCCACCCTGCCGCCTGGCTGGCAGTTCGGTGCGATGTACCAGGTGTTCGTCCGCGCCTTTCAGGATTCCAATGGCGATGGGATCGGTGACCTGCCGGGCCTGATTGCGCGCCTCGACTATCTCAAGGGACTCGGCATCACCGGACTCTGGCTGATGCCGATCATGCCGAGTCAGGACCGCGACCACGGCTACGCCGTGACCGACTATCGCGCCGTCGAGCCTCAGTACGGCACGATGGACGATCTGGACGCACTGGTCGCAGCAGCGCACGCCCGCGGCATCGGTGTGATCCTCGACTACGTGATGAATCACAGCGCCGCGCAGCACCCGGCGTTCATCAATGCCCGGCTCAATGACGAGAGTGAGTTCCGGAACTGGTTCCTCTGGGAGCCGGTGAAGCCTGACGGGTGGAGCATCTACGGCGGCGATCCCTGGCACGCTGATGCCACTGGCTTCTATTTCGGGGCGTTCTGGGATCAGATGCCGGACTGGAACATGCGAAATCCCGATGTCGTCGCCTGGCATCACGATAACCTGCGGTTCTGGCTGAATCGCGGCATCGATGGTTTCCGATTCGATGCCGTCGGCAACCTGATCGAAACGAGCAAGTGTGAGTACGTGAACCAACGCGAAAGCTACGAGATCGTCGCTGGACTCGAACGGCTGATCGATACGTACGAGAATCGGTACATGGTGTGTGAGGCCCCAGCCGACCCGATCGGATTTGCCTCCACGCATCCCGGCGGCAGCGCGTTCGCGTTCGGCCATCACCACGACCTGATCGCCGCCGCGCTTGGCGATACGCGATCGCTCGAGCTGGTGGCGGGCTTTCCACCGATCGCGCCCCCCGGTATCGCCACGCTGCTCTCCAACCACGATGCCTTCGCCGGCGCGCGTGTCTGGGACCGGCTGCAGGGCAACCTCGAGATGATGAAGCTGGCCGCCGCGATGTACCTGCTGCAACCCGGCGTGCCGTTCGTCTACTACGGCGAGGAGCTCGGCATGGCCTCGGGCCGCGACATGAGCGCAGATGAAAGCCTGCGTACCCCGATGAGCTGGAACCATGGTGACGGCCGCCCCGATTTCACCACGGGCACACCGTTTCGCGCCAGATCGGTCAACGCCGACTGGAACAACTACGCCGCGTTGCGCGCCGACCCGGACTCGATCTTTCACTTTTACAAGGCGATGATCGGCCTGCGCATCACCCGTCCATCCATTGCGCAGGGCAGCTATTCGGACGTCGTGGTTGACGGGTCGACGCTGAGTTTCGTGCGACGCTCAGGC
The DNA here is from genome assembly GCA_031414435.1 of Gemmatimonadaceae bacterium. Lineage (GTDB taxonomy): Bacteria > Gemmatimonadota > Gemmatimonadetes > Gemmatimonadales > Gemmatimonadaceae > JACMLX01. Next base: position 14,113 of record JANNVN010000497.1, read on the forward strand.
AATGATGAGACGGTCATCGCGATCAATGTGGGGCGCGATGCCGCGGCACTGACGGTGAGCGGATTGGAGCCTCGCGCCAGCTATACTGCGTTGTATCCGTCGGCGTGGCAGCCGCTGATCATCGGCGACGAGGGAGCGCAAACGATTGTGCTTCGTCCGCAGGCCATCGCCGTCTTCGGCCGCGTTCGATGAGCGAGTGCCATCCGATGTCGCACAGACGCCCACGTCCACCGCGCCGCTCCGGCTCGTCCGCCGACTTGCGCCACCTTAACCGTCCGAGGGAGGTCCTGTCTGTGCTCCGTCTCCATTTTGTCGTCTGCGCGCTTGCCTGCTGGACCACAACGCTTGCGGCGCAGAGTCGCCCTCTCTTCAACGGCACGACCCTGGCGGGGTGGCACATCGACGTTCCCGCGATCGACACCACACCGAGCCTGCGCTCACCGTTCACTGTGGGCAACGGACTGCTCATGATCGCAGCCGCGCCGGAGGGTCACCTGATCTCGGATTCGTCGTTTCGCAATTACCGGATCGAAGTCGAGTATCGCTTTCCCGGGACGCCAGGCAACGCCGGACTGTTGCTTCACGCGTCCACACCACGCGCGTTGTACGGAATGTTCCCGAGGTCGATCGAGGTCCAGATGCAATCGGGGAACGCAGGCGACTTCTGGTGCATCGTCGAGGACATCACGGTGCCTGACATGGTTCGTCGCCGTGGTCCGCGCGAGCAGTGGGGGATCACGGAAGGGAAGGGTCGGCATATCAAGCATCTGCTCGATGGTCTCGAGCGGCCCCTCGGCGAATGGAATCGGATGGTCGTCGAGGCGCGAGGGCGCACGATCACCGTCTGGGTGAACGGAACCCTTGTCAACCGCGGCACCAAAGCCACCGCCGACCGCGGGCGGATCGCCATCCAAGCCGAAGGAGCTGCCGTCGAAATCCGCCGCGTGGAACTGACGCCCCTTCGCCCACGGTGAGGGCGAAGGGACTGCGGCCCGGCGCCTACAGCAGCCCGAGGTGCCGCAACACTTCCGGGGGTGGGCCATCGAACTTCGCCAGCGGGACATTACCGATGTACTGCAGATCCTTCATGCCGGCGTCGGTCGTGTAGAAGCCACTCGCGGTGAGGTCGCGGATCTGATCGAAGAATCGCGCCGCCGCCTGAAATTCCGGCTTCGCCTTCGGAAGAAAGCAGATGTCATCGCAAATCTGCGTTCGTTCTGCCAACGTCAGCGCCGTGAAGCGCCGCGCAAAGCGACGCTGACTCTCGACGTCGAGCCAGGCGAGACCGCCGCGAACACGAACCAGCGCGCGTTCGGCCCAGTCGTATGGTGCGCTGACGTACTCGTTGATGTAACGATGCGCACCGACCGTCGATGCACTCGGGCTCTTGTCGTCCGCCGGGATGATCATGTCGCAGAGCGCGGCCAGTGTCGTCATCTCTGCGACGGACAGCAATCGTGGCCAGTTTGACGTCGGTGTGATCAGGTCAGGATCGGTCGCGGTGCCGCGTGGCCCTGCCTTTGCCGGGACTGGCGCAGCTGGCAGGGCTCCTCGCCGGCCCCCTGCCGCGACGGGCTGCTGCGCGTCGGCCGTCAGTGGTGCGAGCCCTTCGACCAGCGTTACGCTCGCCGCCACGGTGGCGATGACTTTCAGCGCCTCACGCCGATCCATCGGTGGCGTGGCCGCATCGCCCTGTGCGCCGGGTTGCTCCGTGCGCTGTTCCGTCTGCTGCTCGTCATGCATCAGATGTTCCCCCGCTGCATTTCGGCCATGATGTGATCACAGGTGCGCCACGCCAGCGCGAGGATCGACAACGTCGGATTCTTGTCGGCGTTCGACACAAACACTGAGCCATCGGCAACGAAGAGATTCTTCACGTCCCACGACTGGCCGTACTGGTTGAGTACCGACGTCTTCGGGTCGGTGCCCATGCGACAGGTTCCGACTTCGTGAATGATCTCACCACCGTTCGCAATCACCTTGGCGCCATCCGTCTGCACCGTGCCCTGCACCTTGCCGCCCATCGCCGTGATCATCTCGGCAAACGTCTTGACCATGTGCGCGGCCTGCTTCGTTTCATGGTCGGACCACTTCCAGTGGAATCGCAGGACCGGAATGCCCCACTGGTCCACCACGTTCGGGTCGATCTCGCAGTATGAGTCCTCGTTCGGGATCATCTCGCCGCGACCGGAGAAGTACATGAAGCTGCCATAGTAGCGACGTGCTTCTTCCTTGAAGCGCTTGCCGTAGGCGCCGTTGGTGTAGCTCTCGAGGCCCCCGAAAATTCCCGGGCCGGGCATGTCGCGCCCACCGCCGAACTCGATGTGATAGCCGCGCGCAAATCCGAGCTTGCCCGCGAGCTGATTCTTGTATTCCCACCATGGCACGTACATATGCATGCCGCTGGCACCGTCCTGATTGTGCGGAGGCAGGTTCTCGAGCGCTGGGATCTGGCCGCCAATGCCGGCACCCACGGTGTCCATCAGGTACTTGCCCACCAGCCCACTGCTGTTGGACACACCATTCGGGAAGAGCGCGCTCCTGGAGTTGAGCATGATGCGCGCACTTTCGCAGGCGCTGGCCGCGAGCACGACGACACGAGCCTTCACCTGTCGGTCGGTGCGCGTCGTCTTGTCGATGTAGCGCACGCCGGTCGCCTTGCCGCTGGCATCGATGATCAGTTCACGGACCATCGCATCGGGTACGATGTCGACGTTGCCGGTCATCATCGCGGGCGGGAGCAGCACGGTCGTCGACTGGAAATTCGCCTTCACCGAACACCCCCACCCGCAGGGCGTGGCCCAGAGGCAGGCGGCGCGCTGCCGCATCGACTGGGCAAGCACTTTTTGCGCCAGTGGATTGTTCGGGTGGATCTTCTTCGGCAACACGTCGGCATCCTGCCGCTGCGTCATGATGGCCAGGTGCGCCGGAATCACAGGAATGCCCAAAGGCGCTGCATGCTTCTTCGTCAGCAATTCCGGCGCGCGTGGCGCCGGCGCCGGCTGCAGCACGCCTGGCGGTGATCCTGGGGTGTTCTCCAGGTTGTCGTCGCCGCCGTAGACGCCGATCAGCATCTCCGTGCGGTCATAGTACGGCGCCATTTCGTCATACGTCATCGGCCAGTCGGCGCCGAGCCCATCGCGTGTCTTTGGCTTGAAGTCGTACTCGCCCATGCGGAGCGAAATGCGGCCCCAATGGTTCGTCCGGCCACCGAGCATCCGGGAACGCCACCACTTGAAGTCCGTTCCGGGCGCGTTGGTGTACGGTTCGCCCGGAACCTCCCAGCCGCCATCCACCGTCGCGTCATAGAAGCCGAAGGGCTTGTGCTTCGTACCGGCACCCAGCAACGGCGCCTGGCGTGGCAGCTTGAACATTGGTGTCTCGCGCACCGGATCGTAGCTGCGTCCCGCTTCGAGCACGCACACCTTCAGACCGGCGACCGCCAGCTGGTATGCGGCCATGCCACCGCCGGCACCCGATCCGACGACGATCACATCGTATTCCGTCTGCGACTTGGGACTGGCCTGAACCACCGCGTGCGCTCCTGTGGAAATGTCCGCAGGGGAACATAGCGACGTGACCTGCGCGGTGTCCGTGCGTCGACAGACGGGAAGGGAAGCCGACCGCGGCATGGGTATCGGCTTCCCATCGCCCCCGCCGTCCGTCCAGCGGGTTCCAGCCACGACAGTCACCTATGATGAGAACGCCTCACGCGCTTGCCGCGATCTTCCAACCCCGGGCGCAGGGCTCCCGACTCGAGCGATTGCGCGGGGGATCCGATCGCACAGAACTCGCCGGCCGCGTCGCCTCAACGCTCGAGTTCTGTTGTGCAGACAGCGACCTCGATCTGGCCGCAGCGCAGGAAGCGCTCGATGCCGAATCGCTCGCGTGGATCGTGCTCTGCGACCGTGGATGGCCGTCGACCGAGCGACCGGCGCCTGCCTCGCTCGCGGCCGCGCGTGAGTGGATGGCCTCCTGGAGTGAGCTGGTGAACTTGCCGGTCGGCGCTGATGGAGTGCCTGACGCTCGCCGACACCGCGACATTCGCCTCACGCTTTTCCTGTGTGAACTCAAGCTGCGGCCTGCCCTCCCTGATGCTGTCTGGGCGGTCGTCGGCCCACTCAATCCGACAGGACAGGCCACACTCGCCTGCCTGCTGCAGGCGCTCGCCACCTGGGTCGAAGCGAATGCGAAGGCGCTGGCCGCCGCCGCGCGCACCCGGCATCTGCGCGAACGGTTCGATCGCGTCTCGCGGGAGCTTGAAGCAGTGGGGTTGCAGGCCCCTGACAACCCGCTCGACATCCGGATGTGGCGAGCGGTGGCCGCCGCCGCCCGCGCGATCGCTGCTGAGTGACACGCACGCTCGACGCCTGCAATCCAGAGCTTCACGCGCCAGATCGCTGCCGGCGGTCTGCGCCGTGACGGGATTGGCCCGCCGTGCACTCCGGCCCCGCTGTCGGCGAGTCAGTCACCGGTGGGCGCAGTGTGCACCGGTCGATGTGAGCAATCGTGCGGGGTCCAGGCATTCGTGAATCCGAGTCTCATATGATCGTGGCTCGCGTGTCGCTTGCCGCCCTCACCCCCAGGTTCGGAGGATCGGACTGACGGTCCCCTTGGCACCGCTCGATCTTGGTGCGTGGGCCGCCATCGCGAACAGCGCGAGGTCGACCGCACCGGCAGAGTCCCTGAACGTGACGACGTCGTAGAATCGTTTTCCCGTCCGGCCAGTATCCCTGCTTGTTGGGGCGCGGTATCCTGCGTCATGCCGCCGCGCCCGCCGCCCGTTGTGCCCGACACGTCACTGCGTGGCTCGACGCCTCCCACTCGCACGTTCCGGGAGCGCCTCGGCGCGATCCGGAACATTCCGCCATTTCTGGCCCTGATCTGGGCCACCAGCAAGACGCTGACGACGTATACCGTGCTGCTGCGACTGGTCCGCGCGGTGCTCCCTGTGATCACGCTCTACGTGGGCAAGCTGATCATCGACGAGGTGATCGCACGCACCACGATCGGTGGTGCGCCACTCGGCATCGGCGAGTGGCTTCGCAGCGTGTCGTCGCAACGGTTGCTCTGGCTGCTTGCGGCGGAATTGACGCTCGCCGTCGGCGCCGATGTGCTGGGCCGGCTGGTGGCACTGTTCGACGCATTGCTGGCCGAACAGTTCTCAAACAGTACCAGCATCCGACTGATGGAGCACGCCGCATCGCTCGATCTCGAAGACTTCGAGGACAGCGAGCAACAGGACAAGCTGGAACGCGCACGCCGACAGGCCTCGGGGCGCATGTCGCTGATGAATCAGCTGTTCGCTCAGGTGCAGGACATGATCACCATCGCAACGTTCGGCGTTGGCATGGTGGCTTATGCACCATGGCTCATTCTGCTGCTCCTCGTGGCGCTGATTCCCGCCTTCCTTGGCGAAGCGTACTTCAACGAGCGCAGTTACGCGCTGGCCTACTCGCGCACTGCAGATCGCCGCGAACTGGACTACATCCGACAGACTGGCGCCAGTGTGGAGACCGCGAAAGAAGTGAAGATCTTCGGTCTCAACCGTTTTCTCATCGAGCGATACCGGACGCTGGCCGCCGAGTTCTATCGCGCCAACCGGCGCCTGGCGATGCGGCGTGCGGGCTGGGGCGGCGCGCTCACGTCCCTTGGCACGCTCGGGTACTACGCCGCCTACGCGCTGATTGTCCTTCGCACACTGACCGGACAGTTCACGATCGGCGATCTGACCTTTCTCGCCGGTTCGTTCCGACGGCTGCGCACGCTGCTCGAAGGACTGCTCATCGGGTTCACGCAAACGGCCAGTCAGGCGCTCTATCTGGACGACCTCTTCTCGTTCTTTGAGATCCAGCCCGCGATCCGGACGCCATCGGATCCGAGGCCATTTCCTCTGGTGCTGCAGCAGGGCATCGTGTTCGACAGCGTGGGTTTTCAGTATCCGGACGCCGATCGCTGGGCCGTCAGGAATTTGAGCTTCACGTTGCACGCGGGTGAGGTTCTGGCGCTGGTCGGCGAAAACGGCGCCGGAAAGACGACGATCGTGAAACTGCTCGCCCGGCTCTACGATCCCGTCGAGGGACGCATCCTGATCGATGGGCACGACATGCGGGAGTACGACCTGGAGCAGCTGCGCGCGAACATCGGTGTGATCTTTCAGGACTTCGTGCGCTACAACATGACCGCCGGTGACAACATTGCTGTCGGACGTATCGATGCCCGGGGTGATCAGGCACGCGTCGTCGCAGCCGCCGAACGGAGCCTGGCAAGCGAGGTCATAGCCAGACTGCCGGACGGATACGAACAGCCGGTTGGCAAACGGTTCCGCAAAGGCGTTGATCTCTCCGGTGGCGAGTGGCAGAAGGTCGCGATTGCGCGGGCGTACATGCGTGATGCGCAGCTGCTGATTCTCGACGAACCCACTGCGGCGCTCGACGCGCGCGCGGAGTACGAAGTGTTCGAGCGATTCAAGGAGTTGAGCAGCGGCAAGACTGGCGTCCTCATCTCGCATCGGTTCTCGAGCGTGCGTATGGCCGATCGGATTCTGGTGCTCGCAGACGGACGGGTGGAGGCGTCGGGAACGCACGCGGAGCTGCTGTCGCAGCGTGGTCGCTACGCGGAGTTGTTTGAGCTGCAGGCGGCGGGGTATCGATAGGGATCGGTGGTGCCGTGGCGCTCTGTACGATGGACGCCGCGGCGCCGGGGTGCTCGTGGGCGATTCGGCTACAAGAGGCGTGGCGGGGGAAACTCCGGGTCGAGGCTCGGGACCGTCCGGGCACCCGCCAGATGCCCGACCAAGGCTCGTGAGGCGTTGGCCCGTACCGGCGCCTGTCTGGTCCTGTCCGCTCCGGCCCGGCCCGGCCCGGCCCAGCGCACCCCACGCCTGGGTTCGTGGGCGTTCCACGGGTGAAATCCAGAGATCACCCGTGAATTTCCTCTCCTGCGACCGTTCCCTCATAGCAAACTGAGCAGTTTCGGCCCACTGCCACGTCGTTCTCTCACGTTGGGCCGGCCGCGCCTGCCGCATTACCGGAACGCAAACTTTGCGTTCGCGGTTATGTTTGTTAAGACCTTCACATCCGAAGGCCCCTCCGCGCCGCCGGGCGTGCGCGACTGCGCTCCCAGCCGATGCTCGTCTCACGGACACCGCATTAAGAATGCTGAATCCTGACGATCGCCCGAAAGCCGAGGCAAAAGACGCCTCCGCGGATCTGTTCGTTCTGCTCGGTGGCGAAACCGCGGCTGTCGATCTCTGGACCCGAGTCGACTTCAGCTGGATGGATGCTGACTGCCGGCGACATAGAGATGCCGTCGGCTATCGCAGCATGACCATGGCGTACCGTGTCGCTGGTCTGACTCTCGGCGACGCAGATGCGGCGCCGTACTGTCCGCCTTTCATGATCGAGATCTGGCCGGATCGTATCAGCGCACAGGTGTTCTGGCACCGCGGATATGCGAGCAGCTCACGAATTGGTGACGCGGACGCGGCGGCGCTCCATCATTGGGCTGCTGGCAGTCTGACGAAAAATCTGCGCATCGTGCGGTTCGGCGACGGCGATCCGGGGCTCGAGGCGGAGCTCCACATTGATGCGTCCGTGACCGATGACATCGTGCGCGAGTTCGTGGGCGCGTTCTCATGGGACGTCGCGGCACTGCATGCGTTTGAAGCGGATGCGACCTTGCTGACGACCGAAGACTGGGTGCGCCGAGCCGCGCTCTCCATCTCACGCTCGACTCCGCGCATCCCGCTGCGTGATCACCCCACGCACGACTGGCCCGCCGTCGAAAGTCCGCGGGGTGTGTTCTGCAGCTTGCAGCCCAGCGGACTCTGCGAAAGCGACAACGTGTTGTACGCCATCAGCAGTGAAACCGCCGCGCTGATCCCAATCACGACGCTTCCCGGACACCGCAGCGATTGGGACTATTCGCGGCTCACCGACGTCTGGCTCGCGCACGACGGGGTGACCTGCTTTGCGCGGTCGCTGCTGTTGGAGGGATTCGTCTCCGGCGCTGAGGGAGGCTGGCGGGCGGTGAAGGCCGATGCCATCACTGCCGTCGCGCCGTGGGGCGAACGTGGATTCCTGCTTGGCCTGCACGACGGACGAGTGGTGCCATTCGACACTGCATCGAGACTCGGTGCACGACGTCGACTCGCCTCCGTCTCAGGCAGGTTTTCGCATCTCGTCGCCGCCGGTCAGCGAGCGATTGGACTGATTGGCACCACACTGTTCGGCGCCAGACTCAGCGACGATGGCCCTGGCAGGCTGCGCGTCTTCGAGCCCTGGGCCAAGGAACTCGTCGGTGACCTCTCGTTCAATATCGTCAGCGGGCTTGACGTTGATTGTTGGTCAAGCATGCCGGTGTTGGCAGTGCTTGGCGACGACGGCATCGCCATCGTTGACGTGGAGACGGGCAGCATCCGCTCGCACTACGCGGTGGAATTGGCTCGCCAGATCAGGTGGATTGGCCCTGGCTTGCTCCTCGTTCTCGACACGATCGAGCAGAATCCAGAGATGCAGACACGCCTCCGTGTGCTCGATGTCGTCAGCGGCCGATGGACGGAGCCGGTCATGACGGCCGAGGTCTCACGGATCGCGGTGCGAGGGCCAGCGATCTACGTGGGATACTCAAATCAGCGCATCGCGGTCTGGTCCCGTGCGGAAGTCTGTCGCGGTATCGGCGCCTGGGCATTTCGTTCCCCGGTCCAGGAGGCTCGCGGTGCCGAGTCGCACCGTCAGCCGGTCGTCGACCTGCCGGTACGCGATCCGCTGACGAGAGAAGCCGACTGAGACGACACGCGCCGGCGCTGCTCGTGTGCCGCGCTTGATGCGCAACTGCCGTGGACGGGAAGGGCAATCGGGGGCGCGCCTCCGGGGCGTCAGCGTTTCGCGCCGGCCTTCTTCGTCGGCAGCGGCGTCTCTGCGGGCCGCGCCGACTCAATCGGCTCGGCTCGGCCGCGGAACTTGGCCGAGGACAGACCGCTGGGGGCAGCATTCTGTCCGGCCGCCGGCTTCACCTTGGGTGCGCGCAGGAAACGCACCGCCAGTGAATCGTGCTGTACCACAGTCTCCCGGTTCTTCGATGGCTGGTCCGGCGCCGTTCGCTGAGCAACCTGTGCTGCCATCGACGCAGGGAAAACGAAGATAAGCATGAGCGCGGCGCCCAGCGGGGTAAAACGCACGAAGCGATGACGGTGCATGGGCCTGTTGGTTGAAAGTTCGTGCATGTCAGCGTGTTGGCGAAAGGAACCAGCGCGCGGCCCCGCTGACCGAGTCGACCATTCGGGCCAGCGTGTCGAGCATCATTGGGTGATCGCGACAGCCTTCATCATATCGCACACGATGTTCGCCAGATTCGCTGCGCACGGTGAGGACATGCGTGGGCAGATCCGCGATGTATGCACCGCACGAAGGCGTTCCATACTCGATGGTCGATGGGACGCGTGCGAACTGACGCGACGCGAAGGCAGTCTGCAAAGCTGTCACCGACGCGGCCGGCACACGCGATGAATCCGCACCGATCGGACGGACGGATCGAATGCCGGTGAAGCGCACCAGACCATCATGGCCGAGCGACACGGTGTATGACGGACAGCTGCCGCGGCACGACCCGCGCTCGAGGCTGATCCTCAGCACCGAATCCGTCGCACTGCCGACGGCGTCAGCTGATGGGCTGTGCGCCCGTGGTGAGGCGCAGCTCACGGCAACGAGTACCAGTGCGAGAGATCCGCACAGCTCGTGACTGCGCATCACGGCGCCTGTCCCGCGCCGAGCGCGCGCGCCGTGCTCCCGACGCCATCGCTGAGCCACGCGTCGAGGTCGGCCAACGACGTCGCCTCGATGCGCATGCTGCCTCGCCGCCCGATGCCCAGCACCCGGCCAGATCGCCGATCGCGGACGACCATCGATGGGTACCGTGAGAGACTCCAGCTGATCTCGTATCGGCCAGCGCCGGCCGCCTTTACGGTAAGCTGCGGATCGGCGTCAACGCGCAGACTGACGCCACCAGGCACACCGGTATACGTCCCTGTGCGCGCTCGTACGGTCGGTTGGCTTCGGTTCGCGTCATCACGGACGGAGATGCTGGCGACCGCGCCGCCTACCTTCGGATCGTACGGGACCGCGATCGTGAACGTGCGTGCAGACGAATCGGCATCGGCCACGGCAGTGCCATCAAAGCGATGCCTGAACAGCACGCGGCCATCGCTCGCCAACCCCTCCGCAACGAAGCGACCGGCGGTCTGCTGCGGCGTCGGCGTCATTGCGTGCGAGAAGGCCGGGTCGACGTCGAGTGTACCGCCGAGCGACGATCCGGTGATCAGCAACACCGGAGACGTCGCCGCGACTGATGCCGAAATCGGAATCACGCCGCTGCGGACATAGCCTAGCACACCGAGGTAGGTGTACTCGCTCGCCCAGGTGTTGCTGCAGTATCCCATGATGTCGAAGCGAGACGACGGAAAGATCGCACCATTCGAGACGTTGAACCCGAACGCCCCGATGGTGCCGTCGGTGCGCGGGAAGCTCTGGTCCACGCCGGCAGGTGCACCGCAGGTGGGCGACGGGGCGTGGCGCCGACCGAAGCTGTGCCCGAATTCGTGGGTCAGTGTCTCGTTGGCAATGCCGTCAGGCCCGCTGATGCCGAGGCCGACGAAGCCGCTCAGATTGGCAATGCCGATGATTCCGTCTGCGACTTGCTGATGCAGGACGCCGTAGTAGAACTGGCGGCTGTTCTCGAGCGCGCGCAGCCCTTCGATTTCGCGCAGCATGCCAATCCACGAGGCGCCGTCGGTGAGCGGTGGCGTATCCGTGGCATACTCAGCATGCACGGTCACGTTCACGGTTGCGAGCGGATACATCTCCTTGATCAACCGGGTGAGCGCCGGTGACGCCGGCCCGACGTTGCTCGTCGTCTGATGCCGGATCGGCACCAGCTGGATGTTGATTGGCGGCACAGTGATCACGCGCATCGGCTTCGACGTGCCGGTGACCGGGAAGGAATTGTCTCCCTCGTTCGACTCGGCAACGGAGTTGGCCGGATCGACATCCGCGACATACGTGTGGCCATCACGGATGAGTGCGTTCGGAACCGCGATGTCAGCGGAGCAACACCCCTCATCCAGCGCGGTGCCGACGACGGCGGTGCCCGTAAGCGTCCCGACCAGTGTGGCGCCGTTGAAGATGCGCAGGCGGACCGCGGCGTTCGCCAGACCGCTGCGACTCCCACGCACGAAGACACGCGCGACGGTGGGTCGCTCGGCAACAAGCGGAATCCGGCCATCCGGCATCTGCACCGCCTGCGTGAGATAGACCAGAGGCACATCGAGATTGACATCGGTTCCGGCGGTGACCGTCACATCGGCGGTGCCCGTCTTCGACGGATCGGCCGCAGAGGTGGCGGTGATGATCGCAGCGCCGGCGGTGATCGCACGCACCTCGCCCGTCGACGAGACCGCCGCGATGCCGGGTGCGCTGCTCTTCCACGCCACGTCAGTGTTGGTGCTCCCCGTAACTGCCGCATTCAGCTGTCGGGTCAGACCGGGCGTGAGCGAGACGGCAGCCGGTGTGATGGCAACCGACACTGGCCCAGGCGCCGCGCCAGAAAGCGCCAGCCGGAACTCGCCCAGCTCTCCCGACGTCGCACTCGTGGCCGTGATCACATAATTCCCCGGCTCGAAGACGCGCAGGAGCTGCGCGTTGAGTCCTGGCCCACCGTCGTCGTCTTCGGCCAGCGTCGGTGCGGCACCGGCCTGCTGCAGCAGCAGGTAGGGGTCGAATTGTGTACTGGTCAGATCGATTCGCATCGCGCCCGCCGCGGCCACCGCGAAGGCATAGCGCTTCACGTAGCTGCCATCGGCGAGTCGGCAGCCGGTGCCCGTAAGGGTGTCCGTGAAGCTCTGCCCGACCGTCACCGCGCGACTCGCGCCACACGGATCAATACGCGACGAGAGGGTCAGCGTATACGGTCCGCTGTCGCGCGGGCCGGAGCTGTTCGCATAAATGAAGTAGGAGCCTGGGTCGAGATTCGTGATCGCGCGGGCGTCGGTTCCACCGCCGCCGTTGTCATTGCGCCCCGACGACACGCCGGCGTCGCTCTCGATGAAGAGATACGCATCGACCGAGTCGCTGCGCATCGTGGCCGTCAGCACCGTGGCACTGGTGACCGTGAGTGCATATCGATCCGCATAGCTGCTGTCTGCGAGCACACAGGTGGCGGCCGTGAGATTTCCGTTGACCGTCGATGGCGTAGTGATTGGCGTCGATGTCAGGCAGGCGGCGTTCGCGCGCGTCACGCTCAGCGAGTAGTCACCGATCTGATTCGCCTCGAATGTGTTGGCGACGATCACGTACCGTCCGGCCGGGAAGAGCTGTTCGATGCGCGCGTTGGTGTCGCCAGCACCATCGTCGTTTTCCACGACGATGAAACCACTCACGGCGTTTTGCACGATGAGGTAGGCGTCGACGCCAGCGCTGTTCATCTGCACGCGGAGCGGCGCGGCCTCCGTCAATGTGAGCTCGAATTTGTCCGCGTAGGTGTCGTCCGCGAGCTTGCAGTCTGTGCTGATCAGGGCGCCGTTGACCGTCTGCGATACGGAAATCGGTGTCGTGGCGTCACACCGGGCGGCGACCGGCACGAGCACGGCAAGCGTGGCACTGCCCGTGACGCCATCGGCGGTGGCTGTGATCGTCACGGTGCCAGCTGTCACGCCGGTGACGAGTCCGGATCCGCTGACCGTGGCAATGGCTGGCTGCAGCGAATTCCAGGTGATCGTGCGGCCACTCAGCGTCGCGCCGGTAGCATCCAGCGTGCGCCCTGCCAACTGCACCGTGTTGCCGACTTCGAGCGACCCGACAGCGGGCGCAATCCGCACCGACGATACCGTGGCTGGTCGGGGGGTCGGCTTCGGATCGTCCGAACCGCCGCCACACCCCGCAAGCGCGGCGACGAGGAGCGCGGCTCCGAACGGTCTCGAGAGACGGCGGCGCGAGGGAGCAGCACGCAGCGCTGCCTGATCGGGGATAGACCGCGCAACCGTCATCACGGAGGGGGCGAAGGGGGAGGGCTGCGGCGACCGGGCCTGATGCCGCGAAAGGAGCAGCGTCGTACCAAACATGTGACCCGCACGGGTTTGGGCTACCCCTACGCAGGTCTGCAAGGATGACGCCGCCAGCTCGCTGGATGTTCCCCAATCGCGTGGCAGCGGTCGGGCACGGGCGGCGTGTGACCGGGCGGGGTGAAAATCGTCCGGGACTCTCGGGAGTCACCGCACGGTGACCCGTCGCGTCTCACAGTGCGCCTTGGCACCCCGTCCGGCGCGTCACCGTTGCAACGCGTCGTCCCCGCGTGGCGCACTGCGCCCTCCGCTGGGAGCTATCCGCAATGCGCAATCCGCAATGCGCAATCCACAATCCGCAATCCGCAAAGCGCAATCCGCAATCCGCAAAGCGCAATCCGCAATCCGCAATGCGCAATCCGCAATGCGCAATCCGCAAAGCGCTACGCGTTAGCCGCTGTTGCGAAGCCCTGCAGCCACGCCGTTCAGCGTGAGCTGGATGATCCGCACCAGCCGCGGGTCGCCATCGCCCATCCGCAGCTGCTGCAGGAGGCGCACCTGCAACGAATGCAGCGGGTCGAGATACGGGAAACGGTTTCTGATGCTGCGGGCGAGCGATGGATTGTCGCCGAGGAGCTCGGCACCGGTGATCGCCTTCACCCAGCCTACGGTCCGAGCATGCTCCGCAGTGATGCGCGCGAAGGCCGCCGCCGCGAAGGGCGTGTCCGGTGCCAGTGTCAGATACCGCGCCGCGATATCGAGATCGCTCTTGGCCAGTACCATGCCCATGTTCGACATCACTGTCCGGAAGAAGGGCCACTCCCGATACATGCGTTGCAGCAGGGCGGTTCGCGACGGGTCCGTAGCCCACGCCTCGAACGCCGACCCGGCGCCAAACCAACCGGGCAGGAGAATCCGGCACTGGCTCCAGCTGAACACCCACGGAATGGCGCGGAGATCTTCGATACGATCGCTGGCGGTGCGCGACGCAGGACGGCTGCCGATATTGAGCGTGCTGATTTCGCGAATCGGAGTAATCGCACGAAACAGCGTCACGAAACCAGGCGTCTCGTAGATAAGACCGCGATATGCGTGCAGCGATGCCTCTGACAACGCATCCATTGCGTGCGCAAACGCCGGGTCCGGCGGCACTGATGCCACGCCGTCGGCCGTCGCGATTGCGGTTGCCGAGACGAGTGCTTCGAGACTGCGTCGCGCCTGATCGCGATCCGCATATCTCGCTGCGATGACTTCCCCCTGTTCCGTCAATCGGAGCGCGCCGTTGACGGCGCCCGGTGGTTGCGCCAGCACCGCGTCGTAGCTCGGCCCGCCGCCGCGGCCTACTGTACCACCGCGACCGTGAAAGAAGCGAAGGCGAACTCCCGCCTCGTGCGCGACCGCAACCAGCTCCGCCTGGGCGCGGTAGATGGCCCAGTTGGCAGTCAGATATCCGCCATCTTTGTTGCTGTCCGAATAGCCAAGCATCACTTCCTGCTCGTCGCCGCGTGCTGAACGAATCCACGACCGATACTCCGGAATGGCGAGCAGCGAGCGGAGCGTGTCTGCGGCACCCTCCAGATCCTGAATGGTCTCGAAGAGTGGCACGATGTCGATCGCGAGGCGCGGCGTATCGCCCGGGCAGAGCAGCCCCGCTTCGCGCAACAGGATCGCGACTTCGAGCATGTCACTGACCGACTGACACTTCGAGATCACATACTGTCCGACGATGCGCGCGCCGAACCGTGCAATGGCGGTCGCGGCTTTCGCGACGACGGCGAGTTCCGAACGTGTCAGCTCGCTGTACTGCACCTGCGGACTGACCAGCGGACGGGGCGTGCGCAGCTCCCGTTGCAGCACAACCACCTGCTCGGCGTTCGACAAGCTGGCATAGTTGTCCACAACCCCGGCGCATCGTAGCAGTTCATCGACCACCTGCACGTGTACATCGCTGTTCTGCCGGAGATCGATCGTGCAGAGATGGAATCCAAAGAGCTCCACTGCCGTGCGAAGCGGTTCGACGCGTGCGTCGGCGAGCGCCCCGGCGCCGTGGGCGTGCAGCGAGATTTCGACGATCGTCAGATCCCGAACCAGTTCGTCGGGCGTCAGGTACGGCGGGCGCACGAAGTGGGGCGCCACGCCGGGAACCGATCCGAGTGACTGCTGCGCTGTCGCCGCGAGGCGCGCGTGCATGCCGCGCAGCGCGCGACGGTACGGCTCATCGGCGCGGAACGCTGACTCGTCGCCAGAGCTGTCCGCGAGTGCGAGCAACTCGTCGGTCGGCGTCACAAGCCGTTGGGACATCGACAGTTCGAGTGCCAGCTGATGCAGACCGCGCAGATGATGCGTGAACGCGGTCAGCGCCTGATGCTCCACCGCCATGTTGAGGATGTCGGCCGTGACGAACGGATTGCCATCGCGATCACCGCCGATCCACGAGCCCATGCGAACCACCGGCGGCACCCGCGGCGCGAGCCCCGGCGCAAGGCGGTCCACGGTCGTCTGCACCGCGATCTGCAACGCGGGGAGTTCGCGAAACAGCGTCAACTCATAGTAGCGCAGCGCCTCGGTGATTTCGTCGCGCGCCCGCAGCTTCACGAGCCGAAGTAATGACGTCTGCCAGAGCGTGAGGATCTGCAAGCGCAGCGTCGCCTCCCATTCGACCATCTCGCTGGCGTCGAAGCGCGTCCGATCCCGCTCGACGAGCAGCTCGGCGATCCGCCGCTGGGTATCGAGGATCGTCTTGCGCCGCACTTCCGTTGGATGTGCCGTGAGCACGGGGCTGACGAGCACGCCGGCGAGCGTCGCGACGATGCCGTCAGCGTTCAAGCCGGCGTCGCGGAGGACACCGACGGTGTGTTCGAGCGTGCCAGCGCGCGCTGGTGACCCAGAGGCGCGGTGGTGTCGCTGACGCCGCGCGTGATGGACATCCTCAGCGATGTTGGCAAGCAGCGAAAACCAGCTGAACGCACGGATGAGTGTGATCGCCATGTCCTGATCGACATCGAGGAGCAGGGCATCGATCGCCACCGTTGCCGCAGCGCCTTGCTTGCGCCCTTCCACGGCATGTTGGCGCAGCGCTTCGACACGAGCGAACACGTCGGGGCCAGCCTGTTCGGCGATCAGGCTGCCCAGCAGCCGGCCAAGCAGGCGGATGTCGTCGTCGAGCGCCTTGTCGGGGTGTGCAGTCACGTCAGGTCGCCGGGAGTGTGAAGGTTCGCGAAGCTGCGCGAACGATACTCACACCCCGGCCACCAGTGGCGTGTCGCTGAAGTTCGGAGCGCACCAAGGCAGATGGGGCGCCCGGATGGCAAGGCGAACACCGCAGCAATACCAGCGGTATTGCGAGGATTTTCAACGCGGCCAGCCGGGATGCGCCGACTGGCGACTGCTTCCGGAACTTCGGCTACACCACACTAGCGCCGGGCGATCCGCGAGACGCTCAATCGCTCGACGTGAACGTTCAGCGCATGGTTGATCCGCAGGCCGATGATGCCGTCGGCCGGCAGTTCACTCCGGGGGGCATCGAGAACCATCGTTGGGCCAACCCACAGCGCAACGCGATCCCCCTTGGCCTCAACGACCAGCTGATACTTCAGACTCGTGCCCGGTGGTCCGGCTTTGAACACGGGGATCGCGGCGTTGGCGGTCCAGTCGCGAACGGTGCGGACAGTTGCGCCTGTGCGCGCTTTCAGTATCGCCTTGCCGTCCCGGCGAAGCAGTGCATAGCCATACGTCGGCGTGGCGGAGTTCAGATCGCGACCGCCAAAGAACACGCCGAACCCCTCAGCGCGTGCGCCCGGGTCGAAGAGATGAATAATCGCCTCGAGTCGCCAATCGCCGGTGCCGCGCGTGGTGCTGTCAAACAGGATCGCTGCGGGTCCGGTCGTGACGTGGAAGCCAGGTTTCATGGCCTCGGCCTTCACTTCCGAGGCGTTGCCACCACCGTCCACGCGTATGACCCAGCCGGCGGGTGGGGCGGAAGCCTGGGCCATGATCCGGGTCGCACCAACGAGCAGGGCGGCAGACACAAACAGCGCTTGCAGCGCAAGTCGCGGAACCATCGAAGGAGTCGGCATACCACAAGTTCGGATACCGTACAGGGGAGCGCAATTCCTGGTCACAGGACGCTGACCCGGATCGACCGGAGGTACCACATACATGGGGACGGGCGTCATGGACACCGTCACGGGCGGAACGGGCTCGCGAACTTCCGATCTGCTGCCAGCGTCGTGTCGGTCAGGGTTCGCATGAAGGCCACCAACGCCGCCTTGTCGGTCGAGCTCAACTGCAAGCGGAGTGGCGTACCATTCGGCAGGCGAAGCCGGTTGTCGAGCGCCGGGCCGGTCTGGATGCCGTTCGCGTAGTGCTCGACTACCTGCTCCAGCGTGGCGAAGCGGCCATCGTGCATATACGGTCCCGTCACGGCGACGCTCTTGAGCGAGGGGGATTTGAACTCCCGTGTCTCATTCGCATCAAGCCCATTGCTTCGTGAGTTCGCTGCCAACGCAAAGCTCGGCGGCGTGTGGCAGACCGCGCACCCGCCTCCCCCCTGCTGCGGCGACGCGAGGAACAGCGCCTTCCCGCGATTCTCCTCGGCGGAGAAGTTGATGAACGGGGTATTGAGTCCGCGATCGGGCAACTGTGGATTGTAGGCGCGCGCGTACCCCTGGTCGAAGCGGCTGTCGGTGGATACGACGCTGCGGAGATACTGGGCGATGGCACGTTGCATCCTGTCTTCGGTGATCACGGTGTCGCCATACACGAACCTGAACAGCTCAGGGTAGTACTGAAGGCGGTTCATTTTTCCGATCAGCGCATCGAGACCGCCGTGGGCTGTGTCGAAGCCCATCTCGACCGCATTTCGTTTCGGCTGTGTGGCCTGCGCTTCGATAGTGGGGGCGCGCTTGTCCCAGAAAGCGCTGCCCGGAGTGTAAAAGCGCATGTTGCCGAGGCGCATGGAATGCGCATCGGTACGATCGACGGTGTTGAAGCCAACGCTGAATCGTTGAGTGTCGGTGAGGCCGTTCGCTTGCTGGTGGCAGCTGGCGCAGCTGATGGTGCCGTTGATGCTCAGCTGCCGGTCGAAGAACAGCACGCGACCGAGGATCGCTCCCTTGTCGGTGACTGGATTGCCGGGCGGAGCGTTGTTCTGGACAGTCACGGCACCGTCATAGTGCACCGGCCAGTTTGGCGCCGCATAGTTGGGCAGCGCGTTCAGGTTGATCGTGAGCGCAGCGGTGACGGCCGGCGTCGGATCGGCAAGCTGCGGTGGCGCAGTCGTCTCCGATGGCGTCGTGCTGCTGCCATTGAGCGCGGCCTCGCCGCATCCGGTCAACAGCAGCAGTGTGGTGAGCAAGTGCACGTGTCGCAGGGCCAGCTCCGGTAGGGGTCGTCCGTTGGACACCGCCTGCGAGCCGGCCATTCCATGCACCTGCGGGGCGGGTTGCGCGCCGCAGACCTCCGCTGGATGCGATCACCCGCCGGAGGTGACCGCCGCGCGCCGCAGACCTCCGCCAGATGCGACCACGAGCCTGGAGGCGACCGCCGCACCCCGCACCGGCCAACCGACGGGTTCAGGGAGTGCGTGGCACGGCGTTGTACCGCATGCCAAGGTTGCGTGAGTCCCCGCCACGGATATCGACCTTTATCACGGCGCGACTCGTCGACGGATTCGAGAAGACCGCCATCTCGCGCGCCTCGAACGCGGCCTCGATGCTGGAGTCCGGGGCGAGGACAATCACTGGGCGCCGGGCGCCGCCCGATTCCACGAACACTTCCACTGGCACGGCCCCGGTATTCCTGACCGTCGCGCTGAACCGTCCCGCCTGACCGCCGCCGAGCAGGAACGCCTGTCCGGCATCGATCGATGTTTCGCTGTGGACACTGCTCCACGAGGCGCAGGCGGTCGTAATGGCACAGGTGGCGAGGAGTCTGATGATCCGGCGCCCGGTGAACATAGGCCGTACTCCATGGATGCAGTGGATGCGGTGAGACTTCTGCTGCGGATTTCGACCGGGATCGTGTTCCGGATGCAGCAAGATGCCAGCCGGGGCCAGTATCGTCGGAGCCGATATCTGGTCGACCGCGGTTCTGGTCGGCGCCAGACCGTGCCGCTGCTTGGCCCAGCGGCAACTGCTTGACGCAAAGACGCAAAGAGCGCGAAGGCGCAGAGATGAGGCAGAAGGCATTGCTACGCTGGGAGATTGTTCACAACTCGGTGGATTCCGGTCTTCAGCAGGCGTTCACCGAAGTTGATGACGAGGGCCAGTCGTAGCCCGCGCAGCCGGAGGTAGGTCAAGGCTTGTGCTTCGTATCGCTGCGAGTACACCGGCAATGCCTTGCATTCGACGATCACCTTATTCTCGACGATCAGGTCGAGGCGGAGTGGCTGCGACAACGTGGTTCCCTTATAGACGAGCGGGACCTGCACCTGCCGATCTGTGCGGTACCCGCGGAGTTCGAGCTCGCGGACGAGCGCTTCTTCGTACACTGACTCAAGAAGCCCGGGCCCTCCGAGTACGCGATGTGTTTCTATCGCGGCTGCAATGATGACTCCGCTGATTTCATTCTCCGTCACGATGGCTCCATCCGACGGCTCGCTCCCGCCGGTTGCGCTGTTCC
>JANNVN010000498.1:0-3461 GCA_031414435.1 Gemmatimonadaceae bacterium
ATGTTGCCCATCTGCGCATTGATGGCCGCGACACTGCCCGTGTCGATGCCGCACTTGAGGATCGCCGGATTGTTGGTGCGGATCGCGTCGACGAAGTTGCGGGTGTGCAATTCGAGCGTGTCTCCCTGCACAAACTGCGGCGGCACGGCTTCGAGCTTGTATTTCCGCAAGCCACCCACGGTTTCCGTTTCCGGAATCACTTCCCATCCACCGCGATTGAGCACCAGGGTGCCTTCGTTGCCGATGAACGCGATGCCCTCAGTCTTGCCGTAGGGCCCCCCGTCAATGCCTGTGGCGTGTTCCCACAGCATGTTGAAGCCGTCGTACTCGAACACGGCCTGCAGTGTGTCCGGCGTCTCGGAGGCATCGTCCGGGTAGGCGAACTTGCCACCACTGGCCATCACCGACTTCGGCGCGATGGCGTTCATGGCAAACAGCGCGATGTCGATTTCGTGCACGCCCCAGTCGGTCATCAGGCCGCCGGCGTAATCCCAGAACCATCGGAAATTGAAGTGAAAACGATTCGGGTTGAACGGGCGCTTGGGCGCCGGGCCAAGCCACATGTCGTAGTTCACGCCCGCCGGTGTTGCGCCATCAGGCTGCTTTGCCACCGGCTTCATCCACCCCTGATACGCCCACACCTTCACCACGCGGATCTTCCCCAGCTTTCCTGATCGGACATACTCGATCGCGCTGGCGTAGTGCGGACCGCTGCGCTGCCACTGACCCACCTGTACGATCTTCCCGGATCGCCTGGTTGCGGCCTGCATGATCTGACATTCCTGAATCGTGTTCGCGATCGGCTTCTCGACGTAGACGTGCTTACCGGCGCTGACCGCGTCGGTCATCGCGAGACAGTGCCAGTGGTCCGGAGTGCCGATGATCACCGCATCGATGTCCTTGCTCTCGAGCAGGCGACGGTAGTCGTCGTAGCCGCGTGGCGCGGTGCCGCGCATGGTCTTCGCATCTTCGGTGCGCTGCGCGATCACGTTGCGATCGACATCGGCAATCGCCACACAGTTCACCCCGGCAATCTTGAGGTGTGAACGCATGTCCGACCAACCCATGCCCTTGGCACCGATCACGCCGAAATTCACCTGATCAGACGGCGCGACACGTTTCCGGTCGGTGGCTGCCGCGGCGGTGGCAGCGGGGAGGGCGCTGGCGAGGGAGGCGCCCACAGTGGCGGCGGCCGACTGCGCGAGGAAGGTGCGGCGGGACGTGGGCATGGCGCAGGGAGCGATGAGATGACGGGCACGAGCGGCGGAACCGCGACCGTAGAATCCGCCCGGAGTACTGGTCTGTCAATGCATCGGAGAATTCACCACCGCGCCTCAGGCCCCTGCCGTCGGAGCGCCGAGTAACTTGCCTGTGACTTCAGCCTGAGAACCATGCGTCGTTTTCTCGTCGGTACACTCGCGCTCCTCACGCTCGGACTGCCTGCCGCGGCGCAGCGATCGGGTGCGGCGACCAGCGCCGAAACGCGGGCGGCCATCGACAGTTTCGTGGTCACGGTACGCGACATGGCCGCCTGGGCCATCGTCACTCCTGCGGCGCACATTCCGGTCGGCGGCCTGCTGGACGCGGGCGGTAACGTCGAATCGGTCGTCGGCTCCGGGAAGGAAGCCACCATCACTCCCGACACGGTGCTGCGCGCGTTTCGACAGGCCCTCGGCGCAGCCGGTCGTCGACAGCGGTCGCAGGCCATCGGCCTCGCGTATTTCATCCGGCAGCCATCACGGGCATCGGCGTCGCTGGTCGAAGCGATCATCGTCGAGGTCGAGCATCGCAGTGGTCTGCGGACGAACGTGATGTATCGCTACACACGGAACGAGGCGGGTGAGCCGATCTTTGCCAACGCCATCCGCTCGCCAGGCACACTGCGAGAGCTGGGGGGGCGTCGGCGCGGTGCGGATGAGGGCGCAGCGGCTGCACCAACGCCCGCGCGCGACACCGTCGCACGACCGTCGCTCGAGGAGTTCGCGCGCCGCATCGTGCGCGCGGTGCCGTATCCGACCTTCATCACCACCGACGCCAGCGGCCGGCCACAGGCACGCACGGTGCAGCCGATGCAGCCGGACAGTGGCTGGACGGTCTGGTTCGCGACCAACCCGCGCACGCGCAAGGTGGCGGAGGTGGAGCGCGACGCGCGTGTGGTGCTTCACTACTTCGATCAGTCGACGCTGAGCTATGTGTCACTGATCGGGCGCGCCCGTGTCGTGCGCGACCGTGCGACGAAGGCGGCACACTGGGACCCGGCGTGGACCGCGTTCTACAAGGATCGCGACAAGGGTGTCGTGCTGATTGCGGTGGAGGCAGAGAAGCTCGAGATCGTCAGCTCGACGCTTGGCATCAGCGGTGATGCGGCCACGTGGAGCCCGCCGACGGTCCGGCTGCGGCCCTGAGGCGCGGGCAAGTCAGCAGGATTCTGTACGCAGTCGCATTATTCGGTGATGCCAATTCAACGTATTCGACGACTCGCCTGTGCCGCGAGCGCTCTTGGTTGCTTCGCGAGTGCCGCCAACGCGCAGGATCGCGGCTGGATGTTCGGCCCATTCGAGAAACCGCGCGCGGTGAATCCGATCATATCGCCGAGTGCCACGGCCACGGTGCGTTCCGCGCTCACCGACAGTCTGGTGGCGTGGGAGGCATACGCGACCTTCAATCCAGCCGCAGTGGTGCGCAACGGACGCGTACACTTGTTGTATCGCGCCGAGGATGCCACCGGTGCGGCGGCGATCGGTGGGCACACGTCGCGGATCGGCCTGGCCGAGAGTGCCGATGGGCTGCGTTTCACGCGCCGCGCGACTCCGGTGCTGCAGCCCGAGCGCGACGCGCAGGCGCGCTACGAATGGCCTGGCGGTACGGAGGATCCGCGGCTGGTCGAAACGGACGACGGCCGCTACATCATGACCTACACGCAATGGAACGGCGACGTGCCGCGGCTGGCGGTGGCGAGTTCACCTGACCTGATCAGCTGGACGAAACATGGTCCCGCCTTCGCGAAGGCACGTGACGGGAAGTTTCTCCGCAGCGAATCCAAGTCGGGAGCGATTCTCGTTCGCGCCGTGGGTGATCGCCTCGTTGCGACGAAGGTGAATGGGAAGTTCTGGATGTACTACAACGTGCCGCACGTGCAGATCGCCACGTCGGATGATCTGATCAACTGGACGCCGCTCGAGGATGCCGACGGCAATGCACTGAAAGTGCTGTCGCCGCGCGCCGGGTACTTCGATTCCTGGCTGGTCGAAGCGGGTCCGCCCGCCATCCTCACCGAGCGCGGCGTCGTCCTGCTCTACAACGCCGGAAACCTCGGCACCAACGGCGATCCGTCGATGCCGGCGCGCATCTACACCGGTGGGCAGGCGCTATACGACGCAGGCAATCCGATCAAGCTGATCGACAGGACGGACGTGCCATTCATTCGGCCCACTGAGGACTACGAGAAAACGGGGCAGTAC
>JANNVN010000499.1:0-3878 GCA_031414435.1 Gemmatimonadaceae bacterium
CCCGATCCCCGGCGCGTAACGCTCGGCGATGATGCGCCCCTTGTAGGTGACGACCAGACCCAGCGTCATCGCCTCGGGCGGACCAAAGGCTTCGTCCATCGCGCGCGCGAGCAGTGTGGTATCGATGTTCTTCGGCAGCGGGGTGGCAGGCAGGACATCGCCCATCGGCCACGGCGTCGACGCCGCCGGCGGCAGGCTCGACGTCACGACCGAGGGTGTGAACATCACGCTGTCGGCGCCGATCGGCAGCGGCACACATCCCTGACTGCCGTACCGGCGCGCTACGCGCGTCACGCCATTTCTGAGCCGGAGTCGCACGGTCTGGGTGGCGCGATCGATGACCGTGTCCACCACCTCTGATCGATACTGGAGCGGCCCAGTGAAGAATCCAACGTTCGCTGCGGCGTCGGCCGGCGTGAGACCCGTGATGAACACCGCGCCGCAGAGCGTGGTCGCGAAGCCCGCGGTGTAGTGCGACAGCGCATCACCCGGAGGTGCTGTCCACTGGCCGGGCAGCTGGAGCGAATCACCACGCGCGACCACCTGCGCATTGGTCGCGATGCGCGGCAGGCCCGCAGTTCCCTGAGCAGCGAGCGGAGCCGCGGCAACCAGGGCAAAGGCAGCAGTCAGGTGTCGGGACATGAAGAGCGGGCGATTCGAGGGTCGGAAACACCGTGGAGCGTCCAGTGCGCGAGGATAACTATCGCCTGCGGGCCAGCGAAGAGCCATCCGGGCTCCAGGCATGCCCGGCAAACGCGATCCGGATCCGGGTCTCCGACAACGCCTTCAGGGGCGCGTCGACTGCACGTCGCAGCGCAGCCGGCTCGCGGCGTCGAGAAAGAGGCGTTCCGTTTGGCTGTGCGGCGTCTCGGCCGGAAACGAACCGACTGCTACCGCGAGATCGACAGCTCGAGGGCGAACCAGCCGCCGCGCAGCGGGTCGCTGAACCCTTGCGAGCGCACGATCGGCCGGCCGATGCGCCGCGGAAAGCTGGACGAGACCGTCTGTGACACGGTGCCGAAGGCGCCACCAACTTCCGGCGTCACGGTCACGAATCGCCCGAGCGGAATTGCCAGCCCGAGACTCGCGCTGCTGGTGACGCCGCTCGCGTTCAGTTGCGTCGTGACTCGATTGATCACCACGCCGTTGATCACGGTTCCGTTCACCAGCGCCGTGGCGCTGCTCGATTCGCGCATCACGGTGACGGTCGGCAGCAGCGTCAGCATCCGCACCGGGAACGCTCCAGCAACCGTGACGGCCGTGAAGTCACCGATCGGAATGAGCCGTGTCGGCTGATCCGGACGCTCGATGTTCAGCGGGCGCGAATAGAACGCGTTGGCCGTCACGAACCCCGTGCCGTCGGCGCCGACAAACCGCAGCAGCCGACCGTCGATCGTGAATGCACCGCCGCCCGGAAAGAGGTTCCTGCCGCCCAGCGAATCGGAGAAGCTGCGCGTCACCTCGACCGACGCACCGACGGTCGCATTGCTCGTTGCACGAGAGACACCCGCTCCAGCGCGCACCGTCGTCCCGCGCCAACTCACCGCCTCCGAACCACTTGGTTTCGGATCGTACTCCACGCCGCCGCGGAGCGTCAGCGACACACCGTCGTCGCCGATCGGTTGGGTGAGCGTGTATCGCGTGCCGACTCGCGCCGCGATGCCGATCGCGCCGGCATCCAGGTCCACCGTGCTGGTTCCAATCGCGCCCAGCGCCTGCGCATCAACAGCCGAGAGCGCGCCGGGAAACGACATCGTCTGTCCGAAGACGCGCAGCGTGTCGCCGGAGCGCATGCGAATATCCACGCGTCCCGACAGGGGTGACACGCCGCTGACCGCCACCTGCGGACGGCCCGTCGTCAGCGACGTGTCGCCGGAGTATGACACCGGCGTCAGATCGAGGCGGACCGTCGCGCGGGGAAACCGCGCGATCCAGCTTGAAGCCGAGGCCTGCTCGCTGGCCTTTACCGTGCCAAGGGAATACCGACGGTACGTCGGCCGGATCGTGACCGATTGACGCAAGAACGGCAAAACCAGCGGCGGGAGTTCGGCCTCGACCAGATCGGAGGTGTCAGCCAGAATCGCCGCGATCAGGCTGTCGCGAACGCGCGCTCGGAGGGAGTCGGTCGTCGAGTCCGGCCGTGTTTGCGCACGCGCCGCGCTGGCCGACGCGACGACCAGCGCCGCCACGAGGGCAGCGCTGGTCGCGAGTCGGTGTATTGTGCCGGGCAGTCTCATGTCGCAGCAAACTGCTGCCGAAGCCACACCGCCGCCATGCTTACGGCGTGGGCTTGCGCGCCGCGCCAGCCGGACGCGCCGGCCGGTTGGCCTGACGATACGCCTTGAGCTGCTCCGCCATCGCGTCACGCGTCAGCGTGCCAGCTGTGACCTGTGCGCGCAACTCACGGGACTTTTCGCGCAAACCCTGACTGTAGGCGCGCTGGTCGCGCACGAACTGCTGCTGTTCGGGCGACAACGCCGCGAAACGTTCCTGAGCGCGCGCGCGGGCTTCCGTACGCTGCTCCGGCGTCATCGCCTTTCGCGTCTCCTGCCGCTGCCGCATCGCCTCGCGGCGCTCGGAGGCTGCCTCGCGGCGCGGCGCGCCTGCCGTCGGCGCGGTGGTCGACTGCGCCTGTACGGCGATCGGCGCGGCAGATATTGCGAGGGCCAGGGCGAAGAAAATGCGAGTCTTCATGGAATGGGATCTCGAGGCGGGTGTGGGGCGGGCTTGGAACAGGCGCGGGGCAGACTGGGCTGGCTGGCGGGCGCGGTCACACGATGACAGACGACCGCGCCGCGTCGGTGTTAAGTCCGACTTTTACGGGTTCGCGGGAGCGGGTGCAGGCTTCGGCTTCAGGTCGCGCACATCGCGCTTCAGATCCCGACGGTCGCGGCGCAGGTCGCGGCGGTCACCGCGCAGGTCGCGCTGATCGCGGCGAAGGTCGCGGGTGTCACCCCGGATCTCACGACGCTCAGCCTCGGTTACCACGCTGTCGGCCCGGGCGGCCTTCACATCGCTTCGAATTTCACGGCGATCACCGCGGATTTCCCGCTTGTCGCCTCGGATCTCGCGGCGGTCGCGCTGCACTTCACGCACGTCGCGGCGAACTTCCTGGCGGGGAGTGGCCGTCTGGGCACCCGCCACAACCGGCGAGGCAAGGAGGGCAAAGCCGGCAAACATCAGGGTCGAGATACGCATCGGTCAGGTCTCCTGCGGCGAGCGCCGCGCTGGGTCGGTCAGTCGTTGCCGTGGTGGCCACACCTCACTGACGCCGGAGCGAATTCGGCGTTAACCCCACCCGGCCGGCTGCTCCGCGCGATAATGTTCTGCCACTCGCTCCCAGCCGCCCGAACACAGCACCATCCCATCATATGCCGCTCACCCGCCGCGACTTCATCGCCCGCACCGCCACTGCCGCCGCATCGCTGTCACTCACCGAGCAGCTGCACGCCATGCGCCTCGCGTCGCCCGCCTTGCCGTCGGCCAGCGTGGCGACCGCTCGGGTGATCAGCTCCACCAACGGCCTGCGTGGCGTGGCGCGGGCGTACGAGCTCCTGCAGCGCGGCGACGACACCCTCGATGCGATCGTCGCCGGCGTGAACATTCAGGAGCTCGATCCCGACGACGATTCGGTGGGACTGGGCGGCCTGCCGAACGAACGGGGCGTGGTCCAGCTCGATGCGAGCTGCATGCATGGCCCCACGCGACGCGCCGGTTCGGTCGGTTGTCTCGAGGATATCGCCACGCCGTCGCTGGTCGCGAAAGCCATCATGGACTACACCGACCACATCATGCTCGTCGGCGATGATGCGAAACAGTTCGCGATCGAGATGGGGTTCACGCCGCAGAACCTGCTGACTGAACGGAGTCGGCAGAAC
>JANNVN010000500.1:0-2089 GCA_031414435.1 Gemmatimonadaceae bacterium
CGTGGCGACTATGTGCCGCGCGAGCCCGAGAACTGGAATACACTCGAGGTCAACAAGAAGGGCCGCTACGGCACGAAGGAGGAGTGGCGCGACCGCAAGGGGCGCACGCTGCATCCGCACACGAACTACTACGTTGGCGGCAACACCAAGTTCTACGGCGCGGCGCTCTTTCGTTTGCGGCGTGAAGACTTTGGCACGCTGCCGCATCACGGTGGTGTCTCGCCCGCATGGCCGATCACGTACGACGAGTTGGAGCCATACTATTCGGCGGCCGAGCGACTCTATGAAGTGCACGGAACGCGAGGCGCTGATCCGACCGAACCGACGGCCTCGGAGCCGTATGCGTTCCCGGCGATCAGCCACGAGCCGCGTATTCAGCAACTCGCCGATCACTTCTCGGCACTGGGACTGCGGCCCTTTCACACACCGCTCGGCGTCCGCCTGGACGAGCGCGACCGGCGGGGCAGCCCGTGTATCCGGTGCGCGACCTGTGATGGGCATCCGTGCCTGGTGAACGCCAAGTGCGATACTCAGGTCATGTGTGTCGATCCAGCGCTGGCGCACCCGAACATGTCATTGCTCACGGGCGCTTTCGTCCGACGGCTGGAGACATCCCCCTCGGGGCGCGAGGTGCAGAGCGTCGTCGTTGAACGCGACGGCGTCACTGAACGCTATTCAGCCGATGTCGTGGTGGTCAGCGCCGGTGCAATCAACTCGGCTGCGCTCCTTCTCCGTTCGACGAGTGACCAGCATCCCACCGGACTGGCGAATCGCTCTGATGTTGTCGGGCGTCACTACATGGGGCACGTCAACTCGGTGTTGATGGCGATTTCCAAGTGTCCCAATCCCACGGTGTTCCAGAAGACGCTCTCGCTCAACGATTTTTACTTCGGATCGCCGGACTGGGAGTTCCCGATGGGGCACATCTCATTTGTTGGCAAGCTGGATGCCGCGACGCTGTCAGCCGGCGCGCCGGCGATCGCGCCGAAGTGGACGCTTGACCTGATGGCAAAACACTCGCTCGATTTCTGGCTCACCTCGGAAGATCTCCCGGACCCGAACAACCGGGTGACGCTCGATCGCGATGGGAACATCGTGCTTACCTATACTCCGAACAATGAGGAGGGGCATCGCCGCCTGAGGGCCCAGCTCGAACAGCTGATGCGTCGCCAGCCGCCGTGTCCCATGCACGGCACCGAATGCCATGAAGGGGTTTTTCCGCGGAGCCTCTTCCTTGGAGAGCAAATCCCGCTGGCCGGCGTCGCGCACCAGAACGGGACGATTCGGTTCGGTGCTGACCCGCTCACGTCGGCGCTGAATGCGAACTGCCAGGCGCATGACGTCGACAACCTCTATGTCGTTGACGGGTCATTCTTTCCATCGAGCGGCGCCGTGAACCCGGCGCTCACCATCATGGCCAACGCGCTGCGGGTCGGGGATCACCTGCTTGACCGACTTGGACGAAGCGCGACACGAGCGGTGACTGCCGCGACAAAGTCAGTCGCATGAACGTGGCACTCGGGGTCCCTTTGCGCCTGTTGTATCGCGCACTCGCCCTGCTGGTGCTGCCGCTGTCAGCACCAGTGGCCGGCGGGCAAGCGGCACAGGCACGCGCCGCATCGCCATCGGCACGCGCCCTGGCACCGGTTGGCGTGCAAGGGGTGCCTGCCGTCGGTATGACCGTCTCAGACATGGATCGCTCGATCGCATTCTACCGTGACGTGCTCACGTTCCGGGTCGTCGCCGATTTCGAAGTGGCGGGCGATGCGTTCGAGCACCTTACCGGGGTCTTTGGCGCGCGGGCGCGGATTGTCCGGATGCGCCTGGCGGATGAGACCATTGAACTGACCCAGTATCTCACTCCCCGCGGACGCTCGGTTCCGGAAGACGCGCGTAGCAATGATCGCGATTTTCAGCACGTCGCAATCATCGTGCGGAACATGGACAGCGCCTATGCGCGGCTCCGTGTCGCGAAAGTCGAACATGCGTCCACCGGGCCGCAGCGTCTTCCCGACTGGAATCCCAACGCGGGTGGAATCAAGGCGTTCTACTTCAAGGATCCCGATCGCCACGTGCTCGAAGTCCTGGA
>JANNVN010000501.1:0-16683 GCA_031414435.1 Gemmatimonadaceae bacterium
CCGTGAAGAACGCCCACGACGCGAGGCCGAGCGACACGATGTATCCGAAAGAACCGATGTAGAGCAGGGTGCGGCGCCCGAGCTTGTCGATGAGGCGGAGCCCAACGAATGTGAAGATCAGGTTGGTGATGCCGATACCCACCGACTGGAGCAACGCAGCCTCACCGCCGAGGCCCGTCAGCTCGAAGATCCTTGGGGCGAAGTAGAGGATCGCATTGATGCCCGACAGCTGGTTGAAGAAGGCGATCAGGAATGCGAGGAGAATCGGCACCCGGAGTTCGCGTGTCCAGAATGCCGTCGAGCCCGCGCGCGGTGCCGCTGCTGCCGTGATCTCATCAGCCTTGGCGGCGATGTCTGCTGGCGTTGCGTTCGGCTCGATCAGCTGCAGGACCGCAACACCTTCGTCGCGCCGGTTGGCACGACTGAGCAACCAGCGCGGGCTCTCGGGCAGGGCCAGACAGCAGACCGCATAGACCAGTGACGGCGCTGCCGCAACGCCGAGCATCCAGCGCCAGGCATTGTCTCCCGTGCCAGCGAGCAGGGCGTTCGAGAGGAACGCCATCAGGATCCCGAATACGATGTTGAACTGAAACATCCCCGCCAGCAGGCCCCGCTTGTCGGGGGGCGCGATTTCAGAGATGTACAGTGGTGCAGCGATCGTCGAGATCCCGATGCCCAATCCACCGAGCACACGCGCGGCGATGAACGAGTAGACATCGCCGGCGAGCGCCGACCAGAGGGCGCCGACCAGATAGAGAACGCCGATGAAAAGAAGCGTCGGTTTGCGCCCGAATCGATCAGTTGGCCACCCGCCGACCAACGAACCGATCACGGTGCCGTAGAGCGCTGACGCCATCGCGATGCCATGCATCCCGGCACCAAGGCCCCACAGCGTCTGAATCGTCTGCTCCGCGCCGGAGATGACGACCGTATCGAAGCCAAACAGAAAGCCGGCCAGCGCAGAGGTGACCGACCAGAAAAAGATGCGCGGATTCATCGTGCTGCGGTGCGGGAATCACGGGGTTCATAGCGGAGCCCCGCGCAGTGAGCGCTCGACAGGCTACCTGAAGCGAAGCCGTTTCAGATACGCAATGCTGCTCGTGATCGAGGCCCACGGGTCCTTCGGATTGTCGTGCTCAACATAGAAGTGCTGAATGCCAGCCACCTTTCGCTGCGCGAACAGCTGCGCCCAGTTGATCGTCCCCTCGCCCACACTGCGCATCTCATTCGACGGCGCGCCAGCCGAATCCTTGACGTGCACCATCGGGAACTGCCCGGGGAATCGCGTCCAGTACGATACCGGATCCTTGCCAGCTACGCTCATCCAGTAGAGATCCATCTCGAACTGGATCCCGCTGCCCTTGGTGCGGTCGAGCAGGATCTCATAGCCATTGGTGGTTCCGATCGGATCGAACTCGAACTCATGGTTGTGGTATCCGATCGTGATCCCGGCGGCGCTGGCAACCTTCTGCCCCGCCAGCAACGCATCCGCGTGCGCGTTGTACTTCTCGGCCGACCCACGTTCTGCTGGCGTGAGCCAGGCGAGGTTCATCCACTTGTGGCCGATCGTCGCCGCCGTCTCGACCAGCTGCGGAAACGCAGGCCCTTTGAGCTGATCCAGCGAGATATGCGTGGAAGGCGAGGTCAGCCCATTGGCCTTCAGCGTGTCACGGATTTGCGCCCCGGTGCGCCCGAAGTAGCCGGCGAACTCCACCTCGCGGAAGCCGAGTTGCGCGATGCGCGCGAGAGTCGCTTCGACGCCATCCTTCTCCATCGCGCCGCGCACGGTGTAGAGCTGCACGCCGATCCGGCGGATCTTGGCGTTGGACGTGAGCAGGTCGGCGCCTGCAGCGAGCGCGGACGTGGGCCAAAGGGCGCCGGCCGCAGCCGTGGCGCCGAGCGAACGGAGGAAGTCTCGTCGGTCAGTCATGGCCGGACCTTACGACGCGTACCGCCTCCCGTAAAGTCCGGCAGCCAGTCGTAGCGGCTTGCACGCCCCGCCTGCCGCGCCAAAGGCTCGGCTCGGCGCCACGAGGGTCAGCGAGCGGGGGGTGGCACCGCACCTGGCGCGACGGGCGCCGCGCGGACACCCGCGGGCACGAACTTCACCTGACTGCCAAAGAACCACTGGGCGTTCTTGCGCTCAGCAACCGGCGTTTCGAGCATGCCGCGCAACATCGGCATCAGCTCACGCTGCGTCGAGTTGACGAGCGAGCCGGCTATCTCCGGCTGTTCCCAGAAGACGCGCCAGTACGCCTGCTTCGCGGCATTCGCACTGTCGAGTGCTGCCTTCGTCGGTTCGCCACCTGCGAACTGGACGAGGTACACACCGAGATCGCGGTAGATGGCACGGACGCGATCAGCAAACTCCGCTTCCGCCTTTCGCAGCGCCGTCGTTTGCTCGGCCGAGAGAAAGAGTGAGTCACTCTCCGCGAGCAGTGCCGTGTGGATGCTCGACGTCTGCCGGAGGTAGATCGCCGTCAGCGAGTCCGCCGACCGCGGCTGCCAGGCACGGGCAACCCGCACCGGCTCGAGGGCGCGGCGTAGTTGCTGCAAATTGAAATCGGTGGAAAGGCGCATCGAGAAGTCGAGCGTCACGCGGAACGGCGAGCGCAGCGTTGTTCGCGATGGCCGTGTTTCGGCGAAGCGAGGATTCACATCGTATCGGAACCGTCGTGTCGCCACATCGAACGAGCGCGGCACGAGCAGGATGGGATCGGGCAGCGCTGCTCCGCCCCACCCACGAACGTCGCCGGCTCCATGCACCAGCTGATCCACACCAGCGAGCACATTCTCCACGAAGACGCTTGCGGTCAGCCGTTGCAGTCCCTTGGGCAGCCGAGGCCGGAATTGCAGGTTCATGGTGGCCGTCCAGGGGCCACGGCACACGTTGCGTGCAGCAACCCTGCCCGCCACACGATCGATGCACCGCCGTGCGGTTGTGGAGCCATTCTGCTGCAGGGCCAGCACCTGCGCGGCCAGTGTGGCATCCGGCGGCAGCGCGGATGACGGCACGAAGGCGCGATCTCCAGTCCTCCCATCGCCATTGATGTCACCCTGCACCTGCGGCGTGAACGGCAGCCCGGATTGCGCACGCGCAAACAGGGTAACGGTGCCCAGCTTCCTGAAAGTGATTGCCCCTTGGGTCAGGATGATATGGCGCGCGTCATTCTGACTCGGCGCCCACTCGCGCAGCCGGGGATCGCCTGCCGTCAGCCCATCGAACCCGATGAACTGACGCCGCGACGCCTGCAGCGTATAGGACACTGAGCCATACAGGTTCAAAGGCGCATTGCGCAGTCGGAACGGATCCGGCGACAGCACGAGCGTGCTCTGGCCGCCGTAGCCGCGCAACTCACTCCCGCGTACCGCCACACGACCAAACGCCGCTGAACGACGTGAGTCCGTCGCCGAGACTGCGCCCGTGAGTGCATCGATCCCGGCAGCAGCGACGTAGACGGGTCGCCCACCTTCCTGCGCCAGCGTGAATCGCTCGACCCCGGCAAAGTTCTGATCGCGCACCGACGCCTGCGACAGATCCCACGACGCAAGGTTGTTCCACCGCACTTGCAGCCAGCTCACGCTGGTGTTCCAGTCGAGTGATGCACGCCATGATCGCGGCACCTGATAGTCGCGGGCGATGAGCGTGGCGGGAGGCGCATTGTCGATCAGCACGCCGCTGCCACCCACACAGACCGAAGGCACTGTGCTGGCATCCTGCAGGAACCGGGACCAGTCGGGGACCGGCACTGCCGTACCCGTACAGAGCAGTGACGCCGCGCTGCCGGCCAGCGCGGTGCGCGACGCAGCGTCGGCAAGCAGATCAGGACGCAAGAGGTCACGGAACTCGCCGATGCCACCACGAACGACGCCCGTGGCCGTGCGATAGAAAGTCCCGGAGTTGTTCATCGACACCCCGTTGCCGTTGTCCTTCCGCTTGCTGTATGTCCACGAAAATCCGACGCGCGGGCTGACATGTATTGTGGTCGGCGCCGCGCCGGTTTCAATGCCCAAAGCTGATTCGAGGGCGGCGTTCTGCGCCGGCGATGAAAGAAACCCATTGCCTTCAATACGCGCACCGTACAGGAAACTCAGATTGCGCTTCGGATTCCACTGATGCGCGATGGCAACGGCCGAGTTCCACACCGCTCCTTCGCGGGACGGCTGCACCAGCGTACGCGAGAAGGTCGCCGGGCGATTGGCCGCGAGATCGGCAATCGAGTTGAATGCGTAGCGACCGCGAACGTCCGCACCACCTTCCGCCGCCAACCCGTCGATTCGCCCCCAGCCAAACGCTTTGAACGTATGGCGCCGTCCGCGCGCATTCCACATCGTCAGGTTGCTCGCCTCACCCGTCCAGCGCGACTCGGCACGCTCGAGGAATGACGAACCGCCGATGGACAACGGGACGATCCCATCACCGGCGGCGCCCGTGGAGCGCACCAGTACGCTGGCACCAGGGAGATCCAGATACGGATCGCCTGACTCGCGTGTCTGACTGAGGCCGATGCGTGTCTGATTGAGCGTGCGCCGACCCGCGCCGATGAAGTTCGCCATCTGAAACTGTGCACCGATGCCGCGGTCCGTCGAGGCGCCGGCAGCGGAGGGTGCGCTCAACGGTGCGAAGCCACGTGCCCCGGCCCGCGAGAGATTCAGATAGGTGGCGAGTTGCCGCGTGTTGAGACTGTCCCTGATGTCATCAAAGCGTCCGAGCCAGGTCACTGCGCTCACTTCCCGACTGGTCGGAATACCGGCGCCGTTTACTGGAATTCCAACACCAAGTGCCGTAGTCCGCAACGCCGACACCGAATCGGTGGAAACACCGGCACTCTGCAGCGCAAGCACATTGCCCGAGAACAGAGTGGCGGGATCCGAAATGGTCCGCGAGACGTCGATGGCCACGTTGTAGGTCAACGCCTGCCGAATCAACTCGCCATCTGCTCCGGCGCTCGCCCGCAGCGATCCGTACCGCGCACCGAGCGACTGACCGATGCGATCGGTTGCCTGCAGCGCCGGTGCGTCGAACGTGACGAAGGCGCTGCGCTGCTGATAATTCCGATCACCCGCGGCGAGGCGGATGTCGGTATTGGCGCCGGAGAAGCCGCCGCGCACCGGGTCATACGTTGCCCCAGTCACGCGTGTATCCGTCCGAGCTGCGCGTGGCAGCGTACCGCCGGGAAGCGCGAGTCCATTGAGTGTCGTCAGATTGGACTCAGCGCCCGACCCCAGGATGGACGGCCCACCGACACCTTGCGTGACGCCCGGCGAGTTGCCGGCTATCGCGGACAGATTGCCCAGCAACGACGGTGGTAACTGACCGCTGACGCCGTCCTGCCAGCGTTCGGATGCACCAGTCTCGCTGGTGTACGGGCTGGATGCGTTGCTCGCTCGGACGGGTGTATTCGCTGTCACCTTCACCGCCGCCAGCGTCGAGACATCGACCGCGAGCGTGAAATCGGCGACCAGCTCCCGCTCGGCGTTCTGCCGTTGCACCCGGCGGCGCGCCGGTTTCAGCCCGACGGACGACACGGCGACCAGATAGTCGCCGGAGCCATTTTCAAACGAGATGCTGTACCGACCGGCGCTGTCTGTTGTCGTCTGCTTGAACGCTCGGTCCGGTCCGCGCGTGACAA
This sequence comes from Gemmatimonadaceae bacterium, assembly GCA_031414435.1. Taxonomy (GTDB): domain Bacteria; phylum Gemmatimonadota; class Gemmatimonadetes; order Gemmatimonadales; family Gemmatimonadaceae; genus JACMLX01. The sequence goes on from JANNVN010000501.1 coordinate 5,634, forward strand.
AGACGCTCGCTCCAACCACGACTTTCGCCGAGTCATTCGTGACGCGGCCACGGATGATGTCGGTCGCGCTCTGTGCGCGCACGGCCGCAGCGGCGGAGATGAGCAGGAACCACGCACGCACCACGGAGGAGCCGAGCATAAGGGACCGATTGCGGGGGAGGCACCCGGAGACAGCCCTGAGACGCGCCTGTCAGAAAAAGGGTTGTCTCCGGAGCACCGCAGCCCGCTACGGTCGCGCCGGTGTGAGCACGATTTTCCGGTACTCGACCGATGTGTGGTCACCCTGCAAATAAATCGGCCCCGGCTCGCCCTCGTTGCTGTCGAGCGCGCCACCAGTGATGCCAGGAATGTTCTGCATCGAGATGACGGTCTTGCCGTTGAGCACCACCGTGACCAGCCTGCCGACCAGTGTGATGTCGTAGGTCTGCCATGTGCCAGCCTCACCTGCGGCGTTGGTGTTCGGCGTCAGAAAGCCGTATACGCCGCCGGTGTGGGTGCTGTACGGTTCCATGCCCTTGCTGTCCTCCACCTGCACTTCATGCCGTCCGCGCAGATAGATGCCACTGTTGCCGTTCTTCGGGACCCGGAACTCGACATGCAGTTTGAAGTCGGTGAAGGCGCGCTCGGTGATCAGGTTCGCCCCTGACTTGGTGTTTGTCAGAATGCCGTTGATCACCTGCCACTGATTCGTTCCCGGCGATGCCTTCCACCCCGCCAGATCGCGCCCGTTGAAGATGCTGATCGGCGCCCCCCAGCGCAGAGGGCCTTGACGCACCATCGCGGGCGCGCGAACCCCGGTGAAGGGCGCCTTGGTCCCATTCGGCTCCGTAATGGAGCCACTGATCCGGCCATCCGCGAGGGTGCCCTCGACGATCATGTCGCCAGTCCCCTGCTCCCACTGCGGTGGAATTGCGAAGCGGAAGGCGTTGCCTGTGAATGTGACCAGCGACACGGGCCGCGCGCTGCCACCGCGCGACACGAACGCGCCGACCAGCGCACGATTACCCGACAGCTTCACCTCCATCCAGGACGGATAAGTGCCGTTGGTACCGGTCACAGTCAGATCCCAGCGACCGATGAGCTCCTCGCCTGGGATGCGTCCTGCCGTCGGCAATTCGAGACCGCGCGCATCGGGGACAGCGAAGCCGGTCGCCGGCGTGATCAGTGTGAGCGCCAGTCCGAGCGCGGCAAGTCGTCGCATATGCGGTACCAGAGGGAAGGCATCTGACTCAAAGGCCCGCCCAAGGCGGGGAGCTGCCACCGATGGCAGCGCACAGGAGAGAATGTCGCGCCCTGCGCGCGCAGACGGAACGCCCCCAGCCCACCCTGTGCAGCCGAACGCAGCGCTGCCGGCCGCCGGTACGGCCGCGGTTTACCGCGGCACTGAGCCGAGACACTCGACGGCCCCACTGGACTGCCCCGGCCCGGTGAGGCGTCCGCGTCAGCGCAAACCGTCAGCGTCGAGCGCCGCTTCCATGGAGGCCACGTCGGACGCATCGTCACCGCGATCCCGCATCAGCGTCAACGTCGCACGCGACAGGACTTCATACACATCGTGGTACGGGCGCGAGCCGTGTAATGCGGTGGTGTGCGCGCGCACCGTGGCGACGTCACCACGTGCGATCGGGCCCGTCAGCGCGTCGAGGGCACGGGGTGCCGCCGCGAGGTTTTCGACACTCGCCGCCATCAGTGCGCGGACCGCCCGATGCGCCGCAATGGAGTCCACGCCGATGCGCGAGAGCAACCCTTCCGCCAGTGCGGCCAGCGTCACGGGGAAGTTGCTGGCGATGACGGCCGCCGCGTGATACGCCGCACGTTCGGCGCGTGGGATCTCGATCGTAGTGGCACCAAGCCGCGTCGCCAGCTGCGACGCGACCTTGTGGGCGGCGGCATCTCCCTCGATACCGATTACCGACCCCTGCAGCCGGAATGACGCCAGCGAGGGATCGATCAGAGGGAGCAGTGGATGGAAGGTGCCATAGTGCACCCCGACCGCCGCGAGGCGCTCCCGCGCCGCGGGCTCGGCACTGCCGCTGACCTGCAGCACGACGGTGCCCGCCAGCACACCATCGCGCTCGCGCAGCTCATCGAGCGCCACGTCCAGCTGACCGTCACGCACCGCGACCAGGATCGCGGAAGCCTGCTGCACCGCCCGCTGTCGCGTGGGTGGCACCACCGAACCAAGCTGCTCAATGATGCCGATTCGATCAACGAGTGAATGCGCAACACCCGCTGCGCGAAAGGCGGCCGACAGCGCCCGCCCAGCCCGCCCCGCCCCGACGAGGACAACCGGCTCGATGGAACCGGCGCGCGAGCTCACGAGCGACTGCCCGCCTTGCCCGGATGGTCGGCACTCGCACGCACCAGCAGCGCGTCACGGCCTGGCGCATCACGCAGCAGTTCGAGCGCACGCTGCATGACAGGGTCGTCGGCGGTCCGGCGCGTGAACTCTGCATCGCGCCCGAAGACGTATCGCGATGCTTCATAGCCAATCAAGCGATTGACCACGCTGGCATTCGTCTCGAAGACGGAATCAGGGACGACAGCACCACGACTGCGCACCGCGCGAAGCAGCGTCGCACGCATTGCCGGCGTGACGGGAAACGTCGCGTTGGCCAAGTCGCCCGAGGCTTTCAGTTGCAGCGCAAGAGCTGTCAGTGCGTCGCGGAAAGCAGGGACTGCGCGTCCAAGCGTTGCCTGCAGCACTGCGCCCTGTTCGATGGCGGCAGTATCACGCGCAATGACGTCCGGCGTAATTCCACCGCCACCGTAGACCACACGCCCCTTGTCCGTCTTGAACTCGGCGCGGCCCGCGACGGTCGAATCGACATCGGCGTCTTCGGCCGCAGCATCCTCACGACTGCGCGATCGTGTGTCGTCGGTCGGGAGACGGCGAATCGAAATGCTGCGCCCGACCGGCGTAAACCAAAGCGATGTCGTCAGCTTCAGTGCGCCGGCCGTACCCGCGTCGAACACACTTTGCGCACTGCCTTTGCCGTACGTGGTCGTGCCGACAACCACGGCACGATCGTGATCCTGCAGGGCACCTGCCACGATCTCCGCCGCGCTGGCGCTGCCACGATCGACCAGCACCACGATCGGCAACGCCGGCCACTTCTGCGGCATCCGGTCGGTAAAGGTGCGATTGGACTCGGGTGTGCGCCCCCGGAGGGTGACGATCTGCTGGCCGGCGTCGAGGAACAGGTCGGTCACTGCGGCCCCCTGCTCCACGAGACCGCCTGGATTGCCGCGCAGATCGAGTACCAGTGACTGCATGCCCATTCGCATCAGTGAGTCGACGCCAGCTGCAACTTCGTCTGCCGTCGAGTCGCTGAACACGCTCACATCCACGTACCCGACCTTCTTCGGCAGCATCGCGACACGCTGCACCGCGCGCATGTGAATCATTTCGCGGCGGAGCGTGAAGGTCATGCGTCCGTCGACACCCAGACGCTCGACCAGCAGCACCACTTTGGATCCCGCCGCGCCACGCAGTTTCACGAGTGCTTCATCCGACGTCAGGCCTTTCGTGTCGAGCGCGTCGATCTTCACCACACGATCGCCCGTCTGCAAACCCGCCGCTTCGGATGGTGAGCCCGGCAAAGGCGCAATCACGGTGATCCAACCGTCGCGTACGTCCACGCGCAACCCGAGTCCGGCATACTGCCCGGTGGTCTGTTCCCGGAATCGCTTCAACCGATCCGCGAACAGAAAGACGCTATGCGGATCATGCAGCTCGTTGACCATGCCGAGCATCGACTCGCGCCAGAGCGAGTCGGGCGGCAACGAATCCACGAACTTGTCCTGGACCGTTTCCAGCACCTGTTGGAACAGCCGGCGTCCGTCCACCACGGTGGGGGTGTCACTGCGGAGCGTGCGCCCCATCAGCCAGCCGCCCGTTGCGAGCGCGAGGCCGAGGATGGCGGCGGCGGTAACACTGCGACCCTTGTTCATGCCTGGCGGTGCCGACGTGGATGCGGACCGCCGGAGGGCCGGAGGGAACCGCGTGAAAAAGCGAAGACTGTCATGGAGTTAGCACCACACTCGAGCCGGTGAGTTCCCGTATCGTCGCCAGCAGCTGTGCCGTGACCGCCTCTACCGCCCCATCCGCCGGCACTGCCACGATCGGTCCGCACTCGGGGTGGGCCGCCTGCCAGGCGGGTGTAACCGACGCGGCGTAGGCTTCGGCAACCCGCGTGTCGAAGTCGACGCCGTACCGCTCCAGCCGGTCGGCCACGCCGCGTGCCGCGCGCCGCGCCTCGGCCGCGGCCCGGGAGAGCGTCAGCAGGAGTGTCAGATCCGGAACGAGGCCACCCGTGGCGAGTGCGTTGGCTGAGCGCACACACGCGTCATCGAGCCCATGACCAGCGATCTGGTACGCATACGTCGACACGAAAAAGCGGTCCGCGACAACCCACTCGCCGCGCGCCAGTGCTGGCGCCACGATTTCCGCCACGACCTGTGCCCGCGCCGACAGGAAAAGCAACGCTTCAGTGGCCGGGCTGATCGTCGAATCGGGATGCAACAGCAACGCGCGGACCTGTTGCCCCACCTGCGTCTGGCCGGGTTCCCGAATGGTGTGCACCGGCAGGCCGCAGGCGCGCAACGCATCGGCCACGAGCGGGAGCTGCGTCGTCTTGCCAACGCCGTCGCCCCCCTCGAGCACGATCAAGCGCCCGCGCGCTGCCGGAGACATCATGAGAGCGTGATGATCTTGCTGACGGCGCCGGTCCGGATACCCTCGGAGATCCACTCGTTCACGCGGATCATCAGCTTGTCGAAATTCGTCTGCGCGACGATGGCCCGCTGATAGACCGGGTTGAGCTCCACCTTGCGCAACAGGGTGTCCAACTCCTGCTCCATCGCCTGCGGCGGATCTTCGCCGCGCTCGATGAACTCCTGAGCCTCGGTCCGGAGCTGTGAGAGCCGGCGCAACACGGTCGACGCCTCAACATCCTCGGTCAGCAGATCATTCGACCGCTTGAGCGCCTGATATTCCGTCGATTGACCGATCATTCGGCCGAGTTCCTTTGCTTTTTCGTCGAGCATGCGTGACTCACTGCAAGAGGTGTTCGCGCGGCCGGGACGGCGCGCAGCAAGATCAAAGTTACTGCGCCAGGGCAGCGGCGGCGTCGCCCTCAGACCCACCGTCAGGGGGCACAGTTGCTGCCGCCCGCCGGCCGAAGACAAATCGGTCCCGGCCAAAGGCATCCGGGAACAGCTGCGTATCGCACCAGAGCCCCGGCCCGAGCAGCGCCAGCGTTTGCGGCCCCCGCCGGGCGTCGATCTCCATCAGGAGCACCCCGCCCGGGCTCAGGCGTCGGCCCGCCTGCTCCACCAGCGCCCGGATCACGGTCAACCCGTCGCCCCCGCCGAACAGCGCCATCTCGGGCTCCCACGCCTTGACGGCATCCGGCAGCAGCGTTCGCTCCCCCACCGCGATGTACGGGGGATTGGAGACGATGACGTCAATCCGTTCGTCAGTCACCGGCTCGAGCAGGTTCCCCTGAAGGAACTCCGTCCGGGCGTATTCCTGCTGCAGCACGGCCCGCGCGTTCATCTCTGCAACTTCCACGGCGCCGGCGGACAGATCCGTGCCGATGACCCGGCCCGCCGCACTCTCCTGGGCGAGCGCAAGGGCGATGGCGCCGGACCCGGTGCCCACATCCACCACCGTGCTGCCAGGCGTGATGTGGCGCAGCGCCAACGTGACCAGTTCTTCCGTCTCGGGACGCGGAATCAGCACGCGTTCATCGACGTGCAGAAAGAGATACCGAAAAGCCGCGCGACCAACCGCATACGCCATCGGCGCGCCAGCGAGCCGCTTGTCGGCCGCATCGGTGGCGGCATCGATGAGGAGATCGGCGACAAGATCATCGGCGTGCAGCGTCGCCCACGAACGCGGGCCATCATGCAGGCCCGCCAGTATCTCGCGGGCCTCCTCCGTCGGTGTCGCCACTTTCTGCTCGAGTCGCGCGGCAATGGCGTCACGGAGTTCCGCCACCGTGCGCGGCCGCCGGCCGTCAGCCACCGAGGCGTTCCTTCACTTCGGCTTCCTGAAGTGCATCGATGAAACCACCGATGTTGCCGTCCATCACGGATTGCATGCCGTGCACGGAAAAGCCAATGCGATGGTCGGTGATGCGATCCTGCGGGTAGTTGTACGTGCGGATCTTGGCCGACCGATCGCCGGTGCCGACCTGCGCACTGCGCATCTGCGAGCGTTCTGCCTCCAGCTTGGCAAGTCGGGCGTCGAGCAAGCGCGAACGCAGCACCTGCATGGCCTTGATCTTGTTCTGCAGCTGCGACTTCTGATCCTGCTGACTGACGACGATTCCGCTCGGGATGTGCGTGATGCGCACGGCCGAGTCGGTGGTGTTCACACTCTGCCCACCGGGGCCCGACGAGCGGAACACATCGATGCGCAGGTCCTTGTCCTCGATCGTCACATCCACCTCTTCGGCTTCGGGCAACACGGCGACCGTCGCCGCCGAGGTGTGAATGCGACCCTGTGTTTCAGTGGCGGGCACTCGCTGCACCCGATGCACTCCCGACTCCCAGCGCATCGTCCCAAAGGCACCAGTCCCGTCGATCCGGGCGATGACTTCCTTGATGCCACCGAGTGTGCCATCGGACATGGACATCACTTCGATCCGCCACCCTTGGCGCGCGAAGAAGCGTTCGTACATGCGCCAGAGATCGGCCGCGAAGAGTGCCGCTTCGTCACCGCCGGTCCCGGCGCGGATTTCGATGATCGCGGGGCGATCGTCGAGCGGGTCACGGGGAATCAGCAGCGGCTTCAGCTCGTCATCGAGCTGGACCAGCCGAGCCTCGAGCCTGAGGACCTCGTCCTGCGCCTCCGCGGCGAAATCGGGGTCGTCGCCCGAGGCCATCTCGCGCGCTTCGAGCAGCTCCCGCTCAGCCTGCCGCAAGTCGGCTGCCAGCCGGACGATTTCCTGCAGGCGCTGATGCTCCTTGCCGAGACTGGCGAGCAGCTTGGCGTCGCGGACGGTGCGAGGATCGAGGAGCTCCTGTTCGACCATCGCGGCGCGAGCGACAGCGTCGTCGAGGCGATCACGCAAGCTCACCGGGGCCCGACCTGCAGGTGTGACAGTTCCATAAGTCCAAGGAAACAAACAGCTTGGGCCTTTGAACTCAAGCGCGAAACTGGTGTATATTCCTGTGTCGCATTGCCCGATCTTGCGCGGCGACGCGAGTGTGCCGTCCGACAGCCCGCAATCGTCTGTGAGCGCGGGCCCCCTCTTTCAGGAGTCGTCCATGCGTGTCCCCCTCGCTCGTCGCACCTGGTCCTCGACCGGGGCATCCGCCCTGCTCGGGCTGGCCTTGTCCGCGCTGCCGATGGCGGTCAATGCGCAGGCCGCGCCGGCGCTCAAGCTCAGCGTGAGCATTCAGCGTCAGGCGTCAGGGCCGATCATCACCATCACGGGCTCGAACTTCACGCCGAATGGCCCGGTGAAGCTCACCGGTTCACCGCCGCCAAACACGAGTCAGGCCATTGCGTTTGGCCCGATCAAGGCAGACGCAAACGGCGCGTTCAGCGTCCGGAAGGAGATGCAGTGCACGTCGCAGAGTCAGGATGACGGCTTTCTGGAGGTGACGTTCACGGCGGTCGATGAGACCGGCGGACGTCGGAGCACCGCACGCGAAAACGCGACGCCGTGGATTTGTCGCTAGGCTGATGAACTGAATTGCTGTACCGTGCCGGGCGGCACGAACGACGCCCCTCGATCAGGTGACTGGTCGAGGGGCGTCGTTGCATCCGCACCGCGTCGGTTAGCGTGGGGCCGCTTTCCTTGGGCTCGACCCGCTGCTGCACGGTGTTTCCCGGCGCTACTACGCTGGCCGCGGGCGCCGATAGCGATCAGCTGCTGCCACGACCGCCGCATGGCCCGGCAGCAGGAGCGCCGCCATCTCAAACGCGCTGACGGCGTGCCCCAGCAGCACGGCACCGGCCGTTCCGATGACCGCGATCACCAGCAGCCACCGCAGGGCACTCCGCACACCGGTCGTCACACCGCCGCGCATGACCATCACCGCCGCCGCTACACCGATCAGCCACACCGGACTGGCCAGTGCCACGGTCGGATTGTTCGCCATGAACACGTGCTGCGTGGCGAACCAGGCAAGCAGCAGCGCGGTCCCGACCAGCGCGACCAGAACGGACCAGAGGGCGATGGCGACAACCGCGCCACCACGGCCCAGACGACTGAGGCCGAGAAGCACGAGCCCGAGCAGCGTTCCAATAGCCGCCGCGAGCGGCACCTTTGGCCCGACACCGGCAGGCTCTTCGCTGCGGGTGGCACGAAACAGGGTGTCGACCGGCCCCACGATCACCCGCGCCGGCATCCCTTCCGCTGCGGGCAATTCGATCCGCTTCACCGATTCCGACAGCGACTGTGGCAGGAACGCTTCCTGCCAGCCAGTCAGCGGTGCGTCCGCATCAACGCCCAGCACGAGCTCTGCACCAAAGTAGAGCGGCGCGCTGTAGGCCAGCAGGCGACGCGTGTGCCAGCGATAGCTCCCCTGCCCCGGCTGCGCCTGCATTGCGCGCTTGAGCGCACCGCCAGTGACGGCGTCGAGCGCATCGCGTACCCGCGTACTGCAATTGTCGCGATAGTAATCGTATCGGTAGTACTTGTTTGCGTCCTTCGCATTTTCGACCAGCAACGCCACCAACCGCGCTTTCTGCGCTGGGGTCAGCCGCAACGCCTGAACGGTGACGGTCCGATTGAGGTAGCGATACTGCTGGATCGTCGACTCGAACGAGCGCGGCTCCATCCAGTACTTCGTGTCGCCAGTGAGAAACCGGCCGATGAAGTTCGGCTGCGCGAAGTCGAACATGCCCCAGTTGTAGACCAGCGGCTGTCCGGCGGCCTCATCCCAGACGACGATGGCATTGTGCCCGAACTTCTCGAACACTTCCTCGCCCTGGCCCATCGTCATCAGCAGCACAGGCTGCGTCGACCAGTCGATCTCGGCTTGTGCCGAGAGCGCGTCGGTCAGAACGCCGGCGGACACGGCAAGCAGCAGGAAAAGTCGCAACGTCGCGCGTCGGGCGCCGGACCATGCGTCAGACGCGCACGTCACAGCCGGACTTCCTTCCCCTCTTCCGCACTCCGATAGATCGCTTCCACCAGACGCTGCACCACGATCTGATCGACCGGCGGTTCATAGGCCACATCGCCGTGCAGCACCGCGGCAAAGTGGGCCAGCTCGGCGCGATAGCTCTGGATGAATGCGCTGTCGCGCTGCGCGGCACCGGTGGGCGAGACGTCTACCGCACGACCATTCAGCTCTTTCACCACACGCAAGGGCGCGAGGCGCGCAGTGCCCTTGCTGGCGAGCACCTCGAACCACCACCGGTCCTCTTCACCGACGTAGCCCCACGCCGTGTCGATCGCCACACTCAACCCCGAAGCATACTGGACATGCACGTACATCGCATCTTCCACCGAGCGCACGCCACTGCCGCGTTCCATGCTCGCCGTCACGCGCACCGGTTCGGGGAAGTCGGCCAGCCAGCACGCCAGATCGAGCAGCGGCACACCCTGATCGAGAAAAATCCCACCGCCGGCTTCTGCACGCCGTGAGCGCCATCCCGCGTCGCCGCGCCGTGTTTTGTACGCGCCCGCGCGAATGCCGATCAGGCGGCCCAACTCTCCACCATGAATGAAGCTCTCGAGGTTCTGGACCTCTGTGCGGAAGCGATGGTTGTGCCCAACCACCACCTTCATCGCGTGCTTTTCGGCCGCAGCCAGAATCCGCTCGACCCCCTTGGTGGTCAATGCCAGTGGGCGTTCGCAGAGCACGTGGCGCTTCGACTTGAGCGCGCTCAGCACGTGGGATTCGTGCAGGTGATTCGGCGTGGAGATCAGCACCGCGTCAACCTGCTCGAACTCGAGCAACTCCTCGATGTCGGTGAAGGTGTCCGGTACGTTGAAGCGTTCGGCGAGCGCGCGCACCTTCGCACTGTCATTGTCGCAGAGGGCGGCGAGTTGGACACCGCGCATCTTCGAGAGCACGGGAAGGTGCGCGAGTTGTGCAATGGCGCCGGCGCCGATGACACCGATCCGAAGGTCTGGCTTCGTCATGCCGAGGAGGGAAGGCTGAAGGCGTACAGGCCACCTGGGTGGCAGCGAAAAGCGACAACTGCGAGACCAGCGTCACACCGGATTCAGAGCAACGGCGAGAGTCGCGTGCCCGGATAATACGCTGCGAGAATCGACCGTGCATCCTGCCCTGCCCGGGCGCGCCCGATCGCCCCCCACTGGCTCATGCCGACACCATGCCCGTTGCCGACACCGCGCAGCAACACGGTCCCCCCGCTCAGCTCGAGCGTGAAGTTGGTGCTCGGCAGAATCGCACCATCGGTCCGGAGCACGGAGCGGATGTCATTCCCGCGAAGGACCACCGCCCCGGCGGTGGTGCCGAGTTCGAGACCGGTCACCCGACCCGACGGACCTGTCGAGAGGACGCGAACAGTGCGGACCTCACCAGCGGTGCTGACACCGATCTCGCGTCCGTGCAGAGCGAGGAGGCGGCCAAGCTCGGCCACGGTGAACCGCCGCTCCCAGCCGCGATTGCCACTGACATCACAGAAGCAGCCGCCGGCGGGGGTGTGATCGTCCACCGGCCGCAGGTACGGTTCGCCCCCGCGCTTCCAGAATACCTCGTCAGCTGCCGCCGTGACTGCGCCGCCGTGCGAGTGATACGGCGCAGTGATGATGCGGTCACCCCACGTCAGCACGAGGCCACGCGTGGCACGAACGGCGTCGTCGGTTTCCGGGCGCTCGACATTCATCCCGCCATACACCTGATCGGACACTGTCGCCGTGACATCGAACAGTGCGCGTCGCTCACCCATGCGCGCCGCGGCGTAGGAGCGCGCCGCGACAGCCTGCGCCTGCAGCGCCGCCCGGTCGCGCGGATCGCGCGATCCGATCTCACCTGGCAGCACGCCGCGGAGATAGTCCTCGAGATCGAGGCGGTTGATGACCGCCACACCGCCACCGTCGGCAGCCACGTCGAC
>JANNVN010000502.1:0-1579 GCA_031414435.1 Gemmatimonadaceae bacterium
GCCGTCTGGACAACATGGTGTACCGACTTGGCTTCGCCGCCAGCCGCAAGGCGGCGCGTCAGCTGGTCCGGCATCAGCACGTCGAGATCAATGGCAAGCGTGTCGACATCCCGAGCTATTCGGTGCAGCCGGGTGAAGAGATCCGCGTCCGGCAGAAGTCGCGTGAGCTGGCCGTCGTGGCCGAAGCGATGGAACAGGCGAAGCGGAATCCTGCGATGGCGTGGTTGGCCGTCGACTCGGAGTCGTTCAGCGGCCGGATGCTGGAGCGCCCGCAGCGTTCGAGCATCCCGGTGGCGGCCCAGGAGCAGCTGGTCGTCGAGCTCTACTCGAAGTAAGTCGCAGCCCGAACGCCGCCGGAAACGGGGGCGTTCGGTGCTGTCGGCGCGTACGACCGGCGCGGGGGCTTCACGCCTCCGCCGGGCAGTCGTTCGGTCGGGACTCTCATTCCCTTACGAGCGTGCCGCGCATGAGAGGCGGGGCACGGCGTTGTCGGCCACGGTGGTCGGCATGACCTTCTTTCGCATTCAGCAACCTTATGGCAACAATCGATCTCCGCGGTCTTGTTCGTCCGCAGCTCGTCGAAGCGACGAAGCGCGAGGACAATCCGTTCATCGCTGAATTCCGCCTGCAGCCGCTCGAACGCGGCTTCGGCCACACGCTCGGCAACGCCATGCGTCGCATGCTGCTGTCGTCGCTTCGCGGCGCAGCCGTCTGGGGCTTCCGCATCGATGGCGTGGTGCACGAGCACCAGACCATTCCGGGTGTCGTTGAAGATGTGCACCAGATCATTGGCAACCTGAAGTCGCTGGTGCTGGTGCTCGACGATGATCTCGAGCAGGCCGTGCTGCGGGTGGCGCTCAAGTCGGCCGGTGCCTTTACGGCTGGCATGCTGCAGTTGCCCGCCGGTGTTCGTGTCGTTGATGCCAATCACCACATCTTCACGATGCAGGACGATCGCGACATCGCAGTCGAGCTGTACGTGAATGTGGGCCGCGGCTATGTCGATGCTGATCAGCACGCCATCGAACGTGGCATGCCGGTGGATCTGGTTCGGATTGACGCGATCTACAACCCCGTCCGCCGTGCCAACTTCACCGTGGCCGAGACGCGCGTTGGTCAGCGCACCGACTACGACCGTTTGACCCTGACCGTGGAAACCGATGGCACGATTGCGCCGGAAGAAGCTGTCAGCTATGCCGCCGCGCTGGCGCAGGCGCACTTCCAGTACTTCGCCAGCTTCGGGTCCAGCTCCGCGGGCAGCCTGAGCGTCGGTGACCCGGATGGCAAGGGAATCCTGCTCTCCGAGCTCGCGGTCGCGATCGACGCCCTCGGCCTGTCGGTGCGTTCGGTGAATTCGCTCAAGAACAACAACGTCCGGTCGCTGGGTGATCTGACGCGTCAGACGGAGTCGCAGATTCTGCAGGTGAAGAACTTTGGAAAGAAGTCGCTCGAGGAAGTGGCAGCACTCCTCGAGAATCGCGGTTTGAACTTTGGGATGCGGTACGAGGAAGCGGGGGACTTCGCACGGGTGCTCGATTGGGGCACACCGCCGTCGAAGGTCGCCGCCAACGCGCCGGAC
>JANNVN010000503.1:0-1810 GCA_031414435.1 Gemmatimonadaceae bacterium
GTGCGCCGGTGCGACCCACCACGGTACGCCGATATTGGAACGAGACGCGACCTTCGTGAAGCGTCCAGGCGGCATCGGCCAGCGACACCGCAGGGTCGGCGTCGAGTGTGTCCGCCAGTCGCGTCGCAGCACGCTCGAGCGCCGTGCGCGTCTTGGCACTGATCGTCAGCAGCTGCGCCGCTCGTCGCGGTGCCTCTGACGGCACCAGCGCAGGCGCTTCCTCGAGAATCAGATGTGTGTTCGTCCCGCCGGCACCGAGCGCCGTGACGCCGGCGCGACGGGGCGAGGCGCCGCGTGGCCACGGGGCGAGCGTCGTGTTGACAAAGAACGGGCTCGACGCAAAGTCGATCTGCGGGTTCGGCGCCGTGAAATTGACGCACGGCGGGAATTGCTGATGCTGCATCGCCAGCACAGTCTTGATGAATCCGGCCATGCCGGCCGCTTCACCCAGATGGCCGATGTTGGCCTTCACCGAGCCGAGCGCGATGAACCCCTTCCGGTCGGTCAGCGGCGCGTACGCCTGGCTGAGCGCTTCGACTTCAATCGGGTCACCAACCGCCGTTCCGGTGCCGTGGGCCTCGATCAGTCCGATCGATTCCGCCGGTACCCCTGAGATGGCCAACGCCTCCGAAACCGCGCGCGCCTGTCCATCCACGCTCGGCGCCAGGTATCCCACCTTCTGCGAACCATCGTTGTTGATGGCCGTTCCGCGAATCACGGCAAGGATCGTGTCGCCATCCTCCAGCGCATCCTCCAGCCGCTTCAGCACGACGCACCCGGTGCCGCTGCCAAAGAGGGTGCCCTTCGAGCCGGCGTCGAACGGACGGCAGTGACCATCGGCCGAGAGGATCTCGCCCTGCTTGTAGAGATACCCGCGGTCCTGCGGCAACGACATCGTCGATGCGCCGGCCAGCGCCAGATCCGTCTCACGATTGAGCAGGCTCTGACACGCAATGTGAATTGCGGTCAGCGACGACGAACACGCCGTCTGCACATTCATCGCGGGGCCTTTCAGATTCATCTGATAGGCCGCGCGTGTCGCGAGGAAGTTCATGTCGTTGCCGTTGTGGCGCGCCAGCCACTCACCAACGGTGCGCATGATCTCCTTGTTCGGCACCACATGGTACAGCATGTAGTGATTCATGCCGGTTGCCGCAAACACGCCCGTAGCCATCGGGGCGGACTTGCCGGAGTAGCCGGCGCGCTCCATCGCTTCCCACGCCACCTCGAGGAAGAACCGATGCTGCGGGTCCATCACCGAGGCGTCACGCGGACTCATGCCGAAGAACCCGGCGTCGAAGTTCTCGATCCCCTCCAACTGCGGCCATGCGCGCACGTAGGCAGGGTCGGCCAGCAGCGACGGATCCTCGCCAGCCGCCAGCAATTCCTCGTCGGAGAAAAAGCGCACGGACTCGACGCCATCGCGCACATTCTCCCAGTACTGGTCGAGTGTTGCGGCACCGGGGAAACGTCCCGCCATCGATATGACAGCGATCTCGGAACCGGTCAGTTCGGGCTCTTGCTGGGTCATCAGTTCGAAGCGAGCGTATGGTGGAAGCCTGCGAATAACTACAAATGCTCGGCAGCAGAGCGCACGCTCCGCACCGTGCATCGAGCCCATCCGGGCGCGCCGGATCGCGTCGAGGCGTCCCCCGCGATCCTGGCTCCAAGTGCATGACGACCAACCGGTAAGATTATCTCAGGTACCGCGTCTGGTGGCCCCTTCGACGCCCTGCCGCGGCCTGAGGGACCCGAACGTTGTGCCACCCGCCCCGACTGGGTAGCTTCTGCTGCTGTTGGAGGGATGGCC
>JANNVN010000504.1:0-5763 GCA_031414435.1 Gemmatimonadaceae bacterium
TGCATTCGACGCACCATTCACCGGAGAACATGAACATCTTCGTGTCGCATGCGCATCATTTTCTCGAAGCGCCCTATGCCGACATCATGCGCACCACCGTTTGCATGCTGCTCGGCGTGAGCCCGCCGCTGATGTTCATGATCATGTTCATCGATGGCACGTGGGGCATCGTCATCCATGCCGGCGAACACCTGATGCGTGACGCGCGACTCGGCCCCCTTCAGCGGATGATCCTGACGCCATCGCATCACCGGGTGCACCATTCGCGGAACCCGCTCTACATCGACACCAATTTCTGCAACCTGCTCAACATCTGGGATCGGGTGTTCGGAACGCTGCAGCACGAGCACATGGATATCCCGCCAGAGTATGGGATCACCAGACAGATGAAACCGGGGAGCTTCATCGACTTCTACTTCGGCGAACTGATCGTACTCGTGGCTGACGTCAGGAAGGCCCCTGGGCTGCGCAACAAGCTGGCGTACATCGTCATGCCGCCGGGATGGAGCCATACCGGCCAGCACAAGACGGCATCCGCCATGCGACGCGCTCTTCCAACCACAGCGGTCTAGTGTGGCGTCCCGCACATTCATATCAGAAGTCCCGGCCCTTTTGCCGCCTGGCCGCGTTGAAAATCCTCGCGATACCGCTGGTATCGCTGCGGTTTTCGCCTCCCCAGGCGCCAAAATTCCTCGGTCCTTCTTTTGCTAGTTACTTGCGGGACACCACACGAGCGGCTCAGGCGAGGATTTCGCGCACCACCTGACCCGAGGTGTCGGTCAGCCGGTAGTTCCGGCCCTGGAACGTGTGAATGAGCCGTTCGTGGTCGAAGCCAAGCAGGTGCAGGATGGTGGCGTGCAGATCGTGCACATCGGTCCGCCCGCTGATCCCCTGATAGCCGATCTCGTCGGTCTCACCATGTGTCACGCCGCCGCGGATGCCGCCACCGGCCATCCACATGGTGAACGCACCGTTATTGTGATCGCGTCCGACAAAGGGATTGTCCGTAACGGTGCGATTCTCCCTCATCGGCGTGCGGCCGAACTCACCACCCCAGACGATCAGTGTGTCGTCGAGCAGGCCACGCTGCCGGAGATCCAGGATCAGCGCGGCCGTGGCCCGATCGGTCTCCTTGCACCGCTCGTGGAATCCGACGTTCAGCGCTTCCTCGGCGCCCGCGCCATGCGAGTCCCATCCCCAGTGAAAGAGCTGGATGAATCGCACGCCGCGCTCGGCCAGTCGCCGCGCCAGCAGGCAATTGTTGGCGTAGGATGTCTTGCCGGGCGTGGTGCCGTACAGGGCGTGAATGGAGGCTGGCTCGGTATTGATGTCCATAGCATCCGGCACCGAGAGCTGCATGCGGAATGCCATCTCCTACTGTGAAATGCGCGTACTGATCTCCGGATCGCCCACGGTTTCGTACTGTTGTCGATTGACCGTGTTGATCGCGTCGATGGTCGCCTTTCGCAGTTCGCGCGGCACGCCGTCAGGATCGGAGAGATAGAGCACGGGATCGCCGGCGCTGCGACACTGTACCCCCTGTTAGACGCTGGGCAGGAAGCCACTGCCGTACACGCTCGCCCCAGCATCGGGGCCGGTGCCGCCGGACAGCAGGACAACAAACCCGGGAAGATTCTGATTCTCCGTACCAAGGCCGTATGTCACCCAGGATCCAATGCTCGGACGTCCGAGTCGAGGACCTCCGGTGTGCACCAGCAGCTGCGCCGGAGCGTGATTGAACTGATCGGTGTGCATCGCCTTCAGGAACGCGAGTTCGTCAACGACCTTGGCGAGGTGTGGCATCCGGTCCGAGACCCAGGCGCGCGATTCGCCGTGCTGCGCAAACTCCGCTTGTGGGCCGAGCATCTTCGGAATGCCTTTGATGAAGGCGAAGCGCTTCCCCTCGAGCAGCGACTCGGGGCACAGCTGGCCGTCAAGCCGGGCCAGTACGGGCTTGTAGTCGAACAGCTCGAGCTGCGATGGTGCCCCCGCCATGTGCAGGAAGATCACGCGTTTCGCCTTGGCGGGGAAATGCGGGACGAGCGGTGCCATCGGATCGCGCGTGGTCAGTCGCGCGCTGGCCAGCCGAGCTTCCGGACTGGTGTCGCAGCCAAGCAGCGATGCGAGCGCGGCGGCACCAATGCCCGTCGCGCCAACTTCAAGAAAATGGCGACGAGTGATGTGGCTGAGATTGCGCAGGTGCGCCTCGAGTGGGTTCGTCATGCCGCTGCTACTCCTTGGTGATGAACCCATCGAGATTGAGAATACTTCCCGCGACGACGCTCAGCGCCGCCAGTGAGACACTCGCGCCTTTCGTCCCGGCAGACTTGGCCCGTTCCGACGGATGGTCGGCGTAGTAGGCCTGCGCACTGACGTAGAGCGATCGCAGTGACGTGAGCGCGACGGCGGTTGGCGTCTGTTGCAGGGCGAGGCGATACCCGCGCACCAGCACGGAGTCGACGGCACGAGCTGGCAGTTCAGGCGGCTGTCCGGCCGACATACGGCGTGCCAGCGCCTGCGCGGCTTCGGTGTAAACAGGATCGTTGAGCGTCACGAGTGCCTGCAACGGCGTGTTGGTGCGGACCCGTCGTGCGACGGAGAACTCGTGACTCGGACTGTCGAAGGTGATCAACGATGGATAGGGCGCCGTACGCTTCCACAGTGTGTATAAAGCGCGCCGATGCCGGTTATCCCCGGTATCGGCGACCCACTTCTCGCCGCTGTAGGGTCGCTGCCAGATGCCGTCAGGCTGTGGCGGCATGACGCTTGGCCCGAACATGCGATCACTGAGCAGCCCCGAGACTGAGAGCGCTGCATCGCGCACCTGTTCAGCCGACATGCGAAAGCGTGGACCGCGCGCCAGCAGCCGATTGGCCGGGTCGCGTTCATGCATCGCGGGCGGCGCGGCGGCGTCCTGCCGATAAGTGGCCGAGAGCACGATGTCGCGAAGCAGAGCTTTCACGCCCCAGTGAAGCTCACCACTGAATCGCAGCGCGAGCCAGTCAAGCAGCTCCGGGTGCGATGGCGCCGCGCCCTGAGTTCCAAAGTCCTCGCTCGTTTCAACCAGTCCGACGCCGAAGAGCTGTTCCCAGAATCGGTTGACGGTGACGCGCGCGGTGAGCGGGTTGGCCGGACTGACGAGCGCGCGGGCGAGGCCGAGTCGATTGGCGGCATTCCGTTCGATCGCGGGAGCAATCGCGACTGGCACACCGGGTGTGACGACATCTGTCGGTGTGAGGAAATTGCCGCGCTCGAAGATGTGCGTGGTCCGGCTGCGGGCTGGCGGCAGGTCGCGCATGACCGGCGTCATGGTCGGCTTGAGCGCGGCCAGTCGTGTTCGGAGCTTCCCGCGCCGTTCACGACGTTGCTTCAGCGCCGGCGCATCGAACACTTCACTGAACACCCAGCGCAGCAGTGCGCGTTGTCCCGCGTTCCGGGCAGGCTCTGGCGTCGCGACGATGCGCCGGACCTCGTTCAGCCAGGTGCCTTCGACTCGGCCGGCAATCGCTGGAATCTGCAGCTCGCCTTCCCAGGAGGCACGCGCCGCCTCCATCGCGGGCATCTGCGCGACGCTGTCCAGTTCCGCGCGGAGTGTCTCGAGGGAGTCGAAAAGTGCTGAGCCACGTTGTGCGTTGGCAGCCAGGAAACCGGGCAGCACCGGGTACTCGTCGTACTGATCCCAGTCTTCACTGTTGTTGAAGATCGCGAACGCGCGATAGAACTCGTTGTGGCGGATGGGGTCGTACGGGTGTCCATGACACTGCGCGCAGCCGATCGACGTACCCTGCCAGGCGACCCACGTGGTGTTGACACGGTCGATCACTGCGGCAACGCGGTACTCTTCGTCGTCGGTACCGCCCTCGTTGTTGGTCATCGTGTTGCGATGGAACGCAGTCGCCACCCGTTGTTCGGTAGTGGCGTTGGGCAGCAGATCACCCGCCAGCTGCTCGATGGTGAACTGATCGAATGGCAGATCGCGATTGAATGCGTTGATGACGTAGTCGCGGTACGGCCACATCGGACGCGCCGGGTCGGTTTCGTACCCTTTGGAGTCGGCGTACCGCGCGACGTCGAGCCAGACCGTTGCCCAGCGTTCACCGAACCGTGGCGATGCGAGGAGGGAATCGACCAGTCGAGCGTAGCCGCTGCCGTCGGTGGTCTTGCAGGCAGTGTCCACCTGTTCGGCTGACGGTGGCAGTCCGATGAGGTCGAGGCTGACGCGTCGCGCCAGTGAGGGACAGCTGGCTTCTCGCGAGGGTTGAAGCTGCTCGGCGTCGAGTCGCGCGAGGACGAAGTGATCGAGTCCCGAGCGTGGCCACTTCGCGTTCGAGACGGTTGGCACTGGTGCCGCGACGGGTTTGACGAATGCCCAGTGATCAGCCCACGGCGCGCCCTGTGCGATCCACTTGCGAAGTGTGGCGATGTCGCGTGCAGCGAGCGGTGACTTTCCTTTCGGCATTCGGTCGTGCGGATCCGCATGCGTGATGCGTGCAATCAGCTCGCTCGCGCCTGGATTTCCGGGTACGATCGCCCGCTTCCCTGACTTGGCTGGACTGAGTGCATCTTCGCGGAACAGCAGGCTCAGTTCACCCTGACGTCGCACGCCACCATGGCACTGCACGCAGTTTGCGTTCAGAATGGGCCTGACATCGCGATTGAAGTCCACCGGCGCACTCAGCGCGTCGACTGCGCCGCGGCCTCGCAGGACGACGAGGCCCGCGATCAGCACCCCAACGCCGAGCAGCGATTTCCGGAGCATGGTAGGCATCAGGGCCTCGCCGATGTGCCGGCGGCTGACCGGCGGCTTGCGGTGGACGACACGGGTTCGGACAGCGTTGGCTCGTCCAATACGATTCTGGTTCGCGGCAGCGCGCGCTGCAAGCGTTCGACGCCGCCGGCCGTCACCTGTGTGCCGGCAAGGTAGAGTGACGACAGGCGCGGGAGCGTCTCGAGTGCGCGCAGCCCGGCATCAGTCACGTCGGTGTCGACGAGGTTCAGGTACGCGAGGTACTGAAGCGACTTGAGTGCGTCGAGGCCGGCGTCGGTGACCTGGGTCTGCGCCAGCCGCAGCCGCGTCAGTCGTGGCATCGCGCCCACCAGCGTCAGCGCCGAATCGCCAACCGGTGCGCGCGCAAGATCGACCGATGCAATGTTCGCGGCGAGCGGGCGCAGGAGCTGGAGCGACTGACTGTTCCACGAGGGTGGCACGCTGGTGGCGTCGACACTGAGGTAGCCGACACCGCTGCCCAGCGCGAGAACGGTCAATCCCGATTCACGCGCGGTCCGGATCGCCACGCTGTCGGGCGAAACGACCGGCAGCGCGAAGATGCCGGTCGGCAGTTCGTCGAGTCCGTAGGCGGTGAGCGTTCGGCGAATCGAGGCAGGGCGTGCAATGGCGGCGAGTGAAATCTCCTTCGACGCGCCCTGGTCGATCCACCAGCGTATCATGGCCACTTCCGCCCCTGGCATGGCGCGATCCGGTGGCATCGCATCGGTATGGCCTGGTGGGAGTGTGAGACGGATGATCAGTTCGCTGTCGTCCGCGCGACCGGCAACGACGACCTTGCCTTGCCGCCCGCCGGCACGCAATCCCTCGATGTTGGTGATGACCAGTCCTCCCTTCTTACGATCGGCGTTGTGACAGGCACCGCACCGCGCGGTCAGGATCGGTTGGATGAGCGAGTCGTAGACGGGCGTCGCTTCAGCGATCGCAATGTGAATGCGTGTCAGTTCCTTCTCTGGGGGCAGTCCGGCCAGTTTCCG
>JANNVN010000505.1:0-4012 GCA_031414435.1 Gemmatimonadaceae bacterium
GATGATGCACAGAGCATCTATGCGTTTCGCGGCGCGACCGTGCGCAACATTCTCGACTTTCCGTCGCAGTTCGCCGGCACGACCATCGTCACGCTCGACCGCAACTACCGGAGTACGCAGCCGATCCTGAACACGGCCAACGCGGTACTCGCGCAGGCCACCGAGGGGTATCGCAAGCAGCTCCGCAGCATCGATGATCGCCCCGGCGAGCTCCCGTGGCTGGTGCCCACGCGCGACGAGCAGGCACAAACGGCGTTCACCTGTGATCGCCTCCTGGAGCTGGTGGAGACCGAAGGGTTGCGCCTCGATCAGATTGCGATCCTCGTGCGCGCCGGCTACATGAGCGCCGATCTCGAGATCGAACTCGCCGCGCGCCGTATCCCCTTCGAAAAATGGGGTGGGATCAAGTTCCTCGAAGCGGCCCACGTGAAGGACATGCTGGCGTTCCTTCGCGTTGCGGAGAATCCCCGCGATGAAGTCAGCTGGTTCCGGCTGCTGCAGCTCCTGCCGGGCATCGGCGAGATCTCGGCACGCAAGGCGATCGCGTCGCTCGAAGCGGCGGCATGGCGCATCGAGGGGCTCAGTGCGTGGAGTCCGCCACCGCGGGCGCAGGCAACGCACCTCTCACTGCTGGCGCTGATGCAACGGCTCAGCGGCGCGAGTGGTGCGGACCCGGCCAGCGATATTGCGAGCGTGCGCGGTGTGTACGACGACATCCTCCGCCACCGCTTTGACGACGCAGAGGTCCGCCTGCACGATCTGGTGCAGCTCGAGCACATCGCCAGCGGGTACCCGAGTCGCGGCGCCTTCCTCAGCGCACTGGCCCTCGAGCCGCCCTCCGCCACGTCGGATCTGGCGCAGGGCAACGAGACCGAAGACGATGACGCGCTCGTCATCAGCACGATCCACTCGGCCAAGGGCAAGGAGTGGGACGCTGTCTTTGTGTTGTGGGCCGCCGACGGCTGGATCCCGTCGTCGAGAGCGACCAAGGACGCGCAGCAGGTGGAAGAGGAACGTCGGCTCTTCTACGTCGCGCTCACCCGCGCCAAGCGTCACCTGCACGTGAGTTATCCGCTCTACGCATACGCCTCGCGCTGGAGCAGCGACTTTGCACTCGACCAGAAGTCCCGCTTCCTTGACGACACCGTGCTGGCCACCATGCAGCACGTCCAGATCGCGCCGCCACCTGCTCCTGAGCCGCCGCCTGTGGAGCCGCTGCCCACCTCGCCGCTCGACGTGCGCGCTGTACTTCGGTCACGGTTCGGCTGAAAGCAGAAGCCATACCTGCTTGACGCAAAGGCGCGAAGGACGCGAAGACGCAAAGAACTGCTGGAACTGCTGGAACTGCTGGAACTGCTGGAACTGCTTGTGTACGACTCGGTTCTCCAGAGCAATTTTGTCATCATGCTCTGCAGTCCTTTGCGCCTCTGCGTCCTTCGCGCCTTTGCGTCAAGCAGTTCCCGTCAGTGAACTCTCGAGCGGGTCGAATCCGGAATCGGATCACCAAGCGAGCGGCGTATCGCGGTGTACGGCGCCTTCGGCTGGGAACGGGCCAGTGCGAGCAGCCCGGCAATCGTGGCGCGAATGTCACGTCCGGAACGCGCATGCACACGCTCGAAGAGTGACAGGTCGGTCAGGTAGATCCGTCGCGCCATGACCGCCGCTGTGTTCAGACGCACGCGGGCGATCGATGTCGAGTCCATCGTCCGCAGCCGCGGCGCCAGCGTCGTGCGCAGATGAGTGCGTGCGCGTGTGAAGACCGTGTCGCGCGCAATCAGTCGCGCCGGCTTGTCGCCAGGATGCGCCGCGAACGCGGAGTCGAGCGACGAGTACAGTCCCGACCAGAATTCGCCGAATACCATCTCGTCGTCCCAGCGGCGCGCCACCTCAGCCGCGGCGCGCGCCTGCCCACGGGCCATGAAGAACCGCTCGGAGGCCCGCGATCCCACGAAATTCGCCAGGCTCTCGTTGAAGACCGCCTGCCCCGGCGCGTAGTACGTCGTGTGCACCAACTCGTGGATCACTGTGTTTGCCAGCTCGAGCGTGTCGAGCGCGAGTGTCGTGGGTAGCAAGGGATCGTTGAACCACCCCAGGGTGCTGAACGCCGATGCTGGGCGCAATACCGCATCGAAGCCTGCGGAATCAACGGCTTTCGCCTCGCGCTTACCCTGCTCAAAGTCGAAAAAGCCCTTGTAGGGCACACGCCCAACGACCGGGAACCACCAGGTGCGAAACGCCAGAGTGTCGCGGTACGCAGCGCTCAGGACCAGCACCAGCGTGTCCCGGTCAAGTCGCGAGAAGGTCGTGAACTCCTTGCTCGCGCGCAGGCCGAGCGAATCGAGCGCGAACTGTCGCGCATCGAGCACCAGCTGGAGCTTGGCTCGCAGCGCCGCGTCGGTCGCGGGGTCGGCGATGATCGTCGCAATCGGTTGCCGGCGGGCGAGGATTTTGCCTTCCTCGTAGCCTGCACGAGCGAGGTACCGGCCGATCGGCACCAAGGCGAGAAATGCCGCCGTGAGGGCCAGCAGCCCAAGTGTCACGCGACGGATCCATACAAAGCCGCGCCGCCGCGTCTGTCACTCACCTTGCCGCGGCGCCGCGGCTCAACCAGCATCTGTCGCCCCACACACTCGATGCGAAGCACTCAGTTCGGCAACCTGACGACGGTCACCTGTGCGTTGAGGTTCGCCTGAAAGGAGCCAACCGCCGGCTTGAAGGTCAGCCCGGTATTGGCAGTGGCTGACGTGAAGCTGAACAGGTCCAGCGACCCCGGCTTCATCTGCCGCGAGATGACCGGTGACGCTGGCGTCAGTCGCTCTGTCGATGACAGGCTGCCGATATCGAGCGGATACGGCGTCGGGTACTGCGCCGACGCAACGATATTCAGCCGCGCATAGATGGCGCGCAGGTTGCGGCTCGTGAACTGAAACCGCGCCGGAATCTGCCCAGCGGTGGCGCCGGGGAAATCATCCAGCAGTGTTGCGGTGAGGAAGTCCGAATACAGGCGCGGGAACGTCTCACCTGCCACCGCTTCGATGTTCGCGGTTCCGACATTCCGTGTCTGCACCAGTTCCCGCAGCTTGGCATCACCCTTCTGGTCTGCCAGATAGCGCAGGAAAAGCCACCCCACCCCACGCTCTTCGATCGTGCCGAACCCGGTCGGCGACGTAAGCGAATACTCCAGGCGCGAGGAGAAAAAATCATACGCGTTGCCGAAGTTCGGCGGCAGGAACCCCTGCGCGGAGTCGGGGAAAATCTGCGCGGTACTGGCGCGACCAGCCGGCGGACACGGTGGCAGGTTCGGGCACGGATAACGCCCTTCATACAACTTGCCGCCCAGCTCTTCTGCAATATGGCTCAACCCCTCGTTCAGCCACACCGCCTCGGTGGTCCCGTTCCGCGCCAGCACGTGCTGGTTGTACGAGATCATGTGCTGCAGTTCGTGAATGAACGTTGCCGGTGCGCTCCGTCGCACCACATCCAGGCCAAGATTGGTGCACGTTGGACCGCCCGCCGGTTCACCCGGCACCGATGCGTAGAAGATCTCGGCACGATTGGCGTTGGTGTTGCCTGAGAGATCGGCACCGTTGAAGAAACCCGCGACGTACGAGCCACAACTCCCGGAGCTCAACGTCAGGCGGTTCACGAGCGGCGTAAAGAGCACGAACGTCCTGCCGTTCGCATCGATATCCGACACCGAGCCAAACGAGGCGATGTCGATCGGATACAGATCCTGGTCGAACTGCCGGCCAAACGATTCGTACTCGGCATCAGTGAACGTCGTCGACGCGGTCGGCTGATTGTCGACGTACAGCAGAATGTTCGTGCCGGTGTACACGAGCCGCGCGGTCACGGTGGAATAGGTATTGGCCGTCAGCGACGACAGCACCTTGAAGTCGCGCGGCATCGCCGCCTGCGCGGTCTGCACCTTGAGGCTCACCGGCGGCTTGGCACGCAGCTGCTGCATGTACGCCATCGCCCTCGGCGCCTCTTCGGCCTCGATCGCGCGCAT
>JANNVN010000506.1:0-4243 GCA_031414435.1 Gemmatimonadaceae bacterium
TGGAGAAGTCGCGCCAGAAGCTGACGGAGTTGGTTCCGTTCAACTCGCCGAATGCCGAGGCAATGAAGTAGCGCAGCGTCCACCCGGTGACGACCGAGTAGTAGGCCATGATCGCTACGGCAGTGAAGGCGATGAAGCCGCCCATCCAGGCGTACTTTTGACCGATGGTGCGGACGAAAGCGCCCACCGGGCCGAGGCGGGTCTTCCGGCCCATGCCGAACTCGATCAGGATGAGTGGGATCGACCAGGTGAAGAGGCAGATCACCCAGGCGACGAGAAATTCACCGCCGCCGTTGCTCGCCACGATACGCGGGAAGCGCCAAATGTTGCCGGTACCGACGGCCATGCTCAGCATGGCGAGCATCATCGCCGTGCGCGACGAGAAGCCTTTGGACTCGCTCACGAACTCACCGGAGTAGGAAGACTGCACGAATGAAGGACGGATTATGACGCGGTGGCGAACTCGGCGCCATGTGTCGGGCTTGACGGCGCGTCCAGTATACTGCCATCCGTGTCCGTTGAGACAGGTGTCGTGCAGAGCGTCCGGTGCCGGGTGGCGGCCCGTGTACAGGACCGCCTCGCGGTTGCACCAGTGTCGCGACGTCCATCTGATCGGCCATACGGTCCGGCAGGGGCTTCATGCCTTCGACAGCTGATGGCACGACCGTTCGCGCGGCGGCTTTGGTATCGACTGTCGCTCTCCGCCGAAGCGCGGACTCATGCGAGCCATGCCTACGTCGCGCGTGACAACTTCGGACGCACGAGTTTCTCCGCAGTATGGGTGTCGGAGAAACGGGCGACTTTGGTGTAGGTGAGTCCGACCGCTTTCGCTGCGGCGAAGATGTCGGTGTCCTTCACGCCTGCGACACCCTTCGGGTGCACCACCCAGAGTGCGCCGTCGGCTGCCAGTGACTTTGCGGCGGTGCCGATCTTCGTCAGATCCTTTGTGGTGCTGACACCGAGCAGGATCAAGCGTTCGCCGGAGCCCGCGCGTGCGGATACGGTGACGCCCATCGCGGCAAGCTCGGCACCGAGTGCATCATCGTCGACGCCCAGGACCACCACGCGCGTGTTTGCGGCCACGCCGATCTTCTCGAGGCGTGATTTCGGCGGCTCGAGCAACTTCTTCACGAACTTCGGCGCGTCCGCACCCAAGGCGAGGGTGAGCGTCCCGCCTGTAAATTGTACCGTTGTGACTCCCGCTTTCGTGGTGGCGTCGCGAACGTCGACACGCCGGATTCGTGCGCGCACCGCACCACGGAGTATCAGCTCATCACTCTCCAGCAGGACCTTGGCGTCGCCAGCCTGGATCACATCGTCCGTCGGCTTGAGCGTGACACGAGCAGTGAGTTCGAGTCCCATCTCAGCCCCCGGCGACCGTCGTGATCTGCGCGCGCTCCCTGAGTCGATTCGCCAGCGACTGGTGATACGCGACCAAACTTTTCGTCTGACTGAAAACGGTGCGTGCAAGCAGCCGCATGATGGCTGGCTTCACGAAGCCTCGTTCGGTGATCAACAGCTCGGTGCCGGCGCCTCGTCGGGTGAGCCGAAACTCCCACTGCCCACCATAAGGCAGTTTTTCGTCGGTGATGCGAGTGATCTGCGAGACCATTGGTTCCTGCGCGACCATCTCGTACGTCGTGACCCCGCGATCGGTCATTTCCTTCCAGGCGAGGCGCCCGTCGGTTCTCGGCAGTTTGTCCACGCGCTTCACGTCCCCGCGCCAGGTGGCAGACTGCGTCGGGTCGCTGATCAACGCCCAGACTGCCTCGGGTGCGGCGTTGTAGATGCCGTACACCGCCGCGACATGATCCCGCGGCATCCGCTTTCCGACGATCACCGCCAGGATTGCGGTGACGGTGAGCATGAAGACGAAGAAAATGAGGAAAGCCATCGTTCGGCCCTTGCCGGTCAGGCGGAGTGAAGGGTGTCGGCGGGTCGGTCGCGGTGGCGGCCGCCCGAGGCGGCGACCGCCGCCCGTGCGAGAAGTTCGAGCCCGTCGAGGGCGCGGCGGCGATCATCGGCTGGCAGCGCAGCGATCATGGCGTCGACAAGCGCGGGATCGAGCACAGAGTGCGCGGCGCAGACGCGGGCGCCGGCGGGCGTCAGACGCAGGTGCACACGGCGCCGATCGACGGCGTCTGGTGTCCGGGAGACATACCCTCGTTTCGCGAGGCGATCGATGGCGATGGAGGTGGTGCTGGGCGTCACGCCGAGGTGGTCAGCCAGCTCGCCGAGTGACAGCGACTCGGTCTCATCGAGGTGGTCAAGGAGCTGCACGTGACGCAGCGAGACGAGGTCGCCGGTAAGCGGATCACGGGTGTGGCGCCGATGGCAGGCGAAGTAGATCCGTGGGTAGTCGCGCAGGACGAGTCCGACGCCGTCGGGGAATTGCATGGCTATACAGTGGAATATATATTTCGATTTGTCAAATCAAACAACTTTTAGGGCTATGCTGCGGGTGGGCCGCTACAAGGTCGGCTCGGGTAAGCCAAGCCTGGCGTGGCCCGAGTCGGTTGACGAAGCGCTCTGCGTGGGCTGGATCGACGGCGTGCGCCATCGCATCGACGAGGAGGCGTACCAGATCCGCTTCACACCGCGGCGGGCGAGCTCGATCTGGAGCACGGTCAACATTGCCCGCGCTCGCGCATTGATTGCCGAGGGGAGGATGGAGCCTGCGGGGCTGGCTGCATTCAGCCGGCGCACGGAGCGAAAGAGCAACGTGTACGCGTACGAACGACAACACGCCGTCGCGCTGACAGAATCGCAACTCAGGCGTTTCAGGCGGAACAAGGTGGCATGGGCGACGTTCGAGCTCCTCGCTCCGGGCAAGCGGCGCACGCTCCTGCACTGGGTGGTGAGTGCAAAACAGGCGGTAACGCGAGAACGGCGGCTCGAGAAGCTCATCCACTTGTGTGTCACGAAGGACGTGCTGCTGCCATAGATCGAAAGCGACGTCCCGCCATGCGATGACACGATACTGATGCTGCGGCGTAGGTTCAGGAATGACTTCCGACCTTCCGATCAATCGACTGCTGGTGGCCGTGAGCGTTGCGTATGCCGTCACCGGTTTGGCTCTGCTGTTTGTGCCAGAGGTGGTTCTTTCACGATCGGCGCTGGCGATGCCACCTGTCGGATTGTGGATCACCGGCATGTTTGGTGGCGCACTGTTCGCGTTCGCTCTCCTCAAATGGTTCCAGCAGCATACGATGATGGGAGGCATTTTCGGTCGCCCGCTGCTGATGGCGAACCTCATGATGATGACGAACATCGCGTTCTCCTCACTGCGGATGTGGCGCTCGGAGCACGACGTGGTCTCTGCGTTCGGCGGCGTGCTCGGGGCGGTGTTTCTGGTAGCGTTCGGGCGGCTGCTGTTCGTCCAGGCGCCTGAAGTCCGTCAGACCCCTGGCGGTGGCGGCGACAGCAACTGAGTGGGGGTGCTCTGGCCGACCGCGCGAGGGTGACGCAACGCCGGGGCTACGGTATCCGTTGCTGGAGCAATCCTCCACCCGCGTGACTCCCCAGCCCGTACGCCCATGCCCACGCCCGCCGGCCTCCCGCGCCGCATCGCGCTTCGCTGCACACTCGGTGTTGCCCTCGCATTGCCAGTGACCGCGCTGCAGCCCACGTGCCTGCAGAGTCAGAGTGTAGCTGCGCCCCCCGCACCGGTGGCGGCACCGGTGAGTTTCGGCGATCTCGCGGCTGGGCCGTACAAACGCCTCGTGATCCGCGGAGCGATGGTGATTCCGGGACACGGCGGCCCGCCGGCGGGACCGTACGACATCGTGATCGAGGGTAACACGATCACGGAAATGATCGCGTTCGACCCGGTCACCGCGGCGCGGCGAGGAAACACGGTCCGGCCCACCGGCGATCGCGTGATCGACGCGACAGGCATGTACGTGATGCCAGGAATGTTCGACCTGCACACGCACCTGCGCACGCAGCCCATGCCGCTGTCGTACGTCTACTATCTCAAATTGGCGATGGGCGTCACCACGATGGTACCGGCCAGCGATCGCGGCGTGGACAGCGCGCTCACGGAAGCAGATCGGTCACGGCAGAATCGCGTGTTGGCGCCACGCCTCTACCCGCTGGTGAGCTGGGGTGGCGGCACGAAGTTCTCGCGGGCCGAGATCGATGATCCCTCGCGCGCACCCGAGGTGGCGAAGGCAATGGCGGCGCGTGGGATCCGCGTGATCTCGATGGACGCCAACGGATGGAGCTACGATCTGGTGAAGGC
>JANNVN010000507.1:0-3681 GCA_031414435.1 Gemmatimonadaceae bacterium
TCACCAAGGGTGCGCCAGACGTGCTGCTGGCGCTTTGCACGCACGAGTGTGTCGGTGACTCTGTAGTTGCGCTGACGGATGTGCGGCGCTCGGACATCCTACGCGACAACGAAGCGCTCGCGGATGAGGCACTGCGTACGCTGGCAGTCGCAACGCGTACACTGCCCGCAGGCACTGTGGCAACCGGATTTCTCCACGCGGACACTGAAACGAACCTGTCATTGCTCGGCTTGATCGGCATGATTGATCCACCGCGCGCTGAGGCGAAGGATGCCGTCGCCACGGCGCTCACCGCTGGCATCAGGCCGATCATGATCACAGGAGATCATCCCCGTACGGCTGTCGTAATCGCCAGGGAACTCGGCATTTCGCTGAACGGACGTGTGGCAACCGGCGCCGAGCTGACCGACATGTCCGACGAGCAACTCGCACGCGCGGTCGGCGATATCTCGGTATATGCTCGAGTCAATCCGGAGCACAAGCTTCGCATTGTCAAAGCCCTGCAACAGGGTGGCGCGACCGTCGCGATGACCGGTGATGGTGTCAATGATGCCCCCGCGCTCAAATCCTCGGATATCGGCATTGCGATGGGGATCACCGGGACCGACGTAGTCAAAGAAGTCGCAGATGTGGTGTTGATGGATGACAACTTTGCGACGATCGTTGCGGCGGTCGAAGAAGGGCGCGCCATCTTCTCGAACATCCGGAAGTTTCTTCGCTTTCTGCTGTCGTCAAATATCGGAGAGGTCATGACGATGTTTGCCGGCGTTCTCTTTGCCGACGCGCTGGGCCTGCGCGGCGATGGCAGTGGCGTCGTCCTACCGCTTCTGGCGACGCAGCTGCTGTGGATCAACCTCGTCACGGACGGTGCACCAGCGCTGGCACTGGGTGTTGATCCCGTCGAACCGGGATTGATGCGCCGCGTGCCCAGACCGCGCCATGAGGGTGTGATCACGCCGGCGATGTGGCGAGGTATTGCGTTCGTTGGCGTCATCATGGCGGTCGGTACGCTGCTCGTGCTCGACGCGGCGCTGCCAGGGGGCGTGATCACCGGATCAGGAACGATGCGTCATGCGCAAACGATGGCGTTCACGACGCTGATGCTGTTTCAGCTGTTCAACGTGTTCAATGCACGCTCGGATGAGCGGAGCGCACTCGTAGGATTGTTTACAAACTGGTGGCTGTGGGGCGCGGTGTGCCTCTCGTGCGTGCTTCAGATTGCTGTGATCTACGTGCCGTTTCTGCAGGTCGCGTTTTCGACCGAGAACCTTACCGGAGCAGATTGGGTGCGGTGCATCGTGGTTGCGAGTTCGGTTCTCTGGCTGCGCGAGGTGAGCAAGCTGCTGCTCCGCTTGGTGAGAAGGAGCGGAGGGTGAAGGATCATGCAACGTGGCTGCGAACGTCGACACAGGGGGCAATCCGGAACGGGTAGGCAGCATGCAGCGAGTGAAGCCGCCGAAGGCATCCGCACGCAGCCAACTCGAGTGACCAATGAGTCAGCTGCCGTCCTCATGTGTTCAACGCTCGCGATCCGTGCGCGTTCTGGACTTGACCCTCAAAAAGCGGACACCAAGCTAGCCTCGAAGTAGGTTCGGGGCGGAGGTGTCAGGATGACAAAGAAGGGAGCGGTCTCAGCGCCAGCGCGGCGACGCGTGTTCACGGCGGGTGTGAGCCGCTCGAAGCGGCAGAACGGGGACGCTTACGCGGCCCCGAGGACCACGGCAACCAGACGGTGGCCCGCACTACTTCCAGTGATGCATCTGATCCACTTGGTGATCCGCCGCTTCCTGTTGCCGGATGTACTCCCGGATCACCGCTTCATCGCGCCACACCGTGGACACGAAGTACCCCCGCGCCCAGAAGTGCTGACCGACAAAGTTCTGCTGGCGTTCGCCGTACACGCGCGCCAAATAAATCGCGCTTTTCCCCGTGATGTACCCCACCGCGTGCGACACCGCATACTTCGGGGGCATTGACACGAACATGTGCACGTGATCCGGCATCACGTGCCCTTACTCGATCCGACTCTCGCGCTGACTGGCCAACCGGTGGAACACTTCGCCCACGTATTTCCACAGGATCCCAAACAGAATCTTTCGGCGGCGCTTGGGGATAAAGACGTTGCACTCCCACTTGGAGTGATTTCGGCTTTCCAGACGGTCCATCGTGCGCTCCTAGGTGTTGGCTTGGCGGCTCACACCGGAGAGATGCACTGATGGACCGTGCTCGTTCCACTGCCGGAGTTGTCAAAAGGTGGCTGCCTCTCCGGCAGAGCCAGGGGGTCTCCCACTGGTAGCTAGAATTAGCGCCCGGCCGCTCGCCACTCGCAATCCTGCTCCATCAGTTCCGTAGCCTCATCGTCCTACTGCTTCTGGTGGCCGGTTCGATTGCCGTCGCGATGGGCGATCTCAGTGAGGGAATCGCGATTCCGTCCGTGATTGTCCTCAGCGCACTGATCGGATTCGGAACCGAGTGGAATGCGGCGCGCGCGCTCGATTCGCTGCGCAATTAGGCTGTTCCGATAGCGTGGGTGCGCCGCGGTGGCATCGAGGTTGAGGTGCTGGCTCGCGACGTCGTGCCGGGCGATGTAGTCGTCCTGAGCGCAGGCGATCGCATCCCGGCCGATGCGCGCGTGGTCGAGTCAGTCGAGATGCAGATCGACGAGTCGTCCTTGACGGGTGAATCACTTGCCGTGCGGAGAAAGTCGGAGCCGGTGGCCGTCGTCGACAGGCAGCGCGGGCAAGGTCCGCGCGTGACCACTCCCCGCTCGAGGCTCGTCAGAGCCGATGCCGCACTCATTCGTTCAGCACCAGGTCGCCGTGCCGCATCTGCTCGTCGGGCGCTGTCATGGGGCGCTCCGATGTGCGCTAGCAGGTTGCTGAAAAAGTAGCGCGATCCTGACGGCGTGGCGCGATTCTTCCAGCATGGATGGCAGACCCTTTTCGGAGTGGAGCCATGCGTGGAGCCGACGAGCCGCAGACGACCGTGTTCAGCTATCTGTCGGTCGAGGACCGCATTCCGGCGGACCGTCCGCTGCGGACGATCCTGGCGCTGGTGAATCCGATCCTCACGGCGCTCTCCCCGCGATTTGAGACCTTGTATGCGAAGATGGGTCGGCCATCGATCCCGCCCGAGCGGCTCCTCCGCGCGCTGTTGCTGCAGGTGCTGTTTACGATTCGCAGCGAGCGCCAGCTGATGGAGCAGCTCAACTACAATTTGCTGTTCCGCTGGTTCGTGGGCCTGAATCCCGATGACGCGGTGTGGGTCCCGACGGTGTTCAGCAAGAATCGGGATCGACTGATCGAAGGCCAGATCGCCGACGCCTTTCTGCAGGAAGTGTTGCGCGCTGCCGATCAGCGCGGGCTGTTGTCCCACGAGCATTTCACGGTCGACGGCACGTTGCTCGAGGCGTGGGCGAGTCACAAGAGCTTCCGCCCAAAGGACGATCCGTCGCCACCGCCGGCGTCGGGCGGTACCAAGAATCCGGCCGTCGATTTTCGGGGCGAGAAGCGCTCGAACGCGACGCATCAGTCGGTGACGGATCCTGATGCGCGACTGACCCGCAAGAGCAATGGGACGGCCAGCATTCTCGGGCATCTGGGCAGTGTCGTGATGGACAATCGGCACGGCTTGATCGTCGCGACGGATGTGCGTGCGCCAGGCTACGACGCCGAAGGGGAG
>JANNVN010000508.1:0-5398 GCA_031414435.1 Gemmatimonadaceae bacterium
TCGAAACACCCACCGGCTGGAAGTTCTTCGGCAACCTGCTCGATGCCGGTCGCATCACGCTCTGCGGCGAAGAGAGCTTCGGCTCCGGCTCGAATCATGTGCGCGAAAAGGACGGGCTCTGGGCCGTCCTCTTCTGGCTCAACGTTGTGGCCGCGCGCAAGCAGTCGGTCGAGCAGATCGTGCGCGAGCACTGGGCGAAGTTCGGGCGGAACTACTACACGCGCTATGACTACGAGGAAGTTCCGAGCGACGCCGCCGCCGGTGTCATGGAGGAAGTGCGCAATCAGCAGGCATCACTGCCCGGGCAGACGGTGGCCGGTCGCCGGATTGCAGGCGCTGATGATTTCTCGTATCTGGATCCGATCGACGGCTCGACGAGTGCGAACCAGGGTCTGCGTATCCTGTTCGAAGATGGCTCGCGGATCATCTATCGGCTGTCCGGAACCGGCACCGCAGGCGCGACGCTGCGGGTCTACATCGAATCGTATGTCGCCGGCCCCGAGGGGCTCGACCGCGATCCGCAGGACGCCTTGAAGGAGCTGGTGCAGGCCGCATTGACGCTGTCGCAGATTCCATCGCGCACGGGTCGCTCGGCGCCCACCGTCATCACCTGACGACGGGGGCGTCGATCAGGCCGGCGGCGCGCCAGCCTGCGGCACCAGCCGCCCCACCACGATCGTGATGTTGTCGCTGCCACCGCCATCGAGCGCATCCTGCAGCAGCTGCTCGCACACCTGCTTTGCCGATGTCATCATCCGCAACCGCTCGGCAATCTTCTCATCGCTCACATGTTTGGTGAGCCCGTCGGAACAGAGCAGGCCCACCTGATCCCACGACTGCTCGAAACGTGTGATCACCGGCATCGCCTCTTCGCCACCGATCGCACTCGAGAGCACGTTCGACAACGGCGAGCGGAGCGCCTGCGAGCGCGTGAGTACTCCCGCATCCACCAGATCCTGCACGATCGTCTGGTCGCGGGAGATCTGGGTGAAGACACCGCCGCGCATGATGTAGCAGCGGCTGTCGCCGACCTGCAGCAGGTAGGCGTACGGCCAGACCCCCAGCCAGAGCGTCAGCGTCGTGGCCATGCCGCGTGCATCGGGTGGCCCCTCTGCCCGCTCCCGCGCGATGTCGGCGTGCACGCGCATCGCCGCGTCGGCCAGTGCCGCGTGCAGATCCTCCAGATCGCCTTCTTCCAGCCGGTAGAAGCACTTCGAGCACGCTGAGACGTAGTGCAGAATCCCTTCGACTGCCTGCCGGCTCGCTTCGCCGCCCATCACGCTGCTGCCGACACCATCGGCGACCACGGCCAGGAACGCCATCCGGTCGCTGGTCGACTTCGCCTCCGTGGGCGGCAGACTCGTGTAATGCACGGCGATCTCTCGCCGGAGAGACGAGATCAGGAAATGATCCTGATTCTGCGACCGAACGAGACCGGTGTGTGTCAGGCCGTACACGTCGAGCTCGGAGTCGAGCGGCTTCCGGCTCACGCTGGTCTGTATGGCAGTCTCAGCACTCATGGGACCACGGGATCGAGAGAGGAGTGACCTGACTGATGATACACCCTTGCCCGCTCAATCATAAAGGAACCCCGTGCCGACCCGTGACGAACTATCGGCGCCGCGCCCTTGCCAGCGGTGTGAGGAGGCGCAGCAGCTCGGCGCGTTGTGCCTCCGGCGCAGTGGGCACCGCCTGCACCCATTGTGCGCGGAGCGACGAGTCTGCCAGCACCCGACGTCGAATCACCGGATCCCTCAGCAACTGCAGTTGCATCGCCGCCGAAAGCCCGGTCGGCGCCGGATGCATCATGTCGTGTTCAGGCCCGGCATGCTCCATCGACTTGTGGTCCATCCCGGCATGGGCTGCGGAGTCCTTGGCGAGTGGGGCGGCCGAGGGTGCCGGCGGCGGCGCCATGTTGTGCCCCTCATGGCCAGCCTGCGCCGGCGGGGTCGTATCCGGCTTGGCGCCATGATCCATCCCCTCATGCGACATGCCCACCATCTGCCCGACCTTCATTCCAGTCATCTTTCCAGTCTGCCGATCGTGCTGCATCACCGCGCCGCGCGTCACCGAGGCGGTTGGCAACGCCTGACTGAAGCCCGATGACGGCCCGCCCATGTTCTCGACCCCCATGGCGATCGACATCGTGCGCCAGCCTTCGATCGGCATCACATACGACGTATCGTCACGGAACAGCCGGCCCGCGCGCAGAATCTCCGCCCGCTTCCGGTCCCGGGACACCGCCGGGTTGGTGAGAATGTCGCTCACCACATCGTGCATCGAATGCAGGTTATCGAAGATGATCGCCGCTTCCGGATACCGACGCGCGAACTCCGGCGAGATGGCGGCCGTCATTGGCATCTGATACGGCAACGACGCCAGCGGATCCTGCAGCATCTGGAAGAACCGGGCGACCGTCGCGCGCACGCCAGCCTGACGCTCTTCAACGTTCTTCCCCACCAGCAGCGGCTCGTACAACCCCACCTGGAACCAGTGGTAGCCCCAGATCAGACCATTGAACTTCGGGTACTTCTGACGAAACGCCAGCGAATACGACTGCTCCTGCATCAACTCCATGCTCTTCGGCTTCGAGCTGAACGCCAGATCGGGGCGGGTCTTGTAGTACGCGATCAGCCGCTGCACTTCGGCATCCTTGGCCTCACCTGACACGCGTTCGTCCGCCAGCACATCATAGATCTGGCGATGCAGAATGTGTGACCAGTCGAACATGGCCTTCGCTTCCGGGGACAGTCGCGCATACATCGGCTCGATCGCCACCTCTTCCAGCGGCACGCGCGGCGGCTTGACCAGCACCTGCTTGGTCAGGCGGTCATAGATGCGCTCTTCCAGCATCGCGGCCGGAGCATTCGGCTTCGTCCAGAGGGTTTCATACAGAATCGCGTGGCCGAAATCGAACGCGTTGAAGAGGCGATCGGCATGCGAATAGCTGGTGCGGAAGGCCCAGTTGTGCGGCGCCTGCAGATAGAACGTCTCGAAGGTGGTGACCCACTGTGCCTGCAGGCGCAGCACCGGGATGCTCACCAGCATGATGCCTGCCATCGCGCGTACCAGCGTCTGTCGCCTGTTCATCGGGCCCTCCACGGCAGGCCGAACGCGTACGCCGCGCCGCCCGTCAGAAACCATGCATGATCGGTGCGCGTCAGTGCGCGACCGAGACCACCATCCATTACCCAGCGTGGCGCCACCTGATATCGCACGCCGACGCCGGTATTCCACTCCAGCGCTTCACCCTGTCGCAGCGACTGCCGCGCATACAACTCGGCTGAGAGCAGCAGCGATCGCAGCGGCAACGTCTTGTCGATGGCGGCGCCCGCGATCCAGCGTGACACTTCGATGTTCTGTGCCGAACCGCCGATCGGCGCCACGGCACCGGACGGCAGCGTGTTGCCGAAAGTGTATTGCGCATTCACATGCACGCGCGCAGCGGGAAAGGTCCGCGTCATGATTCCTTTCACGCTGGCATAGGCTCGTGTCGGTGCAAAGCGACCGACCGGCAGCAGCAGGTCGCCGGCAATCGCGAACGCCGGCAGGCTCGTCTCGACATTGAGGTTGTGCAGCAGCGACATCTCGATGCCGGAAATTCCGGTACCGCCGCCTGCGAGGCGCTGGTCCACGTACGCGATCGGCACGCCGATCTCGAGCTGCGTCCGATTGGCAATGCCGTACGCCAGCTCGGGCTCCACGCCCCAGGTGTATACGCCGCCGCGCGACCGCGTCAGCCGCATCGGCGCCATCTGCAGCTCGAAGCCGCGGCGCTCGAGCGCATACGCATCTTCCACGAGCAGTGGACGGCCCGTGTCGGTGTTGTAGTAGTCGGTCTGCGCGCCCAGTGGCAACACCACCAGCGCCAGCACCGACGAGAGCATCACAGTCTTCATCATCGTGTGTGTTTGTACATGAGGTCCACCAGTTCGTCGTACATCGCATCTGCCTCGCCTTCGCCTGACTTGATCGCATCCGTGGCGCAGTGCTTGAGGTGATTGCGCATCAGCTCGCGCGCCACCGCCCGCAGCGCCTCGTGCACCGACGAGATCTGCGTCAGCACATCGGCACAGTACCGCTCCTCGTCCACCATCTTCTGGATGCCGCGGACCTGCCCCTCTATCCGCCGCAAACGCTTCAGGTTCCGCACCTTCACATCGGCATCCACACCGACTGCCTTCCGTGCGCAGTGCGACTCCGCGTCAATTGCTTCATCAAGCGTTGCATCGCTCATCGATCACACTCCCTAATTGAAGTCGTGCGCTACGCCGACTTGAGCCGCAGGCTGTTCGTCACCACCGACACCGAACTGAAGGCCATCGCCGCACTCGCCAGCACAGGGCTGAGCAGCACACCGAACACCGGATAAAGCACACCGGCTGCCACCGGTATCCCGATCACGTTGTAGACGAATGCCCAGAACAGGTTCTGCCGCATCGTCCGCATCGTACGGCGCGACAGCTGGATCGCCCGTACCACGCCCGAGAGGTCACCGCGCATGAGCGCAATATCGGCCGCCTCGATCGCGATGTCCGTTCCGGTGCCGATCGCGATGCCAACGTCGGCCTGCACCAGCGCCGGCGCGTCATTCACACCATCACCCACCATGGCCACCACACGCCCCGCGCGTTGCTCGTCGACGATGGTGCTCACTTTTCCTGCCGGCAGCACCTCGGACACGATCCGCGTGATGCCGACCACGCGGGCCACCGCCGCTGCGGTCTGCGCGTTGTCGCCAGTAAGCATGATCACGTCCAGGCCCATGGCTTGCAGCGCCGCAATCGCAGGCTGCGATTCCTTGCGCACCGGGTCCGCCACCGCAATCACACCAGCCATCACGCCGTCGATCGACACGAACACCGTCGTTTTCGCGTCCGCCGCCAGCGACGACGCCGTGTCTTGCATGGCCTCATCGCGAACAGCCAGCTGCTCCATCAGTCGCCCGTTGCCTACCGCCACGAATCGCGCACCGACCATCGCCGTCACACCAAGCCCCGTCAGCGACTCGAACGCGGTCGCGGCGGGAATCGTCAGCTCGCGCGCGCTGGCGCCGCGCATGATCGCGCCGGCCACGGGATGTTCACTGAGCGACTCGAGTGACGCGGCCATCACCAGCACATCGTTCTCTCCAAACGTCGTTCCCGGTGCCGGCACCACATCGGTCACCGCCGGTCGACCCTCGGTAATCGTCCCGGTCTTGTCGAGCACGATCGTGGTAATGGCTCCCGCGCGCTGCAGCGCCTCGCCCCCCTTAATCAGCACACCGCCCTCGGCGCCGCGACCGGTCGCCACCATCACCGCCGTCGGCACCGCCAGCCCCATCGCACACGGACAGGCGATGATCAGCACCGCCACCGCCGCCGCGAAGGCGCGCACCAACGCCGCACCACCGCCC
>JANNVN010000509.1:0-4800 GCA_031414435.1 Gemmatimonadaceae bacterium
TTCCATCTTCCGCCTCGACGCACTGCGGAGCGTTCCCGGCGCACACGTGGACCGCCTGCCGGTCTCACTCCGTGTACTGTTGGAAAACCTGCTGCGCTGCGAATACGGCGCGTTCGTGAAGAAGAGCGACATCGAAGCACTGGCCGCGTGGGACGTGAAAGTCACCACCGAACGCGACATCAGCTTCATGCCCGCGCGCGTGCTGCTGCAGGACTTCACCGGCGTGCCGTGTGTGGTCGACCTCGCTGCGATGCGCGATGCGCTCAAGACCCTCGGCGGCGACCCGAAGCGCATCAACCCGCTTCAGCCCGTCGACCTGGTGATCGACCACTCGGTGCAGGTCGATGAATTCGGCACTGCCGACGCCTTCTTCAACAACGTCGCCCTGGAGTTTGAGCGCAACGCGGAACGCTACCAGTTCCTGCGCTGGGGCCAGACGGCGCTGAAGAATTTCCGCGCGGTACCGCCGGGCACGGGCATCTGTCATCAGGTGAACCTCGAGTACCTCGGCCAGACGGTGTTCTCGCGCACCGATGACGATGGCAGCAAGCATGCGTACTTCGATTCGCTCGTCGGCACCGACAGTCACACGACGATGATCAACGGGCTGGGTGTCTTCGGCTGGGGCGTGGGTGGCATCGAAGCGGAAGCTGCGATGCTGGGCCAGCCGCTGTCGATGCTGATTCCGGATGTGATCGGGTTCAAGCTCACGGGCAAGCTGCCGATCGGCGCGACCGCCACGGACCTGGTGTTGACGGTCACCGAGATGCTGCGCAAGAAGAAGGTCGTCGGCAAGTTCGTCGAGTTCTACGGCGCCGGCCTGAGCAACCTGTCGCTGGCCGATCGCGCCACGATCGCGAACATGGCACCGGAATACGGCGCGACGATGGGCTTCTTCCCGGTCGACGCGGAAACGGTGAACTACCTGCGCCTCAGCGGCCGCAGCGAGCAGCAGATCGCGCTGGTGGAAGCGTATTCCAAGGCACAGGGCACCTTCCGCACCGACGAATCGCCGGATCCGGTGTTCACCGACACCATCTCGCTCGACATGACGACGGTGGTTCCGAGCATGGCTGGCCCGCGTCGTCCACAGGATCGCATTCCGCTCACCGAATCGAAGGCGAACTACCGCACCAATCTCGCCGAGACGCTCAAGACGCTCGGCGGGCAGACAGCAGCAGCGCCAGTGACGACGGCCACCGCGGTGATGGAGAACGAAGGGGGCCACGTCGATGCTGCAGAAGCGGGCGTGACCTGTCACTTCCGCGGTGAGACGTTCAAGCTCACGCACGGCGCAGTCGTGATCGCCGCGATCACCAGCTGCACCAACACCAGCAACCCGAGCGTGATGCTGGCGGCTGGAATGCTGGCGCGCAGCGCAGTGAAGGCGGGGTTGCGCACGCAGCCGTGGGTGAAGACGTCGCTGGCACCGGGCTCGAAGGTCGTGACCGAGTACTTCGCCAAGAGCGGCGTCGACAAGTATCTCGACCAGCTCGGCTTCCAGACCGTTGGCTACGGCTGCACGACATGCATCGGCAACAGTGGTCCACTGCCGGAGGAAATCAGCGCGGCGATCGACAGCGGCAAGCTGGTGGTCACGGCGGTGCTGAGCGGCAACCGCAACTTCGAAGGTCGCGTCAATCCACAGACGCGTTTCAACTACCTCGCGTCGCCACCGCTGGTTGTTGCCTACGCACTGGCCGGCCGAATGGACATCGACTTTGCCACCGAACCGCTCGGCATCGGCGATCGCGGGCCGGTGTACCTGAAGGACGTCTGGCCGTCGCTGCCGGAAGTGGAGAAAGAAGTACTCGCCAGCGTGAAGCGCGAGCAGTTCGAAAAGGAGTACAGCGCAGTGTTCGAAGGTGATCAGCAGTGGCGCGACCTGCCGACACCAGTCGGCGAGACGTACACGTGGGACGAGAACAGCACCTACGTCGCGCTGCCGCCGTACTTCGAAGGCATGACGATGACACCGCCGGGCATCAAGCCGATCACTGGCGCGAAAGTCCTGGGGATGTTCGGGGACAGCATCACCACCGACCACATCTCGCCAGCCGGCAACATCGCGGCCGCGTCGCCAGCCGGTGT
Source organism: Gemmatimonadaceae bacterium (assembly GCA_031414435.1). Taxonomy (GTDB): domain Bacteria; phylum Gemmatimonadota; class Gemmatimonadetes; order Gemmatimonadales; family Gemmatimonadaceae; genus JACMLX01. Next base: position 2,092 of record JANNVN010000509.1, read on the forward strand.
GTATCTGCAGTCGCGCGGTGTGCCAAAGAAGGATTTCAATTCGTATGGCGCCCGGCGTGGCCATCATGAAGTGATGATGCGCGGCACCTTCGCGAACATTCGCCTCAAGAACGAACTGGTCGGCGGCAAGGAGGGGTGGTGGACGACGACGGCGCCGGGCGCCGAGCCGGAGACGATCTTCGATGTCGCGATGCGGCAGCAGGCCGCCGGTGTGCCGCTGATGATCATCGCCGGCAAGGAATACGGCACCGGCTCCAGTCGTGACTGGGCAGCGAAGGGTACGCGTCTGCTCGGAATCCGCGGCGTGATTGCCGAGAGCTTCGAGCGGATCCATCGCAGCAACCTGGTCGGCATGGGTGTCTTGCCGATGGAATTCGTCAATGGCCAGACCCGGCAGAGCCTGGGGCTCACCGGCTTCGAGACGATCGATATCGCCGGGGTTGACGACACGCTGCTCCCGCGGGCGATTCTGACCGCGACGGCGACGGCAACCGATGGCACGGTCAAAACGTTCTCCATCATGGCCCGGATCGACACCCCCGAGGAGATTCAGTATTTCCGCAACGGCGGCATCCTGCCGTACGTGCTGCGGAACCTTGCACGCGGTGCGTAGTAGCTGTTCTCGCGACGTCGACGTTCACCTGTTTTCACACGAGTCTTCTGATATGCAGATCACACGCACGCTGACGGCACTGGCCGTCGCCGCCCTGCTGGTTGCGCCCGGCACCGCGCAGGCGCAGGCCGCTGCCGCCGCAGCACCCGCTGGCCCGGAGGTTGGGCAGGTGGCGCCGGACTTCACGATCAACGTGATCGGCAAGGACGGGGCGGCGAAGACGATGACACTCGCCTCGCTCAAGGGGCAGACGGTCGTCCTCGCATTCTTCCCGCGCGTTCGCACCTCGGGCTGCACCACGCAGATGGAGTCGTACCGCGACAAGTACGCCGAGTTGTTCCGCAGCGGCCGCAAGGTGACGCTGATCGCGATCAGCACCGATCCGAGCGAGGCGCAGCAGGCCTGGGCGCGCGATGCGAACTTCCCGATGCTCTTCGGCAGCGATGTGGGCGGGGCCGTGGGCACCAAGTACGGTGCATTCATGAGCGCCAACAACATCGACAGCCGCTACCTCTACGTGATCGACCCCGACGGCAAGGTGTCGTACACCGCCAAGCCGTTCAAGCAGATGGTGGAGACGGCGTACACCGATCTCGGTGCTGCCGTGGCAAAGGCGGCCGGCGGACGCTGAGGCGGGTCACAACTCCGCTTCGACCGGGAACGGGCGCATCTCCTGCAGATGTGCCCGTTCTTGTTTCGGGGCGCGGGAACCATCGCTGCAGATCCGGATAGCCTGTCAGATCACGCGCGTCAGCCACTGCTGAGGCGCATTCCCATTCCGCGGATTCGTCCATGCGTGCCTCACTTCGCCTCTCACTGCTGGCCGGATCGCTGCTTGCGGCTGCCTCGCTCGCCACGCCCACCATCGCCCAGCAGCGCCCTGCCCTCGGCCCGACCGATGGTCGTGACATGGAAGCAACCGACATTGACCGTGTTGCGATCGGCCAGCGGGCTCCGGACTTCACACTCGCGCGCATGGGTGGCGGCACCACCACGCTCTCTTCCTTCCGCGGGAAGAAGAACGTGGTCCTCGTGTTCTACCGTGGCTTCTGGTGCCCGTACTGCATCAAGCAGCTGAGCGGGATGCGGCAGATGCTTGATGCCGAGATGAAGAAGGACACGGAGCTGCTGGTCGTCTCGGTGGACGATTCGACTGGCACGCAGAAGACGGTCGCACGGATCAGCGCTGACGGCGTGGCGCCGGATTTCGGATTTCTGACTGATCCGGATCACGCCGTGATCGCCCGGTATGGCATACTCAACCCCAGCGGCGGCAGTCGCGGCATTCCACATCCCGCCACGTACGTGATCGACAGAGACGGCGTCGTCCGCTGGCGCGACATCGAGACGGACTACAAGATCCGACCGGCGAACGAGGCAATCGTGACCGCGGTGCGTGCACTGCCCCGTGCGGCGAGTCGCTGACGAGTCAGCTGCATTGAATGAAGGTCACGCCTTTCTGCCGGAGCGATAAATGATGTTCGGGAGTCACGCGCGAACCTGGCTCCGGACGGTGACGCCGTTTGTGCCTGCCCGCATGGCGTTCATCGGTGCGATGATCTGCGCGATCCCGTCATCGGGCGAGGCGCAGCCGTTGGCCGCTGCCGCAGCGCGCCAAACGACACGCGACACCGTGCTGCAGTTCACTCTCGACCGCACAGCCCATACGGTCACCGTGAACGACCGGCTCAACGCCACCGTGCTGGCAACGGTGAGTGTATGCACGACTGCCAAGTCTGGTCGGCTGTCGGATGACGACGTAGCGTTCGTGGTGGACTGCGGTACATCACCCGCCGTCGCCATCAACACCGCCTCGTTCGCCGTCTCACCGTTTGTTGCGGCCGCGCCGGTTCGTCGTACACGCATCGCTTCGCCGCGGCGCAATGAAGTCGTGATGATCGGCACGATCCACAGTGAACACCGCACCAGCCTGCGGTACGGCACCAAGGTCCTGCACGACCTGCTGCGCGAGATCCAGCCGGACTACGTCCTGACAGAGATTCCGCCGAATCGGTTCGCGGCGGCCATGGAGGAATTTCAGCGCACTGGCACCATCACGGAGCCACGGGTGGCGCGGTTCCCGGAGTATGTGGACG
>JANNVN010000510.1:0-2042 GCA_031414435.1 Gemmatimonadaceae bacterium
TGCCGGGGACTTCGGTGCTGGATCTGAGCCTCGGCGGAGGCTTCCCGACCATCCTGCTGCAGGTCTCCGCGCAGTCTGAGCGCGCTGCCCTGCTCACGCTGCTGCGGCACGCGAGCGTCGCGTATGCGAACCCCAACTACCTGGTGATCATCGAATGAGACAGGTCCGCGCGGTACGCCAGCTCTCGAACCGACTCTCTGCGCCATTGGTTCTCGCACTCGTCTGTCTGGGCTGCTCAGACCTTCCGCAACAGCCCGCGACGCCGAGTGATGCCGAGTGATGCCGAGCTCCAGCCTTCAGCAGCTGTGAGTGTCCGGGATGCGGAGCGCACGATCCAGTCCCCCGTCGAGGTCATCGACGCCCTGTTGCGCGACTCGAGCGCGACTGACGGGACGCTCATCATCGGGATGTAGGAGCCGCTCGCGTTCCGCGGCGTCGGTCGCAACGGAATCGTCGCTCCGGTCGCCGCGCATGAACGGGGAGCGCGCGCGCTCCTCGCGACACTCCCGTTCGTTGGAATCTTGAGTGGCGTGCGAAATGCGATCACCTATCGCAGGAGCGACAGTGTGGTGCGAACCGATTCGATTGTGTCCACCGTCCTTCGTGTGCGCGGCCTGTTCTCTCCGGCGCTATTCCAAGCGTTAAGCGACCACCAGTGCATTGCTCGCTGGGCTTCCACTCTTGGCCATCACGGCGGAGGGGGTAACGCTCGCCACCGATCTCCTGCGCGCTGGGCACCTCGCGCCGAAAGCGATCTTGGATGCCCTGCACCTGGCCGTCGCGTCGGTCGGGCGAGCGGCCTACCTCGCGACGTGGCACATGCGTCGTCTTGCCAAGGCCGTGGTGCGCCGCCGACTGCAACAAATGGTGCGCTCGGCGGGGTACGGACTCTCCGAGCGTGTGCAGGCCAGAAGACCTTCTGCTGCCTCCCGAGGAGGCCGGAGCGAGCGATGACTGATCCCAACGCCTACGCTGCGTCGGTGCTAGACGATCCACTGGAGTCCGAGGTGCGCGCGACCCGAGCCGCGCTCTCCGCCGCCACTGGCGACGATCTTGCGCGCATCGCGGCAACGCATCGCACGCTTGAGACGTCGGAGCGCGCCGCCGGTCGCAAGATCGTCACCCCTCCGGCCCGACCGTCTGCTGCTGCGTGATCGGCGCGCAGCCGCTAGCCACCTAACATCTGCATGTGCCAGCCGGAGTGCCAGAAGTGGCGGTGTGTGATAGAATCCCCAGTGCGCGCACTCCGCAGGCAATGCTTGTGTTAGAGCGCTCGTTCACGCGGTTTAATTCTTCCCTAGTCGAGAATCCAATGCCTTCAGCGGATGACGCATTGCTGCCTATCTTTGCGCTGACGGTGAATTCGTTCGCGCTCTTGCTTCTTCGGTTCTTGCCGAACTACGGCAAAACGCAAGAAGATGTGATAAGCGCTCTGCAAGAGCGTGGGATTAACTCCGCCGACGATGCCCAGCAACCTGAGAGCCTCGGGATTGCAAACGATCTTGCGTATCGAGCACTTGTGCGTGGCAGCGTTCTGCGCGTGACAAATGACGGTCGTGTGTATTTGTCAACAAACGGGCTCACAGAAGCTCGAAAGCGTCAGCAGCGGCGCGCGATGCCATTCTGGATGGCAGCCATCACCATTGCGGTGCTCATGTTCTTCCTGGCTCAGTTCTACACCTGAATGGTTGCTGCTGACGCTGCGGCCGGGGTATCGTGAGCAGGAGTGAGATCGTGAGGCCGCAGCTGCAGCAGAACCCAGTTTCGTTCGACAGAATGGCCAACGTCGGAGCTCAGTCGGAGTTCATCTGGATGCCTATGCCCACCGAGAATCAAGCACCCCCGCTCGTCTCCGCGCTCGACTCGTTCGCGATTCTCAGCTCCGTTTGGATTCTCGCGAGCTGGACTTGACCCCTAAAAACGGACACGGAGTTTACGCGGCTCGTGCCATCTGACCGAGCTGCCGTTCGTACTGCATCGGGCTCACGTAGCCGAGGGCTGAGTGGCGCCGTGTCGGATTGTACCAGTCGTCGATGAAGTCA
>JANNVN010000511.1:0-4710 GCA_031414435.1 Gemmatimonadaceae bacterium
GCGGATCAGTCGCCAATCAAATCCCGTTTCGCTTCAGTGCCACGTCGCCATTCGTGGACCGCACGATGATCGATCGCCCACCCTGACCCAACGTGCCGCGCAGTGAGTTCCTCGCCACACGACCACTGATGGTGACCGGGAAATCGGTCACGACGCCGCCATTGGTGGTCGACATCTCGATGTCGGCATTCAACGACGGCGGTGCAAAGACGGTGACCGAACCGTTGGTGGTGCTGAATCGCATCGGTTGATCGCCGGTGAGACTGCCGAGCGACGCGGTGACGCTGCCGTTCGTCGTGGTGGCATTGACCAGCCCGCCGCTGGTGCGGACGTTGACGTTGCCATTCGTACTCGATGCGTCAACCTCCGACGTCACGCCCTGGACGTCGACGTTGCCGTTCGTGCTGCGCGCGAACGTCTTCACGCCCTCGGGCACCAACACACGCATCGTGACACTGATCTCCACGCCGCGGCGCCAGTTGTTGGAGTTGTAGCTGCCGCGCGTACCATTGTCGGTGCACTCCTGATCGTTGCCCCAGAGCGCACAGATGACGACGTCGCCATCGGCGCGCATGCGCACCTCGAACTTCACGGTCTTCGGGTCGCCTCGTTCCACCTTGCGATCAGCGACGACTTCGACCTTCGGGCCGGCACCGCGCTCGATGCGGATATTGCCATTCATGTTGTGCAGTCGGATGAAATGGCCCGAAGCCACCGGTCCCGACCAGCGAAATGTCGTGCCGTCATCAGTCTGCGCGGCGAGGGGCCTGGCAGCGAGCACAGAGGCAAGGGCAGCGGCGAAGAACAGTGCGCGTGGCAGACGCATACGGAGGCTCATATGAAGAGGGATGATGACGTGTACGCGACGCTCCGCACGGCAGTTTCGCCGCGTTCGCGACGCCAGACCGCCCCACACAGTGCCTTCACGGTGCCCGAATGCCGTACGCGAGCGGGTGACGCCCGGGAGAATCGCACGTCCATTGAGCATGAGGAAGACACTCGCCATGGTGGGTAGCGTTGCCGTCAGTTCGTTATTCGGCTGGCTGGGCTCGCAGTACGGGCTGATGACCGGGTTCATGCTCGGGATGATCGGCACCGGGGTGGGCATGTACGCCGGGTATCGCCTGGCGGAGCACCTCGGCAGCTAAGGCGGCGGCTGGCGAGGCCAGGGTATTGCGAGGATTTCCAACGCCGCCAGACCGCAGAAGGCCGCCGACCTCTGGCGCGAATCTGTAGAACACCACACTAGTGCCAGTCGACGCGGACGACCCTGCCCTTCGGGCCGACCAGCCACGCGGTCCCGTTGCTCGCAAAGCCGACGCTCCAGTACGCCGCCGCATCGAGCACCGTCCAGCTGTCGCCATCGTTGAGCGAGTAGGCCGCGCCTCCCGGTCCGACGGCGATCAGCACCGACTTTCCACCAACCGATCCGTAGGCAGCGCCGTAGGCTGCCCCCGTGATCGCGGGATCGGGGATCACCGTCCACGTTGCGCCGCCGTCACTGGTTCGGGCCGCACGAGGACCAGTGGCCTTGCCGGCGATGACGCCACCAACGGCGACGCCATGCCGCCGATCGCGGAAGGCGAGCCCGGTGATGCCGGCACCACTGCCGGCAACCAGCGGGACGGTTGCGTCGGTCCAGGTCCGACCACGATCGCTGCTGCGACGGACCCGCGGTGAGGCGGCGGATCCGGTGCCGATCCAGGTGTCACCGGAAGCGGTAGCGAGTGCACAGGTGCCGCTGGCGGCAAATCCGCCTTCGCCTTCAAGCGCTGGCAAGGTGGTCACGGTCCAGTCCCGGCCGTTGCTGGTGCGCGCGACCGGCATCCGGGCATTGACGGCGTCGCTGAATGCGAAGCCGGACTGGTCGTCCCAGAAGGCCATGCAGTCGTAGAAGGCGGCGCTGTCACGATTGACGAACACCTGTGCCCAGTGCGCACCGCCATCCACGGTCTGAAAGATGCCAGACTTCTCGCCGTTGCCGGCGGCCATCAGCCACGCGCGATCGCCGTCAATGGCGTGCAGGTCGCGGAACTGCAGGCTGTCGCGACCCGTCATGGTGTGCGATTGCCAGGTCCGGCCCCCGTCCGTGGTGCGTGCCCAGGTGGCGGCATGGCCACTGATCCAGACGATGTCGGGATTCGATGCGCTGATGCTGACGGCCTGAAACAGCTCGGTGGAACCCGACGCCTGCACGGTGAGTGACGGCTGCTGAGCGCTGAGTGCCGAGCCTCCGATCAGGAAGAAGGCAATCGCATTGGCAAGGACGCGCATGGAGCTCCCGAAAGCGGCGTGAGCAGCGCAAAGATCAGCTGCGCCTGTGTCGTGCAGTGCGGCGACGATGGCCGCCGCGACCGCGTTGCGCAAGGTAGCGCAGAGCGCCGCGTGATCCTGCGGCGGCGGGGCGTTGCGCAGAGCGAATCAGCCCGCGATCAGGGCGGGCTCTTCGTGTCGAGCGCCGATCCCGTTCTTCGCTGGCTCGTGGCGGGTGAGGTATCGCTGGAGCAGCGCCGCGAGTCGACTCGCGAACTCCGGACGCAGCACCTGGAAATGGTTGCAGTCGAGTCGTTCGAGCTTCAGCCCACCACCGATGATCGGGCCCCATCCAAGGGCCGGGTCATCATCCACAACACCGATCATGCCGAGACGCACGTCGGCCCGAACGAGGAGTGCCGCGCCCCCGTAGAATTGCGGGATGTACTGCTCCCACGCCTTGAGCACGGGGGCCAGCGCACGTTCGAGCGCGTCGAGCACATCACGCGGTACGAGGTCCTTGTCGTCCTGATCCCTGTACAGATTCAGTTCTTCCTCGACCGGCCCGTTGATGTACCGCGACAACTTGCCGAATCGCGTCCACAGGTACGGCAGCGTCTTCCCTGGTCCGAGCGAGACGGCGTGGTGGATGTGCTGCACCGTCCGGGTGAGGAACGGCTGGAGCAGCGGATACGCCGGGCCGTCGCAATCGAGGAGTGCAAGTAGCGCGACCTGCTCGCCAGCCGCGCGCATCTGTTGTGCGATCTCGAGCACGATGTTGCCGCCGAGCGAATATCCGGCCAACTGATAGGGCCCGTGCGGCTGCACCTGACGGATATCGCGCAGCATCCGGGCGGCCACATCCATCAGCGTCAATTCGCGCGCGCGCTCAGCGTCGTCATCAAAGACGTACATGTCGAGCACGTGGAGCGGCTGCTCCTGCCCGAGGGCTCGGGCGAGTTCATCGAACACAAAGAGTTCGCCGCCGGCACCGGGCGCAAAGAACAACGGTGTCCGCGGGCCGCGCGGTTGCACGGGGATGACGCTGGTGATTTCGCGCAGCCTCGCGTCGCGCATCCGAAGCGCGAGCGTCCGGATGGTCGGTGCGTCAAAGAGTACTGGCGCACGCAGTTCCATTCCGTGCACGCGCTGGACTTCAGCCAGCAACCGGATGGCTTTCAGCGAGTGACCGCCGAGTGCAAAGAAGTCATCATCAGGTCCGATGGGTCGCACGGCCAGCGTACGCTCCCAGATTTCCTGCAGGCTTCGCTCGAGCGGATCCTCGAGCAACCACGATGCCACGCCGAGCGGCACCGCCACCGCAGGTGCCGGCAGCGCTCTGCGATCCAGCTTCGCACTGGGAGTGAGCGGCAGCGCGTCCAGAAAACAGAACGCCGACGGCACCATGTAGATCGGAAGTGCCCGACGCAGCAGCGTCCGGATTTCCGCGTCAGTGACGGTGGCGGCTGGCGCGAGCACGATGTAAGCAACGAGCTGTGGCTCTCCCGGCGTATCCTCCCGCAGGACAACCGCGGCCTGACGGATTTCGGGATGCTGGAGCAGCGCGCCTTCGACCTCCACGATCTCGATCCGATACCCGCGCAGCTTGACTTGATCATCGATCCGACCGAGGTACTCGAGCTCCCCGTTCGGCAGGTACCGCGCAAAATCACCGGTGCAATAGAGCCGTTCACCCGGAGCGAACGGGTCGGCGATGAAACACGACGCGGTACGCTCAGGCAGGTTCAGGTAGCCATTGGCGAGTCCGAGCCCACCGACATGCAGCTCACCGGCCACACCGACCGGCGTCAGGTTCAGCCATGGATCGAGGATCCGGCAGCGTGCGTTCGCGATCGGTCGTCCAATCGGCACACCGGCTGACAGTTCCGACGAGCCGGTAATTTCGTAGCAGGTAGCATCGATTCCGGCCTCCGTCGGGCCGTAGAAGTTGCCGAAGCGCAGCTGTGGCAGTGCGCGTCGGATTTCGCCGGCCAGCGACGCGTCCAGCGCCTCGCCACCACTGACGAGGTATCGTAACGCACCACATTGCGCGAAACTTTCGGTTGACGCGATGATCCGCAGCACCGACGGGACGATCTGCACGACCGAGATCCGATCGCGTTGTAGCAGATCGGGGAGCCCGAGGATGTCGCGATGCGCCCTCGGCGCCGCGATGACGACGGTCGCACCGACGACGAGCGGGGCAAAGAGCTCCGCCATCACCGCGTCAAAGCCAATCGACGCAAACTGCAACATGCGGTCGGACTCGCGCATCCCAAGCTGCTCCGTGAACCACAGCGCATGATTGCACAAGGCGCGATGCGGCAGCAGGACACCTTTCGGCTTGCCGGTTGAGCCAGACGTGTAGATGATGTAGGCGAGATCGAGCGAACCACAACGATCGCTGAGATTCGGCGCACGGGCCAAATCGGTGTCGGAGGCGGCTGGCTCGATCAC
>JANNVN010000512.1:0-10313 GCA_031414435.1 Gemmatimonadaceae bacterium
TCGCCGAGCCCGCGTCCGCCGTCACCGCCCCCGCCAACGCCGTCAGCGCAGCTCGACGCGCGGCACCCGTCTGCTTCTCCGCCGCATCCAGCGCACTCGCGATGGCAGACGTCCGCGCAGCCGCCAACCCTTCGTTGCGTACAAGCTGATCGAGATACGACCGCACCACCATAAACGCCGCCGGCCACACGATCTTCGGCTGACTCTGCGGATTGAACTCGCTCCACTGCACCAGCTTCGCCGCAGCGATCTCATTCGCGCTCAGCATCGGCCCCGGCACCAGCTCCAGCACATCCAGCCCACGCGCCATCTCGGCCGAGTAGATGCGGCCGTTATACCAGTACGCGCCCCAGCTGCCACCGATCGTGCCACGCGTGCGACTGTTGGCCGCACCATCAGCCGCCGGCGCGTCGATCGCACCACGATCGAAGAACCCGATCTCCACCGGCTTGTCCGCATCGGTGAAGTCGATCACATCCACGCCACCCTGATACCACCCCTGCACCATGATGTCGCGGCCCGGCACGGGGATCAGCGAGCCGTTGTGGCTCACGCAGTTCTCGTTCGCGCCCTGCGCGGTCGGGATCTTGAAGTAGGCGTGCTGCCGGAACTTGCGATCGGCGTCGATCACCAGCGTGGTGTTGCCGCCCATCTCCAGCGGGTGAATGGCCTGACAGTTGGGCGACGTGCCACCACCCCACTCGTCGGTGAACACCACCTTCTTGCCGTCGTTCGAGAACACTGCGGTGTGCCACAACGAGAAGTTCGTGTCGGCCACTGCGTCCAGGCGCACGGGCTTCTCGGGATCGCTGATGTCCACCAGCAGCCCATAACTTCCGCAGGCGCCGGCCAGCAGGTTCATCGCGGGATACGCGCTCACGTCATGACAGTTGCGCGGCCCGTTCGACATCATCTCGGCCATCATGGCGCTGTCGGCGCCAGGAATCGCACGCGCAGCGGCGCGACGGCCACCACGCGCGGGAGCGGGCCCAAGCCCGGTGAAGATGCGCGCACCGCTGATCACTTCCGCATCCTGCGGGCGGTTGAGCGGCACCTTGATGATGTCCAGACGGAACAGCGAGTTTGACTCGTCCCCCGGGTTCGAGCCGTTGCGGCAGCCGGCGAGTTCCGTGGCGGGACGTGCACCCTGCGAACCGGACACATAGAGATAGACCACGTTCTTGTCCGTGCGCGACGGCACCACGGTGTGCGTGTGCGACCCCTTGCAGGTCTCGACGTTCTTCACCAGCCGCGGAGCACGCGGATCGGCGACGTCATAAATGCGCACGCCGGTCATGTGCTCGGACGGATCCTTCACGCCCCCCTTCGCGCAATCCTTCCGGTTGCCACCGCCCTCGGCCGACACGAACAGCAGATTTCCCACGACCGACGGGTCACCCTGCGAGGTGATGCATTCCACGGCCGAGAGCAGCACGGGCGAAGCCGGATTGCTCACGTCGTAGATGGAGAAGCCGGCAAAATTCCCCATGTACACCGTGGTCCCGCGGAAGGCGAGATCGCTGTTCGTGAAGGTCAGTCCGCGCACCGAATCGAACACCGCAGGTTTCCGCGTGCTCGAGACCAGTGTCATGCCGGAGATCGCGATGCCGGCATCATGCAACCCGGGCTTGAGTCCGTTGCGCGGATCGCTGGCGCTGGGGTAGGTCTGCGCACCGAGCGACGGCATCGCGGCGGCGAGGGCCAACAGGACGGCAGGCGCGGTGATGCGCACGCCACGAAGGACGGACATGTGGTCGAACTCCAGGGATAGGGTCAGCGGTCGAGCAGCATCTGTCGCATCAGGCCGATCTCGGCCGTCTGCGTGGTTTCCACATCGTTGGCGAACACTCCGATGTCCACTTCCTGCGCCGCGCGCGGTGACTTGAGCAGGTCGGCCACCATGCTCAGCGCGCCTTCGTGATGTTTGATCATCAGCGTCAGGAACAGGCGGTCGAAGTCGCCGCCGCGCGATGCTTCCATCTCCGTGAGCTGGGTGGTGGTCAGCATCCCCGGCATGGTCATGCCGCGCCACGACGACGTGTCGGGGGTGAACTGCTTGTAAGCGCGTAGCCAGTCCTGCATCAGCGCGATCTCACCGGCCTGCGCCAGGTCGATCTTCTGCGCCAGCTTGAGGACCCGTGGGCTGGCCCCGTTCTTCGCGGCCATGCGCGACATCACCACCGCCTGCGCATGGTGGGCGATCATGCCCTGCATGAACCGCACGTCGGCCTCGGTCACGAGGGAGCCGGCCGGAAGCGTCACCGGGGGCATGCCGTGATGCTGGTGCTCGGTCTGCGCGGCAGCAGCAACGGTAGTCGTGAAGGCGGCAGCGACGAGGAGGAGGGCGCGACGAATCAGCACGGGTCAGGGGCGAGGGACGTGGGGAGCGTACCTCACCTACGCGCGGACGGCGAGCATTGCTGCGCCCGGGACGCCGGCAGGCAGAGAGCAATGAGCACACGTCCGCGCATCACCGGCGCATGGCCCTCAGCTGAGCCGTTCGCGCAACGCATCAGCGGTGAGCGCCTGCCCCCGATCCACCAGCCTCGGCCCGCAGCTCAGGAACGATCTCAGCCGTCGTACGGCGCGGTGCAGGGTGCCCGAGGGGGCACAACTGACGTCACGGCACACTCTGACGCTGTCCAACGACCCGGCGCGCTTCCCCCACCACCTCCGCCGGATACCCAATCCGCTCAAGCAGCGCGATCGCGTTCCGCGTACTCCCCTCCCCCGTCCTGATCCGGTAGTCGAACACCAGACCGCCGTCGCCGACTTCCTCGCGGAAATTGAAGACCGTATACCGACCCGTCAGCAGCTCGATCAGCTCCAGGTCGTGTGTGGTCACCACCACCAGATCATCCGCCTGATCGAGCCGCCGGAGCACCGCTGACGCCGCCGCCACGCGCTCCACGGTGTTCGTGCCGCGATAGAGCTCGTCCAGCAGGAACAGATGTGCCTCTCCGCTCTCCTGCGCAGCGATCAGACTCAACACCGACTCCACCTCGGCCATGTAGTAGCTCTTGCCTTCCAACACGCTGTCACTGCGCCCGATGGAAGTACACACGCGCAGCACCGGCGAACGCCATGACTCGGCGCAGACCGTGGCCAGCGTCTGGCCAAGGACTGCGTTGACGCCGAGTGCCCGCGCGAAGGTCGTCTTGCCCGACATGTTGCTGCCGGTGATCAGTGCACTCTCGTTGTGGAGCGCGAAGCTGTTCGCGACGGCATGTTCGATCAGCGGGTGCGTGAGATCCGTGACCTCGAGGTGCTTCGCGGCACCGCTCAGATCGGGGACACACCACACCGGGAGCGTGCGCCGCCATGTTGCCACCGACTGCGCCGTGTCGATGGCGCCGATCGCCTGCCACATCGCACGGGTAAGCGCGCGTTCACGCCGCAGCGTGGCGGTGGCGAAAACGAAGGCGTTGGCGTCAAAGAGGAAGAGCAGATTCACGTAGGCGTAGACTGCCGACGCGATCTCGTTGGCCGGGCCGGGTTCGAACATCAACCAGCGAGTCGCGCCGCGCAGTGCTGCGAGGGACCGGGCCCCCTCGCGCAGCGTGCGCGTCTCGTGCTCGCAGCCGGGAATGGTCATCGCGCCAAGTTCCGCCGCCACGCGCAGGAATGCGGGAAGCTCGTGCACTGCGGACAGCACCTGCGCGATCTGCGACTTGTACGTGGCCTGCACGACCATATTGGCCACGCACACCGAGATCCACACGACGAGCAGTTGCGGCCACACGATCATCAGCACCAGGCACAGCACGGCGGCGCCAGTGAGCAGAGGGAAGAGCCACTACAACACGGGGCGCTTGGGCACCTCGCCGAGCAAGAGCGAGACAAGGTACGCGGCGCGTTTGTCGCTCAGCCTGGCAAGCGTCTGACGCAAGCGCAGCCCGAGCGGAGCGTCGGCGTCGATGGTGCTCGCCAGAGCATTGATCCGGTCGAGCGGTGCATGACTGGTGTTCGTGCGGTGGAGCGCGTCATACAGATACTGCCGGCCCGGTTCGCTGACGGCGTGATCAACTGCGGCAAAGACGGCGTCCATGTCAAGATCGTCCCACGTGCGCGCCGAGATCGATTTCGGTGCCGCTTCCGAGTGATCGCGATGGTAGCTGGCGATGGCCGCGAGATCAGCGTGCCGACGCGCGCGATCGAGATCGAGGCCCTTCTGCACCGAGAGGCCGCTTTGTGCCCACGTGATGAGGCGCGGAATGAGCAGCCCAGCCGCGCCCACAGTAAGCGCGATGAGCACGATCGTGACGGGAGCCATGGCGCATCTTAACGATGGCCGGGTTTTGTCGGTTTCTGTCGGCCATGATACGACTGAACTTCGCACCCGAACGGCAAGGGCGGGCTCGCTCAATGCCCTGAGTCGGAATTGTCACCGGCATTGTCACCCCACACGAGTGCGGCGCCCACCGCCGCTCTGCCGTGTTTGGGAGACACCCACTTGACACACTATTAGATGTTTAGCTAAATATCATCCATGTCCTCCGTCTTCCGAGCCCTCAGCGACCCCACCCGACGTCGCGTCCTCCAGCTCCTCCGCACCTCTCCCATGACCGCGGGCGAACTCGCCGACCACTTCGCGGTCTCCAAACCCACCATGTCCGCCCACTTCAACGTCCTCCTCGCCGCCGACCTCATCGCGGCCGACAAGGTGGGCCGCACCATCACCTACCGCCTCAAACTCTCCGTCCTCGAAGAAGCCCTGCTCGAATTCGCCCAGGCGTTCGGACTCACCGTCACCGAGGACTCGGCCGGCGCCCCGGATACCGAAACTCCGCCAAACGACAGATGAGTGCTTTCACCATGCCCCCAACAGACATGTCTCACGCCACCATAAAGCCAGCAAGCCATATTCGACGCGCTTTGCTCGGTGCGGCGCTGGTGCTCATCATCGCCGCCGCCCTCCGCCTCGCGTCGCCGGAGTACCTCAGCCCCGACCTCGCCAGCCGTATCTCAGGCGTGCTGTTGGGTCTGGTCGTGATCGCCAACGCCAACAACGTCCCCAAGGCACTGCCGCGTCGGTTGCCCTCGGGGCTCAATCCGGCCGAAGAACAATCCGAGCGACGATTCGTCGGCTGGTGCCTGGTCCTTGGCGGGCTGGGGTATTCCACGGCCTGGCTTCTCGCGCCCATTGATCGCGCCAATGCCATCGCCGGGATGTTGCTGGCCGCGACCCTCATCCTGTCCATCGGACGTGTGGTGCTCGGCCGCTCCAGGCCGGTCCGCTGATGCCGCGCCTCTTCGCCATACGCGGATGCGCAGCCTCGACAGCCACTGCGGCGACCGCTCTCAAGCCGACCACGAAAGCCACTGCGGCCACCGGGATCAGCGCAGTCACCGGGATCAGCGCAGTCACCGGAAGTTTTGCCAACAACGCAAACGCTGCCATCGCTGCAATCACGGCTGTCGCCATCGTCGTCACGGCCGCGCTCGCACCGCCACTGCGCGCTCAAGCCTCACCGACACCGGCACCATCCACCTCCGTCTGGCACGGCGCGATCACCACGCCGCAGGGCCAACTGACGCTCATCGTACGAATCCGCACTGCCGCCGACAGCACGCGGGTCGGCGACCTCGAGAGCCCCAATCAGGCACCCGGCCAGTACCTGCCGATCGCTGCGATCGCACTCACTTCATCCACCCTGAGTTTCACGATTCCCGCCATCGGTGCCAACTACGACGCCACATGGAGCCCGAGCCTCGACGCCTGGACCGGCACCTTCCGACAGGGCATGTCGCTGCCACTCGTCCTCAAACGTGGCGCGCCACCGGCGGCACCAACCATCACCGGGCTCGATGGCACATGGCGCGGCACGCTGCTGCGCGACTCGACCCGCCTCCGCCTGATTCTCCACGTCACCACCGCTGCACTCGGCACCACCGCCACACTCGACTCGCCCGATTTGGGCGCGATGGGACTGGGTGTGCGACGCTTCGAACGCTCGGCTGACACGGTGCGCTTCGCGGTGCCGGCGGGACAGGCGAGTTTCACGGGCACACTCGGGACTGCGACGCGCACTTTGACCGGCATGTGGACTCGAGGATCGCAGCCAGCAGTGCCGGTGACGTTTACGCGAGATTCCACGAAGACCGCTGCGCGTGAACGCACGCAGTGGCCGATCGTCGCCAAAGGCTATCGATCCACCGAGGTTGAGTTTCCGAACGCAAAGGACACACGCGTCACACTATCGGGCACACTGACGATCCCCGAAGGACGCGGGCCCTTCCCTGCTGCGATCCTGATTTCGGGGTCTGGCCCGCAGGACCGCGACGAGACGATCTTCGGGCACAGGCCATTTGCCGTGCTGGCCGATGCGCTCACACGTGCCGGCATCGCCGTGCTGCGCTACGATGATCGCGGCGTTGCTGCGTCAACGGGCGATCACAACAGTGCGACCTCCGCCGACTTCGCGACGGATGCCACGGCGGCCGTCGCGTACCTTCGCACGCGCCCTGAGATCGACCGTCGCGCAATCGGGTTCGTCGGACACAGCGAAGGAGGGATGATCGGGCCGCTGGCTGCGGTGAACGATTCACGTGTGAAGTTCCTCGTGCTGCTGGCAGGGCCCGGCACAGCCACCAAGCAGCTGCTGCTGTCGCAGCGCAATCTGATGAGCATGGCCGAGGGCATTCCTGAAGCGCTGGTCGACCGGGGAAGGGCCATGGTAGACACGTTGCTCGAAACCGTACGCAGCACGCGCGAATCGGCCGAGGCGGCGTCGCAGTTACGCGCGTTCTTGACCGACGAACGTCTGACCACACTTGGCGCCACTCCTGTGCAACGCGATGCTCTCGTAGCGCAGTACGCCGGCCCGTGGATGCACTACTTCCTGCGATACGATCCCGGCGCGGTGCTGGCGCGCGTTCGGGTCCCGGTGCTGGCGCTGAACGGCACGCTCGACAAGCAGGTGCCCTCCGCCGAGAATCTGCCAGCGATCCGTTCGGCGCTGGCGGCGAATCGGGATGTCACGATTCGTGAGCTGCCCGGGCTGAATCACTTTTTCCAGCATGCGCGGACGGGGGCGCTGACGGAGTACGGCGCGATTGCGGAGACGTTCTCTCCGGAGGCGATGGGGATCGTGGCGGAGTGGATCATGACTCGGTTTGCCCGGTCTCGGCGCGCGGTGCGATAGGCGCGCGCGTGGCACCGGGAAAGGCGCGCTTGGAGTCGTGGATGTGATGAAGCTGGCGGGTAGGCTGTACGACGTGCCGGGTCACGTCGAGGTCCGCGAGACCTTCTCCAGCGTCTGCCCGAGCTGTTACGCTGACAACCTCAACACCACGTGCCCGGCAGGACCTGAGCTGGACCCGACCGGCAGGACCTGAGCAAGCCCCGGTCCTCAGAGAGGCCAGTCGCTGGCACACAGCCCATTCGGCCTGGTCGGCGCTGCGTGGGCATTGAAGCGCGTCGTGGTCAGAGTGCACCTGTCTTCGCGACCCGGTTGGAGCATCTTTCCGCTGTCTCCAACCACCAAGCCCACATGCCCCCCGGCCGCAACGACCCGTGCCCCTGCGGCAGCGGTCGCAAGTTCAAGAAGTGCCACGGCGACCCGGTGGCCCTTGCCGGAGCTGCCGCCGCGGAGGCCGCCGCACGCGCCGCCGCGCGTATGCCATCGGAGATCGTCGCCGACAAGCGCAACCTGGTGCACACGGAGATCCTGCGCTTCATCAGAAAGCGCGGCGGTGAGGCGTGGATGCGCATGGCGTTGGACGCCTACATCGACGAGTGGAGTGATGCGCCTGACGAGGGCGAAGTGCAGGCGGCGGTGGCGTGGGCGATGTTTCACTTCAACGAAGACGGCACGGGTCTGTCGATGGCCGAGCAGATGCGGCTGGAGGGTCGGCACCGGCTGACGCCCGAGCTGAGCGACCTGCTCGACGCGGAGATCGCGTCGTTCTTCTCGGTGTGGGAGGTGACCGCCGTGATCCCGGGCATCGGACTGGACATGCACGACCGTCTCACCGGACAGCGACGCTTCGTGCGCGATATCTCGGCGTCACACGACGCGCCGCGGCATGCGTCGGCGCTGGCTCGCATCGTGGACTACGATGGGATCAGTACCGTGGGGGCCATGTTTCCATACATCCTGGGACCATTCGAGACCGCGGCAGTGGTTGCGGAAACACGGCGCGCATTCCGCGTCCGCACCCGGCCGATCAAGGCCGAGAAGCTGCGCGATCCGTATCGCCAGCTGGATCTGCTCGATCTCTGGCGGTCGATGCTCGACGACATCGCGATACCACCGACGCTGGCCAACACCGACGGCGACCCATTGTCGTTCGTGTCGGATCGATTCGACTTCGACCCATCGAAGCGGGCCGCGATTGCCGCGGCGCTGCTCACGATTCCGGGTGCCGAGTCGCACGAGGCGCCGGGCGAGACGCGCGAGGTGATCATCACACGTCCGTCTGCCAAATCAGCGTCACCGCTGGAGAATACTATCATTGCGCGGGTGGTGATTCAGGGCGGGCGACTGAGGGTGGAAACGAACTCGATCCGACGTGCCGACGCCGTTCGCGAGCTGATTGAGTCACAGGCGGGCGCACTGGTGCGGTACCGCATCCGGGACGAGACGAGCGCCGCTGCTGCGATGGATCCTGCCATCACGCCACCCTCCCTCGCACCGCCGGAGGAACCGACGGAAGAGATGCAGGAGATCGTGAGGCAGTTTCGCGAGCAACACATGGTGCAGTGGCTCGACGACAACATCCCGGCACTCGGGGGACTTACCCCGCGGGAGGCAGCGGCCGACCCAAAGCATCATGCGGAACTCGAGCTTCTGTTGCGGCATCTCGAGTTCAGCGAGCATCACCTGCCGGCCGCAGAGCGCACCGATGTCGGGCGGTTGCGAACGACGCTGGGGATGTAGCCAGCCTGCGCGTATTGAACGAAAAATTCAGATGCGATCGAGAACCCAGGCGAACAGCGTGACGAGATCGAGCTCCAGCGGATTGCGTTCCGGCACCGGTTGCCAGAGCAGCGTGGAGCGTTCCACTCGCGCCGTCGCAGCGCCGGGCACCCAGATCTCGACCGAGCGCGTATCGAGGTCAACAATCCAGTATTCGCGGACGCCACCGGCCATGTAGAGTCGCCGCTTTTTCTCTCGATCAACGCGGACGCTCGAGGGCGAGAAAATTTCCACCGCGAGCACGAGCTCCGACATCCGCTCCCACGGCGCCTCACGGCGGCCAGGGTAGTCGTATGGCAGTACGATCAGATCGGGCTGCACCTCCGTCATTGCCGAGGCCCGAACGGCAGTGGGCGCCGCGAAGACCTCGAAGCGCAACGGCGTCGCATACGCATGCAGCCGTACCAACATCTCCGTCTGCATGCTCTGATGCAGCCGACTCGGCGCCGGCGTCACGAACAGCTCGCCGTCGATGACCTCGTAGCGATTCCCGTCCTCGGGCATCGACGCAAGATCGTCGGCGGAGTGGAGGACATTCGGTACAGACATACCCATATGGTACGCTCGGCAGATCGAAGTGTGCAAGAGTACACACGCCGAGTATTCACTCATCGCGATGCAGCGACCAATCGCGTTGCATGCAAGCATCATCGTTTTTGCGCGACGATGCCTGCGCCGTGCGGTTCGAACGTGGATCGTTCAACCACTGGGGTTGTCCGCGAACGGATCAGGCGGTCCTCGCGCCGGGGGATGTGCGCTGCCACGGCAGCCAATCGCCAAGCGGCGGCAGCTCTGGCCATCCACACGGAGCGAGTCGGCTGCGCTGCAGTACTAGTGTGGTGTAGCCGAAGTCTCTTGGCAGTTGGGCGTGTCTTTCGGCGCCACCCGGCGTTGCAACTCCTCGCGATACCGCTGGTATCGATGCGGGTTGCGCCTTGGCTGGCAACGAAATCCACCGCCCACCTTTGGCCAAGGAACTTCGGCTACACCACACTAGCGCAGGTCCGGATGCCCGTTGGTTGTGGAAGGATACGCTCGGCGAACAGATCTCTGGTCACTCAGACTGCTCGATCCGCTCGCAGTGATGCGGGCCTGCGGCCGTCCAGCCTTCTCGAACACCGTCCATACCAATGGTCGAAGGGCCACAGCACCTGCCATGGCCCTTCGACGTTCTTCCGATCGCCCCGGCGTTCCGTTACGGCAGAATCGTCACCGTCACATTCGCACCCGTCGTCGTGCCACCGACATTGCCCGTCAGCGTCACGGCCGTCAGCTGCAGCGCTCCAACGCCCGCGCCGGACGCCAGCTGCTGGTCGGCCCGCACGCCGAACAGCGTGTTGTTCGATGACGTCGACGACGACACCGACGCCGTCAGATCGCCGCTGCTGTTCT
>JANNVN010000513.1:0-5473 GCA_031414435.1 Gemmatimonadaceae bacterium
GGCCAAAGGTGGGCGGTGGATTTCGTTGCCAGCCAAGGCGCAACCCGCAGCGATACCAGCGGTATCGCGAGGAGTTGCAACGCCGGGTGGCGCCGAAAGACACGCCCAACTGCCAAGAGACTTCGGCTACACCACACTAGATTGTGATCTTTCGCAAGCTGGGCCCACTCTCGCGCCGCGCTGCCATGCCGACTGACCCGATGGAGTTTGCCGACCGTGTCGGCACTGAACTTTCCAACCTGCTGCTGACGCGAGCACGCGCCGAGTTGATGGACTCACCCTCGGACGAACAGTTCAGCGCCTCCCTCGGCGCGAGCCTGCTCTGTGTCGCTGAGGTGCTGCGAAATCCGGTTGAGCGCGGCGTGCCGGCCGCGCGCGTGGCGCAGATTGCGGCGAGTCAGATCGAGGCGCTGTTGAATCAGGTGCAGCCGCGCGAGGACCGCGCGCAGTAGGCGGAGCGGTACAGAGATGCACCACGAACTCAGTCGACCGGCGTGTGCTTCTCGTAGCCCAGCACGGTTTCGCCCCGACGTGACCGGAAGAGCGGATACAGAAGCTGTGTGTGCCATTTCTCGGGGCCCTGACGGATGTCATCCTTCAGGCCGTACGCGGGCGGATACTTCCGCGTGATACGCGCGGTTCCGAAGAGTACGTCCCAGAGAAACAACATATTGCCGTAGTTGCCGATGTAGTGCCCGATGCCATCATCCTGCGTCAGCGCGTGATGCGCAAAGTGTGTGGCCGGCGTCGAGATCGTGCGCTCGACCACCCATGCCACCGGGCGCAGTGCACGATACCGATAGAGGAATCGGTCCCATTGCACGGCGGAGTGCGCACCGATGATGACGGTGAGCTTCACTACGCTGTACCAGACGAACACCCAGCCGAAGCCCAGGTAGAGCAATGCCCCGCTCAGCCAGAGGCCGGGCATGAGGGCGTAGTAGAACGCGTTGTTGCGATAGACGACACGCACACTCATGTACGCGGCGGAGTGGTGTGCGCGATGCAGCGGCCACATCACCGACGTGTGCGACAAGCGATGCCAGAAATACTGCGTCAGGTCGTCGGCCACCAGCAGCACCGGCACCATCTGCCACCAGGCCCAGTGCGCCCATAGGTCCTTCGCGTCGGGAATCACCCACGCGCAGAGGGCTTTTGCGCCGGCGAACACGAGGCCAGAGATGACGGGGAACAGCAATCCAACCGCGACATCGAGTCGGTTGTCCTCGCGCGTTGCTTCTGGCGCAAAGAACTTGTCGATCAGCAGTTCGCCAATCGCGAATGCCGTAAAGATTGCGACGATGGACAGCAGCTGGACGGTCTGAAGATCCATGGTCGTGGAGGACGTCGTCGTGGCACTGTGAACCCGCGGGTACACCGGAATCCCCGCCGGAAGAACAGTACTCGCCCGGTCGCACCAGAGGCGAGGGTTCCGGTTGACCGTGTCGAGCGCCCGGCTCCGGCAGATGGTCGTGAGCGCTCATCGGCGTCAGGCCCCGCACCACCATGCGAGGACTGACGCCGATCCTGGGCAGTCGCTGGTGTTTTGGCTACGACCGGACCTCTGCGCATGTGTGCTCCCCCGACGCAATCCTGAATCGACGGGCCGCTCAGCGCGACAACGTGCGGAATGGAAGGTCCTCCTGATCGGTCGGCGCGCCGTTCGGAAGCGGGAAGAACGCTGGCCCGTTGATTGGATCGCTGAAAAACCCGCGCCCGCGCGGATACGAGTCACCCCTCGGACCCGATGCAATTCCGCAGGTCGTTTCGGGGTTTCCCGGCAAAGCCTGCGACGTCAGCTCAAACGAGTACTGCTGGTCTCGCATCAGGCGAACACCGGTAGACCCCGGTGCATTGAAAAGCTGGAGCAGCCGGAACTCGCCAACGTTGCCGGACAGTCCAGCGGTGCTCGAGGTTGTGAGCACCGTCCCGACGCTGTCGCGCACAGCGACGACGAGTGAGACGCCAGGCGCGCACGCCACGGGAAGCCAGATGAAACCAAGCGTCTGGTTTCTGGTCGGCCGGAACGTCTGTCGAAGATTCTGTCCCACTCCGGATGGGTAGATGGCCAGTACGCGCGTCGAGTCCGCGAGAGGCTGGGATTCCTCCTGAACGTACTTCGACATCTTCGGCGCGAGATTCGGTGCCGAGTCCGGCACGGCGACTGGCTCAGCACACGCAGGAAGCAGGAACAGCAGCGCGGCACGTGCGACGGCAGAACTGGATCGGTGCATTGTGACTCCTTGAAGTGGGTATCGAGCGTATGCCGAAGCAACGCACCGATATCGCCACCTGCATCACCTGACGCCGATCGTGACTCTCCGCTGGCCGAGGTTTCTACAGCACCGTCCGCAACCGCCAGATCTCCGGGAAAAGCACCACGTCGAGCATCTTCCGGAGATAACTCACGCCACCGGTGCCTCCTGTTCCACGCTTGAAGCCAATGACCCGTTCCACGGTGGTCACATGCCGGAACCGCCAGAGCCGGAACGCATCCTCGAGATCGGTCAGCTCTTCGCCGAGCTGATAGAGGTCCCAGTGTTCGCGCGGATTGCGATAGACCTGCAGCCACGCCGCTTCCACACCCTCGTCGGCCACGTATGGCTTGGTCCAGTCCCGTGTCGTATGGCTTTCCGGCACTGCCAGCCCGCGCCGCGACAGCAGGCGCAATGACTCATCGTAGAGCGATGGCGCCTCGTAGGCCGCCAGCACGCCGGCGAGGCGGTCAGGGCGATGCTTGTGCGGCCGCAGCATCACGCCATTCTTGTTGCCCATCGCAAACTCGATGCAACGATACTGAAAACTCTGGAAGCCACTCGAATTGGCGAGATACGACCGGATGGCGCTGTACTCGGGCGGGGTCATGGTGGCCAGCACATCCCAGGCGTGCACCAGCTGCTCCATGATCTTCGACACGCGGGCCAGCATCTTGAACGCCGTCTGAAGGTCATCGGCAGCCACGTGCTTTACCGCCCCGTGCAGCTCATGCAGCATCAGCTTCATCCAGAGTTCGCTCGTCTGGTGCTGAATGATGAACAGCATTTCGTCGTGTGCTGGCGACAGCGGCTTTTGCGCACCCAGCACCGCGTCCAGCTGCAGGTAGTCGCTGTAGCTCATCGCCTCGCTGAAGTCGAGCAGCGCGTCTTCCTCGCTCACAATTCCTTCGGCCTCTCCGACCAGCTTTTCTGGCTCTGGAGTCGAGTCGAGATTGGCGTAAATGCACATGGAGGGATCGGTGATGTGACGGGGCTGATGGTGCTGTTCAAAGCGAAAGCTAGTGGCGTGTCGCGGAAGTCCGGAGCGCACAGAGCCAGCCGGGATGCGCCGACTGGCGACTGCTTCCGCAAGGTCAGCGACAGGCCTCCACTCTCGTGAAATCGAAGTTCGGAGTGTGCGACGCGGGGTGCGGCGCCTGCATCTCGTGGAGTCGACCGTGGCGGGGTATCGACCGATGGAGCGCAGTGGCGGGCAACCACCTTCGGCCCCGGCTTCCGCGCGACTCCGGCGCGAAGAAGGGCCGGTAGCCGGGCTCCGAGCGGACGGTCCCGAGGGTGCACGAATCCCCGACGGAGAGATGAGAACAACACCAGATCACTTCGTTACTCAGACATGGAGTGGATCGTCCTACCCGTGGTTCGACCCTCGGGCTATTCTGCTTGGGTACACCGACGACGGGGTACATCGAAAACGCGCCTGAGCGATCTTCACATGTACGAGCAGACGTGACCGCGAACGATCAGGCCCCCGCACGCCGCGAGACGAAACCACGCGTTCTGTTCGTGAATACGCGCAGCACTCTTGGTGCCGATGTGGCGGTCCATCTCACCATCATCGAGCACCTGGATCCAGATGCCGTTGGCGTGTACATCGCCACAAATCGGCACTCGGCGCATCTCGACGATGCGCTGCGCTGGATCGCGAAGTCGCCCCGAACCGAAGTGATCGTCTGCGATCTCGGTCGTGAACTGACAGGCGCCAACGCCGTCACGAGGGCGCTGAGTGCCCTGCGGAACTTCCCTGCCCTCCTGACGCTGCTGCGTCTGGCCTGGCTGGTACGTCGCGAGGGAATCACGACGCTGCACACCACGGATCGACCGCGCGACGCCGCCTTCACGACGCTGCTTGGCAAGCTGACCGGCGCCGCAGTCGTCCTGCACCTGCACCTGAAGTGGACGGCCGACATCGGTCGCGCGGCGCACTGGGCGGCGGGCCATGCCCGTGCATTCATCGCCATTTCGAAGTTCACCGGCCAATCGATGGTTGACGGCGGGCTTCCCGCAGAGCGCATCGCGATGGTCTACAACTCCACCGACACGACACGATTTGACCCGGCGGTGGTGCAAGGGGGGGCGCTCCGGTCGCGGCTCGGTGTCGCGGGGCACATCCCGCTGATCGGGTTGGTCGGTCGCTTTACCGTCTGGAAAGGCCATCTGGACCTGATCACGGCCTTCGCTCAGGTCCGCGCGGCCGTTCCGGATGCCCGACTGGTGTTTGTGGGCCGCGCCACCGGCATCGACACTGAGGGCGACCTCAGCTATTTGGGGCAGATCAAAGGGCGGATCAGCGAACTCAACCTCACAGATGCGGTCGACTGGGTGGACTGGGTCTCGGATACGCCTGGGCTGATGAAGGACCTGGACGTGCTCGCCTTGCCAAGCTGGGAAGAGCCCTTCGGCCTCGTCGTGACGGAAGCGATGGCCATGGAACGACCCGTGGTTGCGTACGCCTCGGGGGCGGTGCCCGAGATCATCACCGACGGCGTCGACGGGCTGCTCGTGCCGCCGCGGGATACCGAGGCGCTGGCGCAGGCCTTCATAAGTCTGCTTCGAGACCCGGACCGGCGGGCGGCGATGGGGAAGCGGGGGCGCCAGAGGGTTGTGACCGACTTCGGGCCGCAGCGTCAAGCCGACGAAGTCACGACCGTGTACCGGGCGCTGGCACGCGGCAGCCCGATTGGTCACGCCGCAGGCTTCTCGGCTGTTTCTTCGGAGAATTAGGTTAAAATCATGAGCGACATCAACACCCAATTCCGCTCGTCGCGGACGGAGATGATATGACAGAACTCAGCGTAACGGAAAGCCCTGCCGGGGCGTCGGTCCGGCGTTTTTCCTCGGCCGAGTTGGAGCAGATGCGCACCTCGTTCGAGCGCGACGGCTATTTCGTGCTCCGCGAACTGATTCCGAAGCCGCTGCTGGCGAAATTGCATCAGGATCTCACCGTGGCCTTCACGGCCATGGAGAAGGAAGGTGAGCTGTTTTCCGGGGGCGGGCGGCTGAGCGGTCACCTGAACTGCTTCCCTGGTCAGGACTCGCGATTCATCTTCGATATCCTGACGGCTGCTGGCATCATCGACCTGATGAAGCAGATCGAGCCGAAGATGGTGCGGTTGCCAAATGTGGGCTGCAACTACAACCTGCCCGGCAGCACGACGCAGCACTATCACACCGACTACGACTTCTCGCGCGGCTTCATG
>JANNVN010000514.1:0-12079 GCA_031414435.1 Gemmatimonadaceae bacterium
GCCACCCTGGGGTCCGGCGGATCACCGATCGATATTCAGACCACCAACGGCGACATCACGCTCCGGTCGCGCGGCGCGCCCTGATCCCGAGGCGGGTGTTACAGATCGAGTGAGACGGGCCCGGCCACATCAGGTGTGTGCCGGGCCCGTCCCTTTTCCGCGGTTCTGAAGCGTCACCCCTGGGCGAGTGTCTCGATGACGCCGGCAAGATCGATGTCCTTCTGCGTCAGCCCGCCGGAGTCGTGTGTGCTGAGGGCGATGAGCACCTTCGTGTAGCGGATGTCGATATCGGGATGATGCTGTACGGCCTCAGCAGCATCCGCGATCCGCTGAACGAATGCGATCCCCGCCGGGAACGTCGGCATGGTGAACAGTTTGGAGATCACCCCGGCGCGTTTACTCCATCCGGGGAGCCGGCCGAGTGCGCGCTGGATTTCGATATCGGAAAGGACGGGCGCTGCCATAGGCAAGTGTGGTGAGTTGGAGGTTCGCAGCAGAAAGCAGGGCCGAGTGGTTTTGGGGTCTGGCGAGGCGAAAACCGCAGCAATACCTCTAGGTATTGCGAGGAATTTCAACGCAGCCAGGCGCCAAAAGGCCCGGCCGTGCTGATGCGAACTTCCAACTCATCACACTAGGGCTCGGTGAGGCTGGAAGAGATTGGTCGGCGGAGAGGTACACTTCCAGTGTGCTTCATGCTGGTACCGGCGGCCCGGCGACACAAGGGTGCTGGGCAAGTCGGCTTCAACGAAAGGCCGGCGACCACCGCTGCGGCCTCAGTGCGGCGCGACTGCCCGCGCAACGATCCCTGATCGCATAGCCTTCTCCCATGCTCCGTGTCACCGAATCCGGCCTCTACTGCGACGCCGGCGACTTCTTCGTGGATCCATGGCGGCCTGTTCACCGGGCCGTGATCACGCACGCGCACAGCGATCACCTCACGTGGGGCTGTGGGCACTATCTCGTCGCGGCGCGTGGCCGCGGCGTGTCTCGAGAGCGGTTGGGCCAGTGGGCGGACCGCGTCGAGGGCGTACCGTTCGGCGAATCCCGGAACATCAACGGCGTGCGTGTCTCGCTGCACCCGGCCGGCCATATCCTCGGCTCAGCCCAGGTGCGGCTGGAACACAACGGTGAAGTATGGGTGGCCTCGGGTGACTACAAGACGGACCCCGATCCGACGTGCGATGCATGGGAGCCGGTACGTTGCCACACCTTCATCACGGAGAGCACGTTCGGCTTGCCGATCTATCGCTGGCCCGCACCGTCGTCGGTTTTCGCCGGAATCAACGCGTGGTGGCGTGACAACGTGAGCGCCGGACGGACGTCGCTGTTGTTCGGATACGGACTTGGCAAGGCGCAACGTCTGCTGGCCGGCCTCGATCCCTCGATCGGGCCAATCCTCGTCCATGGTGCCGTGGACCGGATGACGACGCTGTATCGGGAGGCCGGCGTGGCGCTTCCGCACACCGAGTATGCGGTTTCGGCGCGCCACGACGCTGCTGGCGCGATCGTGATTGCCCCCCCGAGCGCCGACGGCAGCACCTGGGCTCGAAAGTTCGGCGCGCAATCCACCGCCTTTGCGAGCGGATGGATGCTGGTCCGCGGAGCACGCCGGCGGCGGAGTGTCGATCGCGGATTCACGCTCTCGGATCATGTGGACTGGCCGCAACTGCTCGGCGCGATCGCTGCCACCGGTGCAGAACGTGTGCTGGTCACCCACGGCTTTACCGGGCCTGTCGTGCGCTGGCTGCGAGAGCATGGGTTGGCAGCTGATGCGCTCGCGACGCGATACGAAGGTGAACGCGACGATACGGCAGCGACGACCGAGAGCGCTCCGGCCGACGGTGTCTCAGGTATCGCAGCTGACACCGCAGCTGCGCAGTCGACCGGTGTTCCCGATGGTACGCCGAAGGGCGCTGATGATGTCACCGGAGCCGCTGAGTGAGGGACTTCGCGGAGTTGTACGACGCTATCGACCGCACCACGGCCACGCATGGCAAGGTCGCGGCACTGGTTGCGTACTTCAGCGTCGCATCCGCATCAGACGCCGCGTGGGCTATCGCGTTTCTCGCAGGACGGCGTCCGAAGCGCTTGGTCAAGTCGGCGGACTTGCGAGCGTGGGCCGCCGAAGCCGCGGATGTCCCCGACTGGCTGTTCGAGGAATCGTATGCGCAGGCTGGCGATCTGGCGGAAACGATTTCGCTGCTCGTGCCTGAGGCCACTGTCGCCGAGGCTGGCGTCGGGGCGAACTCCGTCCCCGAGGCTGGCGTCGGGGCGAACTCCGTCCCCGAGGCCGAAGGGTCACTGGCGTACTGGGTGGAGCAGCAACTGCTGCCCCTCGGTCAGATGGACGCGCCCGGTCAGCGCGATGCCCTGCGACACATCTGGCGTACGCTCGGCGGATCGGCACGCTTCGTGTTCAACAAGCTGATTACCGGTGCATTCAGGATGGGTGTGTCCGACGGATTGCTGGTGCGTGCGTTGTCGCAGATGAGCGGCGTCAGTGGTGACGCGATCAGTCATCGCCTGATGGGGCAGTGGGAGCCATCGGCTGACTGGTATCAGCGCCTGATGCATCCGGACACCGACGACGCCGACTGGAGTCGCCCGTATCCGTTCTATCTCGCGTATCCACTGGAACAGGATCTTTTTGCGCTCGGCGACGCGGGTGAATGGCAGGTGGAATGGAAGTGGGATGGCATTCGCGCACAACTCGTAAGGCGGCGCGGCAAAACGTTGCTCTGGAGTCGTGGCGAAGAGCTGCTGGCCGGCCGGTTTCCTGAGGTGGAACAGACGGCCGAGTTCCTGCCGGATGGCACGGTCATCGATGGTGAGCTGGTTGCGTGGCGTGATGGCGCACCACTGCCCTTCACCGAACTGCAGCGACGCATCAATCGCAAGACCGTCGGGAAGAAGCTCCTGTCCGACGTGCCGTGTGCAATGGTGTCGTACGACCTGCTCGAGCTGGGCGGCGCCGACATACGGACCTCGAGCATGCTCGAACGGCGAGCGGCGCTCGAATCGATCGTTGGCGGACTGCCCACTGGCGGTACCATCCATCTCTCGCCGATTGTCCCCGCCGAATCGTGGGATGCAGTGGAAGCGGCGCGACGTGCATCACGGGCGATGCGCGCCGAGGGGCTGATGCTCAAGCGACGCACTGCGGCGTACGGCGTCGGGCGTAAGGTTGGTGACTGGTGGAAGTGGAAGGTGACACCGCTCACGATCGATGCGGTGCTCGTGTACGCACAGGCTGGCCATGGCCGGCGCGCCGGGCTCTACACCGACTACACCTTCGCAGTCTGGGATGGTGACGCACTGGTGCCGTTCGCAAAGGCATATTCCGGATTGACTGACGCCGAGATCCGGAAGGTCGATACGTATGTGCGTCAGAATACGCTCGAGAAGTTCGGACCGGTGCGCACGGTCACACCAGGCCTCGTATTTGAACTGGCCTTCGAGGGGATTCAGGAGAGCACCCGGCACAAGAGTGGCGTCGCCGTGCGTTTCCCGCGCATCAGCCGCTGGCGGACGGACAAGCTGCCGAAGGACGCCGATTCGCTCGCAACGATCAAGGCCATGCTGCGGGCTGAGCGCGAACAACCGTGAGCGACGGCACACACGAGGCGGTGATCGGCTGGTTCCGGAGCAATGGCTGGGAGCCATTCGCGTTTCAGCGCGAGGTCTGGGATGCCTATTCCAACGGATCATCAGGGCTGATTCACGCCGCGACGGGTACGGGCAAGACGTACGCCGCCTGGCTTGGACCAGTGCAGCATTGGCTCACCGCTCACCCGAATACGCCGGCGCAGAAGAAGCGGAGCACACACGCGCCGCTGCAGGTGCTCTGGATCACTCCGTTGCGTGCACTCGCCGCAGATACGGAACAGGCGCTCCGCTCACCGATCGAGGCGCTTGGCATTCCATGGACCGTCGAGTCGCGCACTGGCGACACGTCCGAGAAAGTTCGTCGTGCGCAGCGCGAACGCCTGCCCTCGGCGTTGATCACCACGCCTGAATCGCTCGAGCTGCTGCTCTGCCGTGACGATCAGGCCGAGCTATTCGAGACGCTCCAGTGTGTGATCGTGGACGAGTGGCATGAGCTGATGGCGACGAAACGCGGCGTGCAGGTGGAGCTCGCACTGGCGCGTTTGCGTGCGCTCCGCCCGACCCTGCGCACCTGGGGACTCTCTGCCACACTCGGCAACCTCGATGTGGCGCGTGAAACGCTGCTTGGACGGGACGCGAGTGGCAACGCAAACCCCGGCGTTCTGGTGCGTGGCATCGTGCCGAAGGAGATCGTCGTCGAGTCGCTCATCCCGGAGGAGATGGAACATTTTCCGTGGGCGGGTCACCTGAACACCAAGCTGCTGCCGCAGGTGCTCGATCGTATCGCCGCAGCGCAGTCGGCGATCATCTTCACCAACACGCGATCGCAGTGCGAGATCTGGTTTCAGTCGATCATTGCAGCACGGCCCGAGTGGTTCGAGACGGTGGCGATTCATCACGGGTCACTCGACAAGCAGCAGCGACAGACCGTGGAAGATGGCCTCAAGAGTGGCCGCTTCCGCGCAGTCGTCGCCACGTCATCGCTCGACCTCGGCGTGGACTTCGCGCCGGTCGACCTGGTGATGCAGATCGGGAGCCCCAAGGGCGTGGCGCGGCTGCTGCAGCGCGCCGGGCGGTCCGGGCATTCGCCGGGGCGGGTGTCGCAGATCGTCTGCGTGCCGACGCATGCGTTCGAACTGGTGGAGGTGGCCGCGGCACGTGATGCGATTCGCGACGGAAAGATCGAAAGCCGCGATCCCGTCGACCGTCCACTCGATCTGCTGGCGCAACATCTGGTGTCGCGGGCCATCGGTGGCGGCTTCACGCGCCCGGAGATCATGGCTGAGTTGCGGACGACGCGGGCCTATGGCGCACTGACGGATGAAGAACTGGACTGGGTGCTGGACTTCATCACGCGCGGTGGCGCTGCACTGCGGGCGTATCCCGAGTACTCGCGGGTGACGAATGAGTACGGGCACTACTTCGTCAGCGACAAGCGCGTGATTCAACGCCACAAGATGAGCATCGGCACGATCGTCAGCGATACTGCGCTGGCGGTGCGCTTTCTGACGGGCGGGCGGCTTGGCACGATCGAGGAAAGTTTCATCGCGCGGCTCAAGCCGAAGGACCGGTTCATCTTTGCCGGCCGGGCGCTGGAGTTCGTGCGGGTGAAGGACCTGACGGCGTGGGTGCGCAAGGCGAAAGGCGCGTCGGGTGCCGTACCAAGCTGGCAGGGGTCACGGATGCCGTTGTCGACCGAGTTGTCACTGGCGGTGCGCGACAAGCTCGAGGAAGCACGTGTGGAGCAGTACACCAGTCCCGAGATGCTGGCCGTGCGTGGCATCATGCAACTGCAGGCAGAACGCTCATTGATTCCGTCGCCGACTGAACTGCTGATCGAGCGGGTGGAGACGAAGGAGGGTCATCACCTCTTCGTCTATCCATTCGACGGGCGCCTGGTGCACGAAGGGCTGGCCGCGCTCTTCGCGTACCGGATTGCACAGTTGACGCCGATCACGTTCAGCTTCGCCTGCAATGACTACGGATTCGAACTGCTCTCACCGGAGCGTGCACCAATCGAGGAGGCGCTGGAGGCGGGATTACTCGGCAGTGCGCACCTGTTGCACGACATCACCGAGTCGCTGAATGCGGCCGAGCTGGCGCGGCGGCAGTTCCGCGAGATCGCGCGGGTAGCGGGGCTGATTTTCGAAGGATTCCCCGGGCAATCGAAATCGATGAAGCAGGTGCAGGCGTCGAGCGGGCTGCTCTACGACGTGTTCGCGAAGTACGATCCCGAGAACCTGCTGATCGCGCAAGCGAAGCGGGAAGTGCTGGAGCGACAGCTGGAATCGAGCCGGATCGGGGCCACGTTGCGGCGGCTGGAGCACGGCGTGGTGCGACTGATCGACGTCGAGCGCCCGACGCCGCTGGCGTTTCCGCTGCTGGTTGACCGGACGCGGGCGAAACTCAGTACAGAGAAGCTGGTGGACCGGGTACGGCGCATGACGGCGCAGCTGGAGCGCGCGCAGTAGCGTTGCGTGCGGCAATCATGGCGCTTGATGATGTCGTGTGAGAGGATGCGGACCCGGTGATGTCGTGTTCGCTGCACCCGCTCCGCATGTCGAGGTACGACCCTTTCACGGAGTGGCACGCATGTCGGGCAGTCTTCCAGCGCGGACGTACGATTTTGAAACGGTCGATGTTTTCACCGATCATCGCTTCGGTGGGAATCAACTGGCGGTGTTTACCGATGCGCAGGGGCTGTCGGACCCGGAGATGCAATCGCTGGCCGCGGAGATGAATCTGAGCGAGACGGCGTTCATCCTCCCGCCAACAGATCCCGCGAACAGCGCGCGGGTGAGGATCTTCCATCGTACCGGCGAGATGGCGTTTGCCGGCCATCCGACGCTGGGGACCGGTGTCGTGATGGCACGGAGCGGCAGGTTCCACGGCGATCGTTTGCTGCTCGAAGTGAAGGCAGGACTGGTGCGTGTCACGATAGAACGCGATCCGGCCGGCGACGCCATCGGCGGCGTGATTGCCGCTCCACAGCCGCTCAGCACGGGCGAGACGATTGCTCCAGAAGTGGTCTGCGCCTGCGCGGGCCTGTCGTTGGAGGACATCGTCACGGCGCATCATCAGCCGATCATCGCGTCGGTCGGCACGCCGTATCTGATCGCCGAGGTCCGCGCAGAGGCCCTGTCACGAGCGTCGCCCAACCTGCCGGCGTTTCGTGAGGCGGTGGCGGCGCGCCCGCATTTCGGCGGCAGGCTGTCGCTGCACTTGTACACGCGCAACGGCGCGCAAATTCGTGCGCGGATGTTTGCACCGATCGCTGGCACGTGGGAAGATCCAGCGACGGGAAGTGCCAACACGGCGCTGGCGGCGTTGCTGCTGAGCCTTACGACTGAGCAGCGCGCGGAGTATCAGATTGCGCAGGGCGTCGAGATGGGTCGGCGGAGTGAGCTGAACGCCGCCGCGACGCGGGAGAGCGACGGGATCCGCGCGACGATCGCTGGGCGCTGTGTCGCGGTGTTGTCTGGCTACGCACGGCTCTGATGGTTGGGTTGCGCCGCCGGTTCATCGAGCGACACGTCAGGCCGTCCCCGTCATGGCGCCAAGTTTGCGGGCACGGTGGTTCTGCGTGCCGCAATTTCCGATGGGGCCAGGTCGGCCGCCACGATCATCCGGGCGCGGAACTGCGCCACTGACGGATCGATGTCGAAACCGATCGTGCGCCTGCTCGAGACCGACCGTGGCGCGATCGATGGATCGTACGCCTTCCAGCGGAAGCAATCCTTCGACGCGGTTTGCGCGCAGGGGGACTCCGTGAAGAAGTTGTACGGCGCCCCGCTGCCAGGCGCTCCGGTGCCGTCAAAGTCTGTCGATGGCGTGACCGCGCCGAATCGCGGCTGCTCGACCGTGACCGAGTTGCCTCCGCTCCCTGATACACCGCCCGGGGCGAGGGTGACGACGTAGTCGATCGGGAAGAGAATCACACCGGAGGCGGGTGCCACTGGCCAGGTCGGCGTCACCAGCCGGATGCCAGGCAACTTGTTCTCGATGGCGACGTCGAACGTCACACGAATCCGGCCGGGGGCAAACGCGCCAGCGGCGGAGGTCCGCACATTCGATGCGAGCATCCGCACGACATCACCGGCGAGCAGCGAGAGGTTTGGGCGGTCCGTCGCCAGCTGGAACAGCGACGGGTTCGCGGCCAATGCCGTCGGAGGAGCAATCGAGATCGTCCGCTTGCGCGCATTCACATCGACGGTGAACGCGAGCGCGCGAAGTTGTTCGTTCGCGCCCTGATCGGCCAGCGCCGGAGCGGTGGAGCGATCGGGGCCACAGGCGGTGTTGATCGTGCTGAGCAAAAGGCAGAGCATCGCGCGCAGCATGAGGCTCCTGGCGGGCAGTGCGTGGCGAAGTCGCATGGGTGTGGCAGAGCGGTCAGACGATTCAATTCGTGCACGTCGACGCTCGATCGTCGAGGGTCACGCGCCGGGTCGGTGCTGCGACAGAGTCTCGGCCGGACCGCACGGAGATGAACCGAAGTTTTGTAACGCTCGCGAGCTGCCCGCTGGTTCGTGTACAGAACCGTGGACGCGTTGTGACGGACGTGTGGCGTCGGTGTCGCCGAATGGGTGCGTTGCGGGTGGTAGTGTCGGTGGTTGTCGATGCCGCTCTCACCTCCCGGAGACCACCATGCGTAGAATGGCAGTTCTGGCACTTGCCGGCCTTGCGACGGCGTGCAGCAGTGACGCCCCACTCACACCGTCCGCGTCATCATCTGAAGTCGCCTTGTCGCGCCGCGACGCGGCCGCACCGGAGCTGTGCCTGACACTGCTCCACAACAACGACGGAGAATCGAAGCTTCTCCCGTTGAGTACCCTGCCCGATTTCGGCGGTGTGGCCCGGTTCGCAACACTGGTGGACAAGCTGCGTGCCGAAGCGAAGCGGGGCGATGATGTATCGGACGATGCCGACATGAATGAGGCAGAGGACGGCGAAATGGCTGCCCGCGGCCGTCAGCGCGCGGCCAGCTGTGACGATGCCGGCTTCGTCAAGCGCGCGGCCATTCTTGTCTCCTCTGGCGATAACTTCCTCGCCGGCCCGGAGTTCAACGCCGGACTCGACAACGGACAACAGTATGATGCGACGGCGCTCGATCTGATCCGTTACGATGCCCTCGCGATCGGCAATCACGAGTTCGACTTCGGCCCGGATGTGTTCGACACGTTCGTGCGTGCATTCGACCGGTCGCGTGCACCGTTCCTGAGCGCGAACCTCGACGTATCGGCGGAGCCGGCGCTCGCCCAGCTCGCTCGCCGCAACCGGATCGCGAAGAGTGTCATCGTCAGGAAGCGCGGCGAGAAGATCGGCATCATCGGCCTCACCACGCCCGCGCTGCCGAGCATCTCGAGTCCGCGCAATGTGGTGGTGTCGGCGATGCTGGCGGCGGCCGTGCAGGCGGAGGTGCATGCGCTCCAGTCGCGCCGCGTGAACAAGATCATCCTCATCAGCCATCTGCAGAGCGTGCTGGAAGACCTCACGCTGGTTCCGCAGCTGCGTGGCGTGGACGTCGTCGTGGCCGGTGGTGGCAGCGATCTGCTGGTGAATCCAAACAATCCCGGCACGCTCCTCGTCCCTGGAGACGCCCCCCGCACGACCTTCCCCACCGCGTACCCAACCAGTGCAATGGACGCCGACGGCAAGCCGGTCCTGGTCGTGACGACGGATGGCAACTACAAGTACGTCGGTCGTCTGGTCGTTGGCTTCAACCGTGACGGTGAGGTGGTCACGACCGGGGCAGAGAGCGGACCGGTTCGCGTGGCAGGGACGGCTTTGCCGGACGGCGTGGACGCTGATCCGCGGATTCAGCAGCGCGTGGTGGAACCGGTTCAGGCCTATGTGAACGCGTTGGCGTCTCTGCAGGTCGCCACAAGCGAAGTGGCACTCGACGGCGTGCGCGCCCGGATCCGGACTGTCGAGACCAACCTCGGGAACGTCGTGGCGGACGCCCTGCTCTGGCAGGCGCGTGATCGCGCCGCAGCGTTCGGCGCACCGCTGCCGGTCGTCGGTTTCCAGAACGGCGGCGGCATCCGGAACGACAATGTGATCCCGGCGGGACCACTGACGGAACTGAACACCTTCAGCATTCTCCCCTTCCTCAACTTCGTCGCGATTGCCACGGTGCCGCGCGCGCAGTTCAAGGAGCTGATCGAGAATGCAGTGTCGCGGGTCGCGTTCACAGATGGCCGCTTTGCGCAGATTGCCGGATTCCGGTTCTCGTGGAGCCTATCGGGAGTGGCGCAGCTGGTTGACGCCACCGGCAACGTGACCACGCCAGGCACACGCGTGGTGACTATCACGCTCGACGATGGCACACCGATCGTGGTGGCCGGTGTCGTGCAGCCAGGTGCGGCGATCCCGGTGGCGTCGATCGACTTCCTCTTCCGCGGCGGAGATTCGTATCCCTTCCGTGGGCTGCCGTTCACCTCGGTCGGTGTCACCTACCAGCAATCGCTCACGAACTTCCTTCGCACGGGCCTCGGGGGAACGGTGCGCGCGGCGGACTATCCAGAAGGTGGCGAAGGCCGGATCGTGCGCCTGCCCTGACGCGCGACGCACGTTGCAGGACGCATGGAGGGCCCGCGCGGCAGGCATGATTCGCCGCGCGGGCCCTCGTTTGTTACAGTCTGCTTCCCTGCACCGTCAACGTCGCCGCACAGTCCTTCCGTACTCGCACATGTGTGGGCCGGCCGCTGACGTGTTCCCCTACTGCACGGTGATCAATGGCACACCGACTCGAGCAAGACTGCCAGCGTGCGCCGACATCACCCGGCGGGCGATCTTCAGCGAAGGCGGCGGCGGCACCGCCACGAGATCGCCAGCCACAATCATTCGTGCACTGAACACGTCTACGGTAGCGTCAATGTCGAAGCCGACAGAACGTGTCGAAGATCGGGAGGTCGGTGGTATGCTCCCTTCGTATGCAATCCATCTGAAACACTCGTCCGAGGTGGCTCCAGCGCAGCCGACGTCATTGAAGAAACTGAACGGCGCTCCACTGCCAGACACGCCTGTGCCGTTCCACTCCACCGACGGGACTACCATCAGGGGATTCGGTGGCTCGACAAGAAGCGTGTCGGCACCACCGGTGGTGTCACCCGGCGTTCCGCGGATCATGAAGTCGAGCGGAAACAGAATCACACCCGACGAGGGCGGTTGCGGCCAGGTTGGCGTCGTGAACGCAACCGACGTCAGTTTGTTCTCGATCGTCACATCGAACGTCACGCGAATCCTGTTTGGCGCATACGTTCCGACCGGAGACGCAACGTAGTTCGTCGGCACCAGCCGTACCGCGTCGCCACCAAGAAGCGACAGGCTTGGCGCATCGGCTCCCTCGCGCGAGATCGTGGGTGCTGAAGGGCCTCGGGCGGTCGGCGCCGCAATCGTCACGCGACCAGTCCGCAGGTCGACGCTCGCCGTGAAGGCCATCGGCCTGAACTGCGCTGCTGGAATGAGGTCCGGAATCACCGCCTTCGTGGGACCATCAGTCTGGCACGCAGAGATGTTCAGCGTCAGCGCCAGCAGGCAGCACTGAGCGCCTCGACGCGACGCCAACGCTCGTTGAACCCGGCAATACATCCCACACCCCGACCTGAAGAGCTTTTGCCGCGGTCAGTCGTACCGGACTGGCGGAGCGCATCTTCGCGATCAGCGGCGACCCCTGGCTGATGTGAGTGTACCAACCTGGCAAATGGAACAGCCTACGAAATGGTATCGGGCGCGTCATGATGAGGTCACGACACGGCGAAGCCACTCGAGGACAGGCGAGTCCCTGCGGAGGATGGCCTGTCGTCGGTTACGGCATCCGGAGGACCGACACCTGTGCGCCGCTCGTCGCCGGGAATGGCGTCCCGTCAATTGCGAGGAGGCGCAGCACGGCGTTGGGAGTACTCGCACTCAGTCGCAGGCGATACGTCAGGAAGGTCCCGGGGCGCATGGTGCCGGTCAGGTTGGTGCCACTTGCCAGCGTCAGCGGCTCGATCGGGAATGCGCGGCCGACGCCACCTTGAATGCCGAACACCTCGAAGAGTGACCGATAGAGCTGCCGCAGATTCCGGCTCGTGAAACGCAGCGTCGCCGGCGCGGCGGTCCTCGGAACACCGAGCACGCTGTCCGCGCTGACCGCAAGCGCGAAGTCGCCGAGCAGTGCCGGCGTGGTTTTACCCGTGACGGCTTCGAGATTGGCTCGGCCCGTCAGATTCGTTTCCACCAGACTGCGGAAGGTGCCGCTCCCGCGCTGATCGGCGATCCAGCGCAGAAAGAGCCAGGTTCCACCTCGCTCAGCCAGTGAACAGAACGAGCCAGGTGCGCAACTCGTGACCGAGTAGATCGCGCTCGAGAAGAGATAGCGGTACGAGTAGAGCACATTCGGATTGATGAACGGCGACGCCGAATCCGGGAAGATCGATGTTGGGTTGGTGCGACCAGTCGGCGCTGGAAACCGCGTCTCGTACGTCAGCGA
>JANNVN010000515.1:0-2479 GCA_031414435.1 Gemmatimonadaceae bacterium
CCACACGATGCACGATAGCAGCCTCCCCGAATCCGCTGACGTTACGCCGCGCTTTGTCGGCGAGCGGCCGAAGTTACGGCCACTCATCGGTGTGCCAGAGGGCGCGCTCAAGGAGAACCGTCGACGGGGGGCCGTCGTGGCGGTCATCTCGCACGCGCTGATCATCCTGCTCATACTGCTCCCGGCACTGTTCCATCGGGAGATCACCGAAGCACTGACGGATGGTGCGGGCGGGGCGGGGCCTGCAGGCGGCGGCGGTGGGGGGCGCGGCGGAAGTGTGGTCATTCCGGAGCGGATCCTCCGGTACCAATTGCCACCGCCACCTCCGCCCCCCAAGCCGGCGACGCCGAGTATCCTCCCGCCGATTGCACCGGTGCCGGAGGTCAAGAAGCCGGAAGTCGAACCGCCGAAGGTTGAGCCGCCTCCCGCGCCCGCGGCCGCTGAGGCACCCGCCGCGGCGGCACCTGCCGCGACGGCGCCTGGCACCGGCGCTGGGGCTGGTAGCGGGACCGACAATGGCCCCGGAAACGGCCCCGGTACCGGTGGGGGCAATGGCACCGGAGTCGGGACGGGAACCGGAACAGGGGCGGGACCGGGGACGGGTGGTGGGAACGCCACGATTTATCCCCCGACGCCTCGTGCGCTCTTCGTCCCTCCGAATGGCACGCCAAGAAAACTGCGCGGCAAGACCATCATCATCGAGCTCGACGTCGACGAGACGGGGAAGGTGCAAGCGGCGGAGTTTTCCCCGCGCTCTGGCGATGGCGGCTACGACGAGCAGTTCCTCAGCAGCCTGCGTGAACAGCGATTTCGCCCTGCGGTCCGGGGCAACGGACAACCGGTCCGCTTCACGTACCGGTACGAGATTCTTCTGTAGGGCGGGCCAAACGGTCCGCCCTTCGATTTTTCGGCCGCAGAACGGGCCTGTCGGCGCCCCGCGGTTGCGCTAAAACCCACAGCGACAACTGGTTCCGAGTCGATCCGGTGCATAGCTTGCCGCGATCTGTTCCCCGAGCCGATCCGTGGAGACTCCCCTGTACTCTGCGGGCGGCTCGGCGTGTACGCACTCTCCCCAAACTCAGAATCCGTCATGAACGCTTCGCAGTCATCTCTGCTCGGCATCATCATCGGGGGCAGCGTGATCGCCCTTGTGTTTGCCGGGTTCCTCGCGCGCTGGGTGCTTGCGCGAGGCACCGGAACCGACGCCATGCGGGCCATCTCCGACGCGATTCAGGAAGGGGCCGAGGCCTACCTCGCCCGCCAGAACAAGACGATCTCGGTACTCGCTGTCGCTGTGGCGGCGCTCTTGTTCGTGGGCTACGGCCTCCTGCGCGAAACCACGGCGAGCGATCCAGTCTCGGATCCAAAGGTGCTCGCATTGTTCGTGACGCTTTCGTTCTTCCTCGGCGCGCTGAGTTCCGGCATCGCCGGGTACATGGGCATGTGGGTGTCGATCCGCACGAACATCCGCGTCGCGAGTGCCGCCATGCAGTCGCTCAACGCGGCGCTGCAGACGGCGCTTCGCGGTGGCGCGGTGTCGGGGCTGTTCACCGTGTCGATGTCACTGCTGGGTGTGGGTGGCCTGTTTGCGATCATCACGCTGCTCGCACCAGAAGGGGTGACGGCAGAGCAGTGGGCGCCGAAGATTCCGTTCCTGATTGTCGGCTACGGTTTCGGTGCCAGCTTCGTGGCGCTCTTCGCGCAGCTCGGTGGCGGCATCTACACCAAGGCGGCTGATGTCGGCGCCGATCTGGTCGGCAAAGTCGAAGCCGGTATCCCGGAAGATGATCCGCGCAACCCGGCCGTGATCGCCGACCTGGTCGGTGACAACGTCGGCGATTGCGCAGGTCGTGGTGCTGACCTGTTCGAAAGCACCGCCGCAGAGAATATCGGCGCGATGATTCTCGGCGTGGCGCTGTTCAAGTTCTTCGGCATCAACGGCATCCTGTTCCCGCTGGTGATCGGAGCGCTTGGTCTGCTCTGTTCGATCGTGGGCGTGATGGTCGTGAGCACGAAAGAGGATGCCGATCCGATGGCGGCCCTCAATCGCGGCTACTACGTCACGGCCGCGCTGGTTGCGGTGATGTTCTTCTTCGCCTGCAAGTGGTTGCTCGTGACGCCGGAAGCACCGGACGCCTGGCTGAGTTTCTTTTATTGCGGCCTGATCGGCATTGCGACGTCGATTGCGTTCGTGTTCATCACGCAGTACTACACCGAGTATCGCTATCGCCCAGTGCTGTCGATCGCCGACGCCAGCCAGACCGGCCCGGCCACGAACATCATCATGGGTCTCGCTGTCGGCATGGAATCAACCGTGCTGCCAGTGATCACGATCGGCATCGCGCTGCTGTCCAGCTTCATGATCGGACGAGGCAGCGGACTGATGGAGAATGGCGTGGCGGTCGGCGGGCTGTTCGGTACGGCGGCGGCCACGATGGGCATGCTCGGCACGGCCGGCTACATCCTCGCGATGGACGTC
>JANNVN010000516.1:0-9392 GCA_031414435.1 Gemmatimonadaceae bacterium
CTGCTCTCTGCCGACGTTCAGTGGCATCGGCCAGCGGGGGGCGTACAGGCCAACCGGACGCAGCAGCATCGGTTACGTCGCGACGCTGGGTTGGCGCCGGTTAACGGCACAGGTGTATCTATTCGAACACCGGCCTGAACGCTCGTGGTCGTTCCAGACGCTTGCCCTCACCAGATCGATGACCGACCCGACGCCTCCCGACGTGACTGTCCTGCTGGCCGATCTGACGGCTGGCGTGCCCGGCGCAGCTGACCGGCTCGTTGCCGCCGTCATGGCGGAGCTGCATCGGATTGCCGATCAGGCGATGCGGCGCGAGGTGGAGGGCCATACGCTCCAGCCGACGGAGCTGGTGGATGAAGCCATGATGCGACTCCTCGGGCAGCGTCAGGTGCAGTGGGTCAGTCGCTCGCAGTTCTTCGCGGTGGCATCGCAGACGATCCGGCGCATTCTGGTCGACCATGCGCGGCACCGCCGGCGCATCAAGCGGGATCATGGGGTGCGTGTGACGCTGGATGAGGGTGTGGCCGAAGTCGCGGAACGTTCGATCGACCTGATCGCGCTGGATGATGCGCTGCAGCAGCTCGACAGACTCGCACCCCGGCAGGCCCGTGTCGTGGAACTGCGGTTCTTCGGCGGGCTGGACATCGAGGAGACGGCAACGGCGCTCGACATCTCGCCGGCGACGGTGAAGCGGGACTGGACGTTTGCCCGTGCTTTTCTGCTCAAGACACTCGAGGCTGCATAACGGATGGCTGAGCTCCCGATGTCGCCGACGCGGCTCGCGTTGCTCGAGTCGCTGTTCGATGCGGCGCTCGGGCTGCCCGAGACCGTGCGCGAGTCATTCATCGACGAAAGCACGTCGCATGACCCGGCGCTGGCGGCCGAGCTGCGTGCGTTGCTCTCGGCGCACGCGTTGAGCGACTCGGCATTCGAGAGCCCGTTGCGTCAGGATCGCGTGACGAGCGAGCGGTGGATCGGTGCGAGACTGGGCGCCTACGAAATCGGCCGGCAGATCGGTGCAGGCGGTATGGGTACCGTGCACGAGGCGGTGCGCGCGGACGATCAGTACCGGCAGCGTGTGGCGGTGAAGTTTCTCAACCGCAGCACCGAGGGCGGTGTGGCGGTACGGCGATTCCGCGCGGAACGACAGATTCTGGCCAGCCTGCAGCATCCGAACATTGCATCGCTGGTTGATGGCGGCGTGACACCGGATGGGCTGCCGTACTTCGTGATGGAGTACATCGAGGGGGAACCGATCACCCGCTGGTGCGACGCTCGCCAGCTGACGATCGACGCACGGCTCGCGCTGTTTGGTCAAATCTGTGCGGCGGTGCGCGCAGCGCACCAGAAGCTGGTCGTGCATCGCGATCTGAAGCCGGGCAACATCCTCGTAACCACCGACGGTGCAGTGAAACTGCTCGACTTCGGCATCGCGAAGTTGATGCGTGACGAGCGGGCGCCTGATCTTCCGACAGCGACGCAGGTTGGTCAACGCGCGTTCACGCCTGAGTACGCCGCGCCGGAACAGTTGCGCGGCACCGCAGTGGACACCGCCGCCGATGTCTATGCGCTCGGGGTGGTGTTGTTCGAGCTGCTGACTGGCCGGCGTCCGTTTGATCTACGCGAGAAGTCCCTGGCGGAGATGGAACGGATCGTGTGCGAACAGGCGGCACCGAGACCGAGCGGGGTGCTGGAGGCGGGACGATGGGTGCAGCTGGGCGA
Organism: Gemmatimonadaceae bacterium; assembly: GCA_031414435.1. Taxonomy (GTDB): domain Bacteria; phylum Gemmatimonadota; class Gemmatimonadetes; order Gemmatimonadales; family Gemmatimonadaceae; genus JACMLX01. The sequence continues at coordinate 1,723 of JANNVN010000516.1, forward strand.
GCGTTCGGCCACGCGCGCGCGGCGGGCACTGGAAGGAGATCTTGACGCTGTGGTGCTGATGGCGCTGCGCAAGGAGCCCGAGCGTCGGTATCCCTCGGTGGATGCGTTCATGCGCGATGTCACGCATTACCGCGAACAGGAGCCGGTGCAGGCTCGCCCGGACAGCCTGGGCTACCGCGTGCGAAAATTCGTGCGCCGGCGCGCGCTTGAGACTGCGGCCGCCGTCGTGGCCGCGCTCTCGCTCGTGGTCGGGTCGGCGCTGGCGTTGAGTCAGGCGAGGCGTGCCGAGGCGCAGCGCGTTGTCGCCATGGCGCAGAGTGCGCGCGCCACCGAGGTCACGAAGTTCCTGACGACGATGCTCAATTCGTCGAATCCGGAGTCGTTCGGGAAAGACGTGACGATGCGCACCGTGCTTGACTCGGCGGTGATTCGTGCAGACTCGATGAAGCTTTCCGCAGGGCTGGAGACGGAAATTCGCGGGATCATCGGCGGTGCGTATCTGGCGCTGGGCGAGCTGGACATCGCGGAACGACAGTTCCAACTGGATCTGGCGGCGCATCGTCGCGCTGCGCCGGGCGGCGACTACGGCACGGCGGTGACCTATTCGCAGCTGTCGCTGGTTGCCGAGACGCGCGGCAACATGGTCGCGGCGGATTCGCTGCTGCACATTGCCGAGACCCTGTACGCGCGGTTTCCGCACAGCGATCGTCGTGAAGAAAGCACGGCCATCGAAAACCGCGGGCGGGTGCTGTACCAGCTGGGCAAGGTGCCCGAAGCATTGTCGCAGATCCGCAAGTCGCTCGCCCTCGGTGAGCGCCATTTTGCGGCTGATGATTCCGCACGGGCACCATCGTTCATCAACGCCGCCGTGATCTTCGCCGACGCGCATGAGCTGGCCGCAGCGGACACGCTGTCACTCCGAGGCATCGAGGCCGCCACACGTGCGCACGGGACAGATCATCCAATGGTGGCGAATGCGTTTTCCGTTCGTGCCGGGGTGCTCGAGACGCTGGATCGGCTGGATGAAGCGTCCGCCGCGTATGTGGAGACGCTGAACATCAAGCGCAGGATCCTGGGGCCGAAGCACATCAGCTACGCCATCAGCGGCGTGAACTACACCGACCACCTGTTGCGGCGGGAACGGTGGCGCGCGGCGGCCACGATGGCACGCGAGATCCTGGCGCTGCGCGGTACGTCGCTGGATGACTCGAGTTATCCGGTCCAGGGGAGCCTGGTCTTCCTGGGACGGGCGTTGGCGCATCTGGATTCGGCAAAAGCCGGTGAGCCGCTGGTGCGGGAAGCGCGAGTACTGCGCGAGAAGAGCCTGCCGGCGGGGCACTGGCTGCTGGCGTCGGTGGATGGAGCGCTGGGCGAAGTCCTCGCGCTGGACGGCCGCTTCCCCGAGGCGGAGCGACTGCTGCTTGCCGCGGAGGCACGGATCCGTGCAGTGCGTGGGGTCGAGAGTGGTGCCGTGGCCGATCAGCGGCGGCGGCTGGTGGCGCTGTATCGGCTCTGGGGCAAGGCTGCCGAGGCGTCCGCGTGGCAGGCGAAGCTAGCCACGTCGACCCAGGGGGGCTGATGCGCGACGGCTGGCCGGGTGAAAGCGCACCGGCCAGCCGTTCGCGCACGATGGTGACTCGCTCAGGGCGTGATGCGGAAGACGCGCGCGATGCGGGGCGTTCCGTTCACGTACCCGACCCCGACGGCCCTGCCGTCGGCCGAGAGCGCGAGACCCTCGGAGCGGCCCGCGGTACCGTAGCTGGTGATGGTCGGACCGGTCTGCACCCAGGCACCCGAGGTGAGTGTGTAAACCTTTGCGATGCTCTGGCTCGCGCCGGTCGCGGCAAAGCGAGCTCCATCATCCGACAGCACGATCGTTTCGCCGAGGTTCTCGCCGTTCAGGCCCACGCTTCCGAGAACATCCCCGCCGATCTGAGTCCAGGTGGCGCCGATCAGCTCGAACACGCGCACCTTGCCTGCAGGAGAGCCGCCGCCGCTCACGTCGCCCTCCCGATCACTTGGCGCTGCGACTGCGATGCGGGTACCGGTTGCCGATAGCGACAATCCCGAGCCGAACACGTCACTGATCTGCTCGCCTTGCAGCACGTTGCCAAGCTGCGTCCAGACCGAGCCGACGAGACGGAACACTTGCGCAGTGCCGGCGCGAGACGACCCCGCGGCCGACGACGAGCCAACGGCGATGGTGGTGCCGTCGCTCGAGATATCCATGGCATCGCCAAATTCGTTGCCAGCGGTGAGTGTCGCTCCGACTTGCGTCCACGCACTTCCGATCAGGTCGTAAACTTGCACGTGCCCTGTCGTGGAGCCGACACCGGCCCCCGACGCGGCGAGCCGCGACCCGTTCGCGGACAGCGCCACGGTCCACCCGAAGCCCCACCCCGACGCGCCTCCGTTGAGATCGGCCCCGACCTGTGTCCACGTTCCGGCGATGAAATCGTACACGCGCACGTGCCCCGCGGAGCCTCCACCGTCGTCGTTCAGGTAGGCGCCGATCGCGATACGCGTGCCGGCAGCGTTGATGGCAACACTCGTTCCGGCGCGGTCATCACTCCCTTCGCCGATGATGTCGGCGCCGAGTTGTGTCCAATTTGCTCCACTTCGCTCGTACACCCGCGTGGTGCCGTTGGTGCTGCCATACGCGCCCACCACGATGCGCGTGCCATCGGCGTTGAGCGCCATGGCATGCCCGTGATAGAGATCCGGGCTGGTCATGTCGTTGCCGAGCTGCGCGATTGGGCCGGGAGTGATCGTGAGCGCGTAGGCCTGCGGCGCGATGGTGATGCCCGAGGCGGTCGCGGTGACGCTGAGCGGCGTTGTCGCGGCGGCAGCGCCGAGATTGGTGGTGAAGGTGAGCGTGGCCGTGGTTGCGCCCGCAGCTACCGTCTGACTTGCCACGGAGACACCGGTTGGCAACGCCGTGGCGTTCAGGGTGACCTGACCGGCGAACGAGCCGCTACGCGTCACGGTGACGAGCAGCGTGCCGGTGCGGCCGCCTTCAATGGTCCCGGTGGCGGCTGCGAGTGCAATGATGGCGCCGTTGCCCCCCGTCACGTTCAATGCCAAGGCCTGCGACGCGATGGTGACGCCGGCGCCGGTACCCGCGACACTCACCGCCGCGGCGGTGGTGGGGGGAGCGTTCGCCGCTGCGGTCAGCGTGAGGTTGCCGGTCGTCACGCCAGACGCGATGGTCGTGGTGCTCGACGTGACGCCGGTGGGCAGGTTCGTCGCGGTGACGGAGACAGCGCCGGTGAATCCGTTGCCGCGCGTGAGCGTCACGGTAACGGTTGCCGAACCGCCGGCCAGGATGGTGGCGGTCGGCGCTGCGATTGCGAGCGTCGCAGTTGGTGTTGGCGGCGGTGGTGGCGCGACGGGATTGCCGCCGCCACATGCGGTCATCAGCGCCGCCACAAGGACGGCGGCCGTCAGGCGGTACGGAGAGCGGAACATGGGTGAACTCCTGCCGATCAGGTTGTCGTGGCGGCGGAGGCACGGCCGAATGCCGTGAGATGCCACACCCAGTGCGCGACAGAATCCATCGGCGTGGCTCATCGGCTGGCGCCGGGGCCAATCAGGTGCTCATTGGCCCCGGTAGACACACCCCGATGTGCAGGTCTCCTGCACCTCTACCGCGCTCAGCTGCGGCAGCGTGACGCGCAGCCGGTCCCAGATCCACTTCGCCAGCACCTCGCTGGTGGGGTTTTCGAGCCCCGGAATGTCGTTCAGGTAGAAGTGGTCGAGCTGCGCATCGAACGGCGCCCACGCCGCCTTGATGTCGCCGAAATCCATCAACCAGCCGGTGTGCGGATCCACCGGCCCGCGCACGACCAGCCGGATGCGAAACGAGTGCCCGTGCAACCGCGCACACTTGTGCCCCGGTGGCACGTTCGGCAGCCGGTGCGCCGCTTCGAACGTCACGTCCCGATGCAGCTCGACGATGTGTCCACCATTTGCTTCACTGCTCATCGAATCTCCAGCCATTTGTGCGTCTGCAGGCTCAGGCGCCATTGTGGATGTGCAAGGCAATAGGCAAGCGCCGCACGAGTATTCGCGTCAGCGTCCGGGCCATCCATGGGCTGCAGCCTGAACTGCTCGAAATCGAGATCGGCAAACCGTTCGGGTTGTGCGTCGGGCTCCACCTGCGGATACACGAGCTTCAACTCCGTCCCATGTGTCAGCACCAGCGGCGCATTCGCCTTCGGGCTGACGCAGATGTGATCGATCCCGCGCGGCGCAGGCTGCGTGCCGTTGGTCTCGACCGCGACTTCGAATCCGCGCGCGTGAAGTGCGTCGACTGCCGCTTCGTCGAGCTGCAGCAAGGGTTCACCGCCGGTGCATACCACCAGTTTGCGCGCACGCGGCGATGCGTCCGCGGGCCAACGCGCGTCGACATGCGCGGCGAGCGACTCGGCATCGCTGAACTTGCCGCCATCGGGCCCGATGCCGACGAAATCGGTGTCGCAGAACTTGCACACCGCCGTGGCGCGATCAGCCTCGCGGCCGGTCCACAGGTTGCAACCGGCGAAGCGCAGAAAGACGGCCGGTCGGCCGCTCTGCGCGCCTTCACCCTGCAGCGTGTAGAAACACTCCTTCACCGCATACGGCATTCAGTACAACTCGGCTGGCGTGACGGCGTACCGTGTGGGGTCGGGAACACCGGCCTCGCGGAAGCCCTTGTGTCGCAACTGACACGCATCGCAATGCCCGCAGGCGGCACCATCTTCACGCGGATCATAGCAACTGATCGTGCGACTGTAGTCCACGCCGAGTGATGTGCCGAAGTCCACGATCTGCCGCTTGGTCATCTGCTGCAGCGGCGCGCGGATCACGACTTTCGTGCGCCCCTCGACCGCTGACGCGGTGGCCAGATTGGCGAGTGTCTCGAACGCACTGATGAACTCGGGGCGACAGTCGGGATACCCTGAGTAGTCGAGCGCGTTCACCCCAATGAAGATGTCACTCGCGCCGAGCACCTCGGCATACGCGAGCGCGAACGAAAGAAAGATCGTGTTGCGGGCCGGCACGTAAGTGACCGGAATCCCGTGCGTGAGGTCGCTGGCGCTGCGGTCCTTCGGGACGTCGATCGACGCATCGGTCAGCGCCGACCCGCCAAACCCGCGGAGATCGATGTCCAGGATCGCATGGCCGCTGGCGCCGACGGTAGCCGCGATCTGCTGCGCCGCGACGATCTCATGCTGGTGCCGCTGCCCGTAGCGAAACGTCAGCGCGTGGGCCGAGTATCCTTCCGCGATCGCGTGCGCGAGGACCGTCGTGGAATCGAGTCCTCCGCTGAGTAGCACGACGGCTGGACGGTGCCCAGATGAATCGGTGTGTGGTAACGCTGTGAGTGATGACATCGTACTCCCAAGGCTAACGGCCCCGGTCGGCCCCGGAAACCGGGACCGACTCGGGGAGATCGCGTTGCTGTTCCTCCGGCTCGGCTGCACGGCATTTGGTGGACCTGCAGCGCACGTCGCGGTGATCGAAGCCGAGGTGGTCACGCGACGCGGGTGGCTGAGCCGGGCCGAGTTCCTCGATCAGTTGGCGGTCGTGCAACTGCTGCCGGGGCCGAATTCGACGGAATTGGCAATTCATGTCGGTTACGTGCGTGCCGGGTGGCGCGGCGCACTGGCGGCGGGGCTCGGCTTCGTGCTGCCGAGTGTGGCGCTGGTCTGGCTGCTGGCGGCGTTGACCGCGGGGAGTGCCGCGCGGCCGGTGCTCGACTCGGTGCTCTGGTGGCTGTCGCCCGTGGTCGTGGCCGTACTTGCGAAGGCACTCTGGGGCTTCGGCCGACAGGCGACGGACCGACCGCGTGCCAGAGCCGTCATGCCGTTGACCACGGCGGCCGCTTTCGTGGTGTCCGCAGACCTAGCGGTGCTGGCGATCGGCGCCGCGGCATCGGTGGTCCTTGCGGGGCTGTCGACGAAGGCGCTGGCACGCATCTGCCTGATGTCCGCCGGCACGATAAGCGCCGGTACCTTGTTCGCCCAGTCCGGCCTGACGACCGCCGTGACGCCCGATGCCGTCGCAGTGTTCGTCTACTTTCTCCGCGCCGGCATCAGCGTTTTTGGCAGCGGCTACGTCCTCTTCTCGGTGTTGCAGCACGATCTCGTCGCGGGGAGTGGGTGGCTGACCCTGGGGGAGTTGACGCAGGCGTCGGCGTACGCGCAGGTCACGCCCGGCCCATTGTTTTCGACCGCCACGGCAGCCGGATTCGCGATCGCGGGCCACGCGGGAGCACTGGCCGCAACGATCGGTATCTTCGCACCGGCGTTTTTGAGCGTTGGAGTCAGCGCACCGGTCCGGGCACTCGCGCAGCGATCCCGGATGACTCGTGCCGCGCTCGATGGGGTAGTAGTCGCCAGTGTCGCGCTGCTCGGCCGTGCCGTGGTGGCCTTCGCCTGGCCGATGCAACGGTGGCAATGGCTGGTTTGTCTGCTCGCGGGGGTGATCCTGTTTGGCACGCGCGTGCCGGCCACGCTGCTGTTGCTGGCCGCGGCACTGGCCGGCAGTTTCGCCGTTGTGTTTCACCTTTCACCATTTCTTCCGACATGACGGGACTTCGTTCACTGCGACCGCTTTCGCTGGTTGCGCTGCTGGCGCTGACGGGCTGCATCAAGGTGAAGTTTGGTGGCCCGAAGCCGCCGCCGCCGCCCACATCCGGCACCGATGTGGTGCAGCGGATGCGGGCCCACTATGACGGCAAGTGGTTTCAGACGATGCAGTTCACGCAGGAGAACACGCGCTTTCTCGCCAATGGGCGAACGGAGCGCAGCCAGTGGAAAGAGTACATGCTGGTGCCGGGGCGTCTGCGCATCGAGTTCCTGCCGTCGAGCGGCGGCAACGGTGCGATCTATGCCGATGGCAACGTGTATTCGTTCGAGGGCGGCAAACTGGCGCGAACCACGCCACAGGTGAACATCCTGCTTGTCCTGACGGCGGATGTGTATGCGCAACCGATGGCCACCAGCACGAAACAGCTGACGGATCTCGGTGTGGATCTCGCGAAACTGCGTGCCGATACGTTGAATGGCCGCGCGGTCTGGGTGGTGGGTTCGACTGGCGCAGCCGACCGGACATCACCGCAGTTCTGGGTCGACGCCGAGACCTGGGTGGCGTACCGCGTGCTGGAGCGTGTGGCGCCCGGAAACAGCCAGCAGGGCCCCCGGTCGCCGACGGAGTATCGCCTCAGCGACTACCGCATGATCGGTGAGGTGCCGGTGGTGCACGAGATCGTGTTCCTGCGCGACGGGAAAGCGTTCTTCAAGGAGCAGTACACTCTGGTGCAGCTCAATGGGGCACTCGATGCCCGGTTGTTCTCGTCATCGCAGTGGCGCGCCGCGGGAGCAACGCCGTAGTCTGAGATTGTGTGTGGTTGGCGCGGGAGCTGAGGGGCCGTGCTCGGCGGTCCGCGCCAGCACCATGCGGCGATGTGCAGTTGAAGGTGCTGGATCAGAGTCCCCGGAGCGCGCCAGGCTGGCGATGCTCCAAACCGCGCGGTGCGTCGAGAAACGCGCCGTGAAACCGTCTCCTCCTCGTCTCACCCCCGTGTCCCGACTTCGACTACTGCTGCTTGGCGCCAGTGCTGCGCCTGTTTTGCTCGGTGCGCAGATGGCGCAGCGCCCGACGACATCCACGACCGACCTGCCGCG
>JANNVN010000517.1:0-27246 GCA_031414435.1 Gemmatimonadaceae bacterium
CGAGTCCGATGCCCATCCAAAGAGTGCCAAGAATGCCGTTCGTTTCCACGCCAACTCCACCGTTGAGGGTCAGGGTGGAATGCTAATGATCACCCAGCGGCCACGCGAGAGGGGGTTGGGGGCGATCTTGCCATGCCGCGCTGTGCTCGCGGTTTCGGGTGGGGCTGACTCGATGGCAATGGCGTCGTGGGTGTGGGAGCAACAGCCGTCGTCCGTGGCGGCGATTGCGACGTTTGACCACGGAACGGGCGAGGCAGCTAAAGACGCTGTCGATCTCGTCCGCGGATGGGCGACGGAACGCAGGATCACGCTGCATGTGGGCCGTGGCGAGGGGCTGCCGCGGCGGGAGTCGGCTTGGCGTCGTGCGAGATGGGCGTTTCTGACCTCGGTGGCGAAGGAATACGGCGTTCCAGTCGCGACCGCGCACACCGAAGACGATCAGGCGGAGACGGTATTCATGCGGCTCCTGCGGCAATCCGGTGTTCGCGGTCTTGCCGGGCTGCTCGCGGCCGGACCCATCCGCCGGCCGCTCCTCGGGGTGCGTCGCGAGGCCATTCGAGCTTTCGTGGCCGACCGCAGGGTGCCGTTTCTGGAAGATCCGTCGAATCAGGACCTGCGGCACCTGCGGAATCGCGTTCGCCACGAACTGCTCCCGGCGATCGAGCGCCAGACACCGGCGTTTCGGCTCTGGCTGCTGGAACTCGGTCAGGCCGCGGCGACTTGGCGAGCAGGTGTCTCGGAGGCGGCGGATCGCTTCTGGGCACCGCGGCTGCATTCCGATGGTTCAATTTTCGTGAGTCGTGAGCGCGACCGGAATCCGTCTGAAGTGGAGGCGGCGCTGTTCTGGCCGGAAGTTGCGGGACGTGTGGGCGTTGCGCTGGATCGGCGAGGAACTGCCCGTCTCGCAGCGTTTACAACCAAGCGTGCGGGAGGTTTGCAGATGCCGTTGTCGGGTGGTGCGTCGGTCGTGAGCAGTCGCGAGGGGTGGCATCTGTCTCCGGCGGGCCCAACGCTCGGAGTGGCGATGAAGCCCCCCCGAACGGCCGGCCCCACATCCTGACCGCTGCAGCCATAGATTTACGGGAGAACGACAGCGGTTGGTGGCCCGCAGGCGAGCGGGAGCGGTTGTCGCGGAATCAGCGATGTGATCGTCTGGGTACGAGGGGAGTGCCGTCACGACGCGCAACACGATGACCCTGAGTCATCGGGAGATGACTGAAGCGGTGAGCGACGTGTCGATGGCAGACCCACGGTTGGAAGGGCGCGCAGTGAAGCGCGTGGTTTTTGATGAAGCGGCGCTGGCGGCGAAGTGCAAAGAACTCGGTGAGCAGATCACGGCGGCGTATCCGGATGGTGATCTCCTTGTGCTTGGGCTGCTGAAGGGCAGCTTCATCTTCGTGAGCGATCTGGTACGTCAGGTGCACCGACCGCTGGCGGTGGATTTCCTGGTTGCCTCGAGCTACGGCGATGCCACGGTCTCGAGCGGTGTGGTGCGGCTGTTGTACGACCCGGAAACGACGCTGGAAGGGAAGCACATCCTCCTCGTCGAGGACATTGTGGACTCGGGGCGCACGCTGGAGCGCCTCGTCAAGTTGCTGAGTGAGCGGAAACCGGCGTCGCTCGAGATCTGCGCGTTGCTGCACAAGCACATCGCGACTGAGTTGTCGCACCCGGTGCGGTTCGTTGGTTTTGATGCGCCACACGAGTTCCTGGTCGGATACGGTCTGGATCACGCCGAGCGCTTCCGTCACGTTCCTTACATTGCGAGTCTGCTGTAATGCCCGTCATGCCTAACAAGCCGACCCCGAACAAGGGCGGCGGATTCAACTGGGGCAAGTTCTCCAAGACGCTTGCCTTCTGGGTTCTCATCATCCTCATCCCGGTGACGTTTGTCACGCTGACATCGCGTGGCAATGCCGACATGCCGGTGCTGACCTGGACGCAATACGACCGCGAGCTGACGCGAGGGAACCTGAAGAAGGTCATCGTGATCGAGGGGCGCGAAGTGCAGGTCGAGACCAAGTCGCCGATCACGGTCGACGACAAGAGCGTCACCCGCTTCTCGGCTGCGCTGGTTGGTGACATCACCGAAGAGGACAAGAAGCAGCTGCGCAATGCGGGCGTCGATGTGAGCGCGAAGCAGGCGCGCACGTCGATCGCGTCGGTGCTGATCAACATCCTGCCGTATCTGCTGCTCTTCGGCTTTTGGCTGTTTCTCTTCCGGCAGATGCAGGCCGGCGGCGCCAAGGCGTTTTCGTTCGGCAAGAGCAAGGCAAAGCTGCTCACCGGCGACACGCCCAAGGTGACGTTCGCCGATGTGGCTGGTGCCGATGAAGCGAAAGTCGAGCTGCAGGAAATCATCGAATTCCTGAAGGATCCGCAGAAGTTCACCAAGCTGGGTGGCCGCCTGCCGAAGGGCGCGCTGCTGGTTGGCCCTCCGGGCACCGGCAAGACGCTGCTCGCCCGTGCCGTCGCCGGCGAAGCGGGGCGTCCCTTCTTCAGCATGTCGGGGTCAGACTTCGTCGAAATGTTTGTCGGCGTCGGCGCCAGCCGCGTGCGCGATCTGTTCGAGCAGGGCAAGGCGAGCGCGCCCTGCATCATCTTCATCGACGAAATCGATGCGGTGGGGCGGCATCGCGGGTCCGGCATGGGCGGTGGTCACGATGAGCGCGAGCAGACCCTGAACCAGCTCCTGGTTGAAATGGATGGGTTCGAGTCGAATGAAGGCGTCATTCTGATCGCCGCGACGAACCGTCCCGACGTGCTCGATCCAGCGCTGTTGCGGCCGGGTCGTTTTGATCGCCAGATCGTGGTCGACGCGCCGGATCTGCGAGGCCGCGAGGGCATCCTGCGTGTCCACGTGCGGAACAAGCCGATCGCGGATGATGTCGATCTCCGCGTGCTGGCCAAGGGGACACCGGGCATGGCAGGCGCCGATCTCGCGAATCTGGTCAACGAAGGGGCACTGCTGGCGGCACGACGCGGACACGACAAGATCTACATGGTCGACCTCGAGGAGGCGAAGGACAAGGTCCAGCTGGGCGCTGAGCGCAAGTCGCTGGTGATGCGTGAGGAAGAGCGCCGCCTGACCGCCTATCACGAGGCGGGGCACGCCGTGTGTGCAATCAAGATCAAGGGAAATGATCCGTTGCATAAGGTCACGATCGTGCCGCGCGGGCGCGCGTTGGGTGTGGCCTTCACGCTGCCGGAAGATGATCGCGTCAGTGTCACGCGCGAGCAGATCGAGGCACGTCTGGTGATGGCGTATGGCGGGCGCACGGCGGAAGAGTTGATCTTCGGACGTGACCATGTGACTACCGGCGCCAGCAGCGACATCCAGCAGGCGACCGGGATCGCGCGGCGCTACGTCTCGCAGTGGGGCCTGAGCGACATTGTGGGCCCGATTCTCGTTGGTGACAACGAACAGGAGATGTTTCTTGGCCGCGAGTTGACCAGCCGGCGCGAGGTCAGCGAAAAGACGGCGCAGCTGGTTGATGCCGAAGTCAGCCGCGTCATCAAGGATGCCTATCAGCGCGCCAAGACGGCGCTCGAAGAAAACGTCGAGCTGCTGCATACGCTGGCCAAGAATCTGCTCGAGCGTGAGACACTCACACGTGAGGACATTGCGTTACTGGTCGCTGGAGAGATCCTGCCGCCGCGCATTGATCCGCCGTCGAGCCTCACACCTCCGGTCGTGACGCCTCCGATTGTCGCCGCGATTCCCGAGCCGAAGCGTGTCGCGCCGCCGTTGCTTGGTGGGCCTGGCATTCAACCCGCGTAGTTCGTTCCGCACGACTCGCATCGCTGACCCGCCTGGAACGCGATGTTGATCTGAAGACGTCAATGCCACCGGCCGCTTCTGCGGCGCGGTGGCATTTGCGTACATGCAACTGCGCCCGCACCTGCTGTGGTTGCGGGTGTGCGACTCATTCGTACGCACCATGTGCGCGCCACCAGAGAAGCGCTTGCGATAGCAGCCGCTCGCTGACCGGCCTCACCAACGCCGGTGCAGCGAAATCCTGTCTATCTGCGGACCGGAGGCGTTGCGGCTGCGTTGCCGACAGTCGCGGTGATCAGCTGATACATCCCCTTTGCCGCGTGCGACCGCCCGTCTGCGGCGGGCAGGAGGCAGGACAGGATATAGCGCCCTGGCGGCATGCGGAACGCGAGAAAGGCTTCGCCACCCGCAGGCACCACCGCGGTCTGCGCGACGGTGCGACTCCACGTCGGTGCCCGACCCGTCGTGCGCGCCGCATCAAAGAACTCCTTCGGTGTCCGCGTGCCGGGCAGCTCCTGCACCGTCACGTGGTGGATGTCCACACCCTGATTGATCAGGTGAATCGTCGCGATTCCTGAAGAGACCGCCGACGGCGCATCGTAGACGTAGTCCTTCGCGATCACGCGGATGAACTGGTGCCGGTCGACCGTACTTGTCGCCTGAGCCAGCAGCGGTGCCGCGGAGAGGACGACGAGCAGGCCAGCCAGGGCAGAGCGCGCAGGGGACTTCATCGGTTGCCTCCTTCGGGTGAGGCCAGCGTTCCATTTGATGTGGCTGACATTGCCCCCCGGGGCGCGCCGCGTCAATGCGTTCGCCGGGAATACTTCGCAGCGTCGTACCGGCGCCGCGCGTACGGTCCACTGGCACGGTGCCGCGTTGGGTCTCAACTTGGCTCGACTCTGTCCAACTCATCTTCCACGGAACACCCTCGCATGGCCGACCGCACCCACAGGCCGTCTCTGGCGCGACTGCCGTTCGCAACGGCAGGGCGCGCAATCCGTCCGTTCCTGCCGCTGATGGCACTGGCGGCGCTCGCTGCCGAGCTCCCGGCTCAGGTACGCCGCGGCACCGCGGCCACCGTCGCAAACACGATCGACACGACCGTGCTGTCGAGGCTGGCATTCCGCGGAATCGGACCAGCGAACATGATGGGGCGCGCGACGGACGTGGAGGGGGTCCCAGGCGATCCAAACGTCGTCTATGTCGGCACCGCGTCGAGCGGCATCTGGAAGACGACCAATGGCGGTACGACATGGAAGCCATTGTTCGAGTCACAGCCCACGCTCTCCATCGGTGATCTGGCACTCGAGCCGGGCAACCCCGAGGTGATCTATGCCGGTACCGGTGAGGCGAACGTACGCAACTCCGTCTCGTTTGGACGCGGCATGTACAAGTCGACCGACGGCGGTGTCACATGGCGCTTCCTCGGTCTCGGCGACACGCGACACATCGCGCGGGTGATGGTGAGTCCGGCGGATCCGCGCACGGTCTATGTCTGCGCGGTGGGACATATCGGTGGCCCGAACGCGGAACGCGGCGTGTTCGTCACGCGCGACGGCGGTGACTCGTGGACGAAGTCGCTGTTCGTGGACGATCGTCATGGGTGCGGTGACATGGACATCGACCCGAGGAATGCCAACGTCGTGTATGCCACCATGTGGCACTTCGACCGCAAACAGTGGACGTTCACCAGCGGTTCCGAACACAGCGGCATCTTCAAGTCAATTGATGGTGGACGCAGCTGGAACAAGCTGAAAGGTGGACTGCCGACGTTGCTCGGACGCGTGGGTGTGAAAGTTGCCGCGTCGAGCCCGAACACGGTGTACGCCATCGCGGAAGCACGCGAGGGCTATGTCTGGCGCAGCGATGACTTCGGTGGGACCTGGCGCCTGACCAGCGACAATTCCGCCACGCTCTGTCGCGGGTTCTACTACGCCGACCTGCGGGTCGATCCGACCAATGCGGAGCGTCTGTATTCGATCGCCTGCCAGTTTTCCTTTTCCATCGATGGCGGGAAGACGTTCACGCCGTTCTCGCGGACGATCCACGGTGATCATCACAGTCTCTGGATCGACCCGCGCGACCCGAAGCGCATGTGGCAGACAAACGATGGTGGCATCGCCGTCACGCAGGACATGGGCGTCACTTGGCGCTTCCCCCAGGCATTCGCGTTGTCGCAGTTCTATCAGGTGCACGCGGACAATCGCGAGCCGTTCTACTTCCTCGGTGGTGGTCTGCAGGACAATGGCAACTGGCTTGGCCCAAGCCGGACGCGTGAGCCGCAGGGGATCCTGACCGACGACTGGCGGCTGGTCAGCTACGGCGATGGTTACTACCAGACCTCGCATCCCGACAATCCGGACCTGATCGTGTCGGAGTCACAGGGAGGCTGGATCTATCGCACGGACATGAAGACGCTCGAGCAGCAGGACATTTCACCGCAGCCGCGCCGCAATGACGGCGGGCCGGTGAACGGCCTGCAGTATCGCTTCAACTGGAACGCGCCGATGGTGTCGTCGCCGCACGACGGCAAGGTGCTCTACTTTGGAGCGCAGGTCCTCTTCCGTTCGAAGGACTTTGGCAGCACGTGGGACATCATCTCGCCGGATCTGACGAAGAACGATTCGACGCGGCAGGGCTTTGCCGGTGGGCCGGTGCTGAAGGAGGCGACGACCGCCGAGTACTACAATTCGCTCTACAGTGTCACCGAATCTCCGGTGCAACGCGGCCTGATCTGGGCCGGTGCCGATGATGGCAACTTGCAGATCACGCGTGACGACGGGAAAACTTGGACGCGTGTCGATCGCAACGTGCCGGGTGTCGGTCCCGAGGCGGTGATTTCGCACATCGAGGCGTCTCGGACGGCGGCGTGTACGGCCTACGCCACCTTTGAGCGCCATTTCATGGACGACTACAAGCCGTACGTCTTCCTGACCGCCGATTGCGGAACGAGCTGGACGAACATCTCGGGCAACCTGCCTGACGGGTCGTACCTGCAGGTGCTGCGTGAGGATCCGAAGAATCCGCGGGTGCTCTATGCTGGCACGGAGGCCGGCCTGTATGTCAGCGTGACCGGCGGCACGAACTGGTTCCGGCTGGGCGGGAATCTCCCCGCGGTGCCGGTGCATGAAGTGCTGGTGCATGGTCGCGAGAACGATCTGATCGTGGCGACGCACGCGCGCGGCATCTGGATTCTGGATGATGCATCGGTGATTCAGGGGCTCGCGACGGCGGCAACGGCGCCGAAGGCACACCTGTTTGCCATGCGCACCGCGACGCGCTTTGCCGTCAAGACCACCAAGACGCCAAGCCTTGGTGACGCGATCTATCGTGGTACGAATCCACCATACGGTGCCGTCATCCGATATCACCTCACGACGCGGCCGGACTCCGCCACGCCGGTGAAGATCGAGGTTCGTGACAGCAGCGGCGCGGTGGTGCGGGTGCTGAACACTGTTCCGCGGTTGGCAGGCATCAACACAACGTCGTGGAACCTGGCGTACGATGCCCCCCGCCTGCGCAAGCCGATTGATCCGAACGATCCGATGATCGCGTTCTTCGGCATGCCGTCCGGCCCACGGGTCCTGCCTGGCCGCTACAGCGTGCGCCTCGTCGTCGGCGATCAGCAGCTGGAGCAACCGCTCACGGTCCGACTCGATCCGACGGTGCAGGTCACACCGACTGCGCTCCGCGAACAGTTCACGCTCGCGATGCAACTCCGTGAGCTGCAGTCCGTGGTGAATGACACGCTGCGCGCACTCGACAGCCGAAAGGGCGAACTGGAGGCCAGAAAGCGTTCGGCGGAGGCAATTCAGGATGGATCAGGTGCCGCGGCAGCGAGGAAGGCCGCCGAGGAGCTGGCGGAAGTGAACGAGCTGCTTCTGGTGCTCGTGAAGCCGACGACGATTCCGTTCTATAGCGACGGCCCTCGGATTTCCGATCGGATCGGCGCACTCCTGCGCACGGTTGATGGTGTGAACGCCACACCGACCTCGCCGCAGAAATCGCTGTCGACTCAGCTGGCGACGGAATTGAAGGCTGCCCTCGACAACGTGACGCGTGTGCTCGGCCGGATGGGGATCACGATGTGATGGTTGACGACAACGCACGGCGGCGGACCCGTCAGGCACGGAGGCTGGCGCGAACGCTGGTGCGAACGCTGGTGCACATATGCGCCGCCGCAATTGCAGCGTCGTGCGCGCGACGGCCGCTCGTCACGGCGATTTCCTCCGCAAGTGTCGAGCAGCGAACGATGGGGCCCGGGCTGGCGCCGGTGATAGTCGAATCGTTCGATGGGCTCGGGGCCGGCTTTTCCGGGCCCCAGGGCCGTGCCACGCTGCGCAATCCGTCGGACAATACCGTCGGCGTCGGGCGCGATCACATCGTTCAAATCGTGAATACGCGTCTGGCGATCTTCAGTCGTTGGGGCGCGAAGTTCGACAGTACCGGCCGCACTCTCTATGGCCCGGTGCCGAGCAACGTCGTCTTTCGGGGCGCCGGTGGCGCGTGCGAATCGCGGAACAGCGGCGACGCGGTCGTGCGGTACGACCAGCTCGCGGATCGCTGGTTGATTGTCATTCCGGTATTCCAGCGCAGCGTCTGGCACGCCGACGACCCGAAGGCCCCGAAGTCCGGCGACGCGCCCGTGGCGAGCCGCCCCTTCCGCAGTGACCAGCCGGGACCGGCCGTACCGCTGTTCGTGCCACCGCCGGTGCGGGACACGATCGTGGCGCGACCGCCGGTGCCACGCGACTCGGGTGCGTATGCAATCTGCTACGCAGTCAGTGCCACCGATGACCCGCTCGGTGCGTGGTACCGGTACGAGTTCATCCGGCCGCTCTTCCCCGACTATCCGCGGCCGGCCGTGTGGCCTGATGGTTATTACGTGCCAACAAGTACCGGCGACGACGTCATCGAGAAACACGCCTGTGTGGTGGATCGCGCCCGCATGCTGCGCGGCGAAGCAGCGAGCGAACAGTGTGTCGTGATCGCTGACGTGAATTTTCTGAACAACGTCGACCTCGATGGCACCACGCTGCCGCCGGATGGCGCGCCGAACATCATGCTTGCGGCCGGAGGCACGCAGCTGCGTGGAAGGCCCGCCGACAGCGTACTCCTGGCATGGACTTTCCACGTCGACTGGAGCGACATCACGAAGACACGTGTTGACGGGCCGGTGTACATCCCAGTCGCGCCGTATCAGTACCTCTGCGGCGGACAGCTGACCAACTGCGTACCGCAGCCTGGCACCGAGCGCGGTCTCGACTCGCAGGGCGACAAGCTGATGGCGCGTGTGGTCTATCGCAGGCGCGGGCGGCGTGAGTCGATTGTGGCGGTCCATTCAATCAACACCGTCGCGGGGAAGGGCGGGGTGCGCTGGTATGAACTTCAGCCAGGTGTGCATCGGGCGCTCCGTGTGGTGCAGCAAGGCACATATGCGCCCGACAGCAGCTACCGATGGATGGCAAGTCCGGCGATCGACCGTTTTGGCAACATCGGCATCGGCTACTCGTTTGGTGGTACGCCCCACTATGCTGGCCAGCGTTTCGCCGGTCGCCGCGTGAACGATGCGCCTGGCGCGCTGACGCTCGCCGAGGTGGTGCTCGCGGAGGGGCGAGCGTCGCAGACGACCACGTTGCGGTGGGAGGACTACACGCAAACGGCCATTGATCCCCGCGACGATTGCACGATCTGGTACGTCGGTGACTACCTGCAGGCTGGCACCACCGCGTACTCCACCCGGATTGGTGCATTCAGACTTCCGGGATGCAGCGGCAAGCCGGTGAAGGGCAAATAGCGAATCCCCACATTCACGCACTGACCACGATCCATGCGACGTCTTTCCGGCGGCTTGTTCACAACATTTCTCGCGTTGCGATGTGTTACTGCCTCGGTCGAGCTGCACGCGCAGCCGGCGTACCCGACGGCTTGGGATGCTGCGGTGCTTCGTCGTGCGGACGTCCGGGCCGCGATCGCACATGTGGAACGGGGTATGCCCGGTCACATCGACGAGTGGATCCGTATCGCGGAAATGCCGGGTAAGTCTCGCAGCGAGGCGCAACGCGGTGCCTACGTGAAAGGCGCCATGGAAGCCGAGGGCCTGCGTGTGACGGTTGATTCGATCGGGAACGTGATCGGTGTGCGTGCTGGCACCGGTGGCGGACCGAAGATCGTCTTCGCTGCGCACATGGATATCGTCCACGCGCTGGAGACCAATCTCAAGGTCCGGCGAGCGGGTGACACGCTGCACGGCCCCGGGATCTTCGACAACAGCGCCTCCGTGGCGAATATGCTTGCGACGATCCGCGCCTTGAATGCGGCCAGGATCCGCACCAAGGGTGATCTCATCTTCATCGCCACAGTGCAGGAAGAGCTCGGGCTGCGCGGCATGCAGTACTGGTTCGAGCACAACCCCAAGCCGGACCTGCTCATATCAATGGATGGCGGCCTGGGACCGATCAACTACGGCGCGCTTGGCATCTACTGGACGAAGTACGTCTTCACCAGCGCCGGATCCCACACGGTAACGTCGCGCGGCAAGCCGACGCCGGTCAAGGCGCTGGCAGACGCCATCGCACGTATCTATGAATTGCGCTTCCCGGCGTTGCCGGAGGGTGCAGTGGTCAATGTGGGTCAGGTGCACGGCGGCGTGATCTTCAATGGGATCCCGCAGGAGCTGTATTTCACCGTCGATCTCCGCTCGCCGGATCCGATCCTGCTTGATTCCCTCGATCGCACGATCGGTCGCATTGCGCAGGATGCGGCGACGAAAGAGAAGGTCGGCCTTCGTGTGGAAGTCGAACAGAAGAATCAGGCCGGTGGTACCACCGCACAGCTCGAGGGGGCACGGCGCCACCCGCTCGTGCAGACGGCGATCGACATTCAGAATCAACTCGGCCTGACCGCACTCCCGGGCGCACCGGAGGCCCTCGCGACGGGGAGCACCGACGGCAATATCGGCGTCGTGAATGGAGTGCCGAGCATTGCGATCGGGCGCTCGAAAGGCGGCAATCAGCATACACTCACGGAATGGGCCGACGGACCGAGTGCGCTGCCCGCGACAAAGCTGGTACTGCTGCTGGCGGTGACCTTCGGTGATGGCATCAGGGCCGTGTCGCAAACACCGATCCCGTAGCTATCGCCGAATTCCTATCGGCCAATCCAGCGGCTGAACTTGATCAGAAGGACGTGTCGGCCGGGGTCGGCGAACGTCCGGCCAGCCTGCCCGATCACGTTCGACCGCACGTCGTCGAACTCCTGCTCACGTTGCTGGGACCAGACGAAGAACAGTGCAGACCCGGGCTGGTACTCCCACCGAAGCACGGCATTCCCGCGAAGTGCACGGACGGTGAAATCCTGATTGGGAATCGTGAACGGGCCCGCGGTTCCAATCCCATTCGGATCGACTCTCACATCACCGCCGCCCAGCGGCGTGATCGTGCCGACGTCGACGCCATACTCGGCAAACTCAAAGCGCCGCGGTGTCGTAAACTCCTTGTAGCGGGTGAACCTGCCGCTCGAGGCAAATGGCTGCAGAAACAGCTGGAACGAGAGCCACGGCGAAAACGTCCAGTCGAGTCGTGTGTCGAGTCGTACTTCGTTCTGCCGGACGTTGGCGAAGACGTAGCGTGTCGGCCATGAGAATGACGATCGCGACGCGGGGATCGTCAGCACATACTGTCCCGTCGTCCGTTGCGATTCGTACGACGGGCCGACGCGCAGGCGCGCCTGCGGTGCAGGACGCCAGTCGATCTCAACCTCGGCGCCAGTGATCGCGAGCCCCGACGCGTCGGTCGCCCTTGTCACTTCTGCATTGGCAATGAAGGTCTTGCGACTGTCGCTGCCGACCTCGATTCGCTGCACGAGCGAAGCCGGCCGGCGTGCGATCGGGCCGCCACGCAACAATCGGTCGTTCTGCGTCTGCGGTGAAAAAGAGCCGAAGACGGTCAGGGTCCAGAAGTTCAGCAGCTCGGTGCTGGCATTCCAGCTGACGCGTTCCTCGATGCGTTCCCCTCCGAAATTGTCGCTGAGCGTCGTGAAGATCCCGACTTCGTATTCACGAGCGATGCTCGATTGCAGGGGATTCCGGTACGTCAACGAGGTCGAGACGCTGCGGAAGTCAGAGCGGAACTGAAAACCGATGTCATTCACCTCGAAGCCTGGGCTCGTCTCTTCGTAGGTCACTGAACCGAGCACGCGCTCACCCGCACTCTTGGCAACGGTGAGGGCGCCGTAGTGTCCACCAAGTGCTCGCCGCGAAGGGTCATACGACAGATGCGTGGCGTCGGGGCGTTGGAAACTGCGATAGTTCGCACGCTGCAGTCGATCGATCGCAGTGGCGCTCCCACGGACTCCGCTGCTGGCGAGCACGCCGCTGACGGTCCACCTGCGGCGCTGCCATGCCGATTCCCAGTCGAGGCCAACGATGGTAGCGGAAGAGGGCAGCCGCGAGCTGAGGGCGGAGTCTGCCAGGTCGCGTCGTACATCCGAGACGAAGCCTCCCACGCCCGCGTTGCCCCCGCGCAGCAGCTTTCGCACGCGCGTCACGTGAAAGTTGGAGAGCGGCTCTGCGGCCTCGCGACGTGTGCGGCCCAGCGTGTCGAGCACGTCGGCACTCTCGCGCATCGTGACGGCGTTGAGCGCACCGACCTGCCAACCGGACGGCGTGGTGCCCGAGAGCTTCAGTGCGCCGAGAATCGGTGTCTGCGAGGCAAGTCCTACGGCACGGACATCGCCGCCCGAGGGGCGGCGCTGCGGCGGGCGGCCGATACGTCGGGTGTAGAAGAAGCGCGGGCTGTCGTTGGCATTGAAGGTGCGAGTGTCGCCAAAGGCGAACCCGTCGGCATTCTCGAGGAAGAACGGCCGGCGTTCCGGAAAGAAGATCTCAAATGCGGACAGATTCACGACCGCCGGGTCTGCCTCCACCTGGCCGAAATCCGGGTTTACCGATGCGGTCAGTGTCAGCGACTGCGGTAGCTTGAGTCGCACGTCCCCACCAAGGGCGACCGCCACATCGCGCGCTGGAACGAAGCGGTTTCGTGCCGCCTCCGGTTGTGTCTCGAGTTGTGTGCGGACATACGGGATGACTTCGATCCTCGAGGCCGGCCGGAGCGAGTCCAGACCGACCAGATCACCGAAACGGGAGACAATGCCGGGTGCATTCGCGGGCGTCGGCACCCAGAACGAAGCTTCTCCGTGTCGCGCGATCTCCCGGGAGAAATTGATTCCCCACGGCCGCACGGCACCGAATGAACCGTTCACGTCATAGCGAAGCTGCGACAGTGGAATGCGGAATTCGGCAGTCCAGCCCGCGCTGTCGATCCGCGCGGCCACGTTCCACACGGCGTCCCAGAGCGGATCGCGGTCATCATCATTGAAGAGGTAGGTGTCGCGCAGGACACCTCGCGGGTTGACCGCAAAGGCGAACGCAGTGCGTCGGTCGCCATAGGTGTCGAAACCGACTGTAAACCAGTCTGAGTAGATCTCATCGGCATCGCGCCGGCCCAGCTGCTGGGCGATCGAATCCGGTGCGGTGTCAAAATTGCGCACACCCACATAGATCGCATACTGATCGTATGCCACGCGAACTTCCGATTCCTGCGAACCGGGCGCGCCGCCGCGCGGTGCGCGCTGGACGAACCCGGTTGCCGGTGCCCCGCGCTGCCAGACGGCGTCGTTGAGTTTGCCATCGATCACCGGCGCCGTCGAGACCCACGTCGCGTTGAGCGTAGGTCGGTTCGAGCTGTCGGTCCCCGGGGCGGAAACGGCCGGCGTCGAAGTCTGCGCCGCGGCTTGCGTGACGAGTGCTGCGGTGATCAGCAGGACGGTGCGTGCAATGGATCGTGCAATGGATCGTGCAATGGATCGGGCAGTACGGCGGGGAAGACGATGTCGCATTGATCGTTGGCGGTGGATCGCGGACACGAGTGCTGCAGTGCAGTTTACTTCCAGCAGGAACAGAACGTTGTCCGTGCCGGGCGGTGTCATCCGCCGCGGCGGCTGTTGACCGGAGGTGTTGGAATGGGTGGTCATGTGGTGGAGCCAGCCTGCACGCGTGTCGGTGTGGGGGTGATTGTCTGCCGCGCCGGTGCCGTGCTTCTCGGCCGGCGGCGCGGCAGCCACGGTGCTGGAACCTGGGCGCTGCCCGGAGGCGGCCTTGAGTTCGGCGAAAGTGTGCTGGCCTGCGCACAGCGGGAACTCTTCGAGGAGACAGCCCTCCGCGTTGCCGCAGTCCGACCGGCGCCGTATACCGTCGACCATTTTCCCGCGGAGCAGAAGCACTACGTGACCTTGTTCGTCGTAGCACTCGAAGTCACTGGTGACGTGCAGAACTGCGAGCCGGAGAAGTGTGATGGCTGGCAGTGGTATGCGTGGGACGCGCTGCCGACCCCCCTGTTTCCTCCACTGCTGTCGCTCAAGTCGCTCGGCTTCGTGCCAGAGAGTCTGAGCGTTTGAGCATCGTGACAATCAGCGCCACGGCGCTGGCCGCGCTGAGGTGGCTCCACGTCCTGGCCGCCATTCTCTTCGTCGGTAACGTCATCGTGACTGGTGTATGGAGCGCGGTCATGTTCCGGCAGCGAGTCGGATCTGATTTCCGCCTTGCCGCGCGAGCGATCGTCGTGACCGACTGGATCTTTACGCTCGGCGGGGCAGCGCTCCTCGTTGCCAGCGGTGTCGTGCTGGCGGCTGGGCGTGGATATCCACTGTGGACCACACGCTGGATTCGTGACGCAATGCTCGGACTTGGCCTCTCGACAGCGCTCTGGTTATTCGTCCTGGTGCCGGCGCAACGTCGGATGCTGCAGCTGGGCCCGGAAGCCGATGTCGAGCTCCGACGGGTGTACGGGCGATGGAACGCGGTCGGTTGGCTGGCGACGGTGCCGTTGCTGTGGTCACTCTGGAACATGGTCAACAAACCCGGCTGATCCCTCACCGACACTGGCAGCGCGTGGCACCGCACAGACAACGCTAGTTCAGCTTCGCGCTCGTATGCAACGCGACTGCAGAGCGCCGCGTGAGCGAGATGCTCGCCGATCCGTCCGATGCAACCACGATCGGAGCGCCGCTGCATGCCGCCGCCGATCCGCCTGACGCCGCCGTGAACGTGAACTGCGCCACATTGCAGTAGCTCCCCGCCGGGAGCCGGGTCGGCAACGTCGTCGTGATGGCGGCGCTGCTCACGCTCATCGCGACGAAGCCAGCGCCGTCGCGGCAGAATGCCACACGGTTTGCGTCGTCGCCTACGCGCCAGTTCCCGCGACCGCAGTCACTGGTCGGTGTCCCGGCGGCCGCCTTCCGGAACGCGACCATGTTCGCGATCGCCGGCACGCGATGTTCACAGATCCACTGTCCGGGGAATTGCGATCCGGTGGTCGCTGCACACTTCGTTGTGCCATTGGCATTGAACGTCGACACCGTGTTGCCGTTGCCGTCCGACGACGGACCCTGGTCGCGCGCGGCTTCCGTCGATCGCCCAAAGCCGTAGCTCGACATCACGCTGGCGTATCCCTGGCTGTGGCCGAGCATCATGATCGCCGCCATGTCATACGTTGAATCGGAGTAGATCAGGGCATCGCCACGCTGTGTATCGTGATTGTCGATGAACACCACGCTCTTGTCCGACGGCAGCAGTTCGGTTGCGAATGCGTTCAGCGCGCTCCAGAGCGTGAGACCATTTCGCCCGAGGAACGCATCGGAGATGCGTCGGCCATAGGTGAAGTCGCTGATGTCCGTCGCACCGCCGGAGGAGAAGCCCACGCCGTAGTACTGCTGCGGTGTCACTGCGTCCCCGGTTCCGGCAATGATCTCGAGGAACACGTAGGGCTTCGGGCGTCCGGCCGCCGTTGCTGCGTTGTTGACACGAATCATGATCGCCTCCAGGTCAGCCGCCGGGACATGCTTGGCGGCATCGATCCGATACCCGGCGATGCCGAGGGCGTTGAGCGCGATCAGATAGTCGGCAATCTTCGTCCGGACCAGTTCCGAACCCGTCTGAAGATCCGACAGGCCGACCAGCTCGCAGTTCTGCACCTGTGATTGCACCGCGTACGAGTCGATGCTGCAGGGTGCATTGAAGTCGATCTGTGTGTACGGAACTGCGGGGTAACTGTACTTCGTATAGACGCTGCCTGCGCTGCCGGTGCCGCTGCCGGCGGTCATGTGATTGATGACGACGTCGGCATAGATGTCAACGCCGACGGCCTTACAGCGATTCACCATGTCGGTCAGCTCTGCGCCGGTGCCCGAGCGCGACTGATCGAGCTTGTAGCTCACAGTCTGGTAGCGTTGCCACCATGGGAAGAACTGACTGGCGCTGCGAATGATCGCATGTTCGGACGGCGGCGAGATCTGAATCCCCTTGTATCCACGCGGTCCCAGAAACACTTCGCATTCGCGCGCGATATCGGACCAGCGCCACTCGAAGAGATGCACGAAGACATCGCCCGCAGCGGCGCGTCCGGTCGAGTTGTAGGTCTGGCCCAGAACCGGCGGCACCACCACCGGCGGCTGGACGACGGGCGGCGGGCCGCCGGTCGGTTCGGAGCCGCCACCACAGGCAGCAAGGAGCAGCAGCGTGGCGGCAACGGCGCCGGTGAGGATTCGGTTCATTCCGTATGAACATCGGTTTCAGCCTCCCAGTCAAGCGTGGCACGTGCACTGGCGCGCTGACGGGGGAGCGGAATAGCCTTCACCGATGACGACGTTTGCCGCCATCCAGATGGTCTCCACCGCCGAGGTGGCGGAGAACCTCGACGCCGCTGCGCGGCTGGTCGCTGAAGCGGTCGCGGCGGGGGCATCGTTCGTGTCGTTGCCTGAGTACTTCTGCCTGATGGGCGAGAGCGACGCCGATCGGTTGGCGATTGGCGAGGACGCGGAAACGGGCCCCATTCAGCAGTTCCTGGGCCAGCTGGCGCGCCAGCACGGAGTGTGGGTGCTCGGCGGAACCGTACCGATCCGCACCAGCAGCGGCACGCGAGTCCGCAACGCCAGCTGTCTGTACTCACCGTCAGGCAGTCTCGCCGCACGCTACGACAAGATCCACCTTTTTGCCTATGACAATGGGCGCGAAGCATACGATGAGGCGACGGTGCTCGAAGCCGGCACAACGCCCCAGGCGGTGACGGCCGACGGGCTGCGCGTCGGGTTGAGTGTCTGCTACGACTTGCGCTTCCCGGAGCTGTTCCGTCATCTGACCTGCCTGCCGAACCAGTCGCCGCTCGATCTCATCTGCGCGCCATCCGCGTTCACTTACTCCACCGGGGCCCGGCACTGGGAGTTGCTGCTGCGCGCCCGAGCCGTCGAGAACCAGTGTTATGTGATGGCGTCGGCGCAGGGCGGAATTCACCGAAATGGGCGACGGACGTGGGGCCACAGCATGATCGTCGATCCATGGGGCGAGGTGCTCGCCTGCGTCGAGGAAGGTGAGGGCATTGCGATTGCCACGTTCGATCGCGACCGACTCCGCGCCGTGCGCGAGCAGTTGCCGGCCTTGTCTCATCGAAAATTGTGACACGTCGGCGCTGTTCCCGCTGTACGTAGATTTCACGCCATGCCGATCTCCCTGAACTTCGACAATCGATTCGTCCGCGAACTCCCTGGCGATTCCGATACTTCGGGCACACGTCGTCAGGTACTGCACGCGTGCTGGAGCCATGCCGTGCCGTCACCGGTGTCGGCGCCGCACCTTCTGGCGCATGCACGCGAGGTCGCCGTATTGCTGGGCCTCACGGAGGAGCACGTGCACTCGCCGGCCTTCGCCTCGGTCTTCGGCGGCAACCTCGTGCTCCCCGGCATGCAGCCCTACGCCGCATGTTATGGCGGACATCAGTTCGGCCAGTGGGCGGGACAACTGGGCGATGGCCGCGCGATGTCACTCGGCGAAATCGTGAATGGTGCAGGGGAGCGCTGGGAGCTGCAGCTCAAGGGAGCCGGTCCGACACCCTACTCCCGCACGGCGGATGGTCGCGCAGTTCTGCGCTCGTCGTTGCGCGAGTTTCTCTGCAGCGAGGCGATGTTTCACCTCGGTGTGCCGACAACTCGCGCGCTCTCGCTCGTGGCCACCGGTGATCAGGTGATGCGCGACATGTTCTATAGCGGCGATGCCCGACTGGAGCCAGGTGCGGTCGTCTGTCGCGTTGCACCCAGTTTCATCCGGTTCGGCAACTTTGAGCTGCCTACCGCGCGCGGTGACGTCGCGTTGCTTGAACAGCTGGTCGATTTCACCATCGCGCGCGATTTTCCGTGGCTCGGCGGCACGCAACTGGAACGCCGCACCCAGTGGTTCCGCCAGGTGTGCGAACGAACGGCCGTCATGATCGTGCACTGGATGCGCGTCGGATTCGTTCACGGCGTCATGAACACCGACAACATGTCGATCCTCGGGCTGACGATCGACTTCGGCCCGTATGGATGGTTGGACAACTACGATCCCGACTGGACGCCGAACACGACCGACGCCTCCGGGCGACGGTATCGGTACGGCCAGCAGCCAGCCGTTGCACAGTGGAACCTGGTGCAGCTCGCCACGGCGATCGCCCCATTGTTCCCGGAAACTGCGCCTCTGCAGGAGGGGCTCAATCACTACGTCGACGTGTACCAGCGCGAGTTTGCGGCAATGACCGCTGCCAAGTTCGGATTCCTCGCCAATGGCGAGGGGGCGCAGACCATCATGGGTGAGGCCTACGCCCTGCTCGAGCAGTGTGAGCTCGACTACACGCGGTTCTTCCGCGCACTCGGAGATCTCCCTGAGGCACTGCCTGTGGACGCCCCGGTCACCCCACTGCTGGGCGACGTGGCATACGACGAGGCCCGGCTCGATCTGCACCGTGACGTACTGGACGCCTGGATCCGGCGCTGGCATGCGTCATATGACGTGGCAACGGACACCCACTCGGCGCGCCGCACGAGAATGCACGCGGTGAACCCGCGATTCATCTTCCGGAACTATCTCGCGCAGCAGGCGATCGACCTCGCCGATGCGGGCGATATGTCAATGATTCACACGCTGCTCGACGTGCTGCGCAAGCCGTATGACGAACAGCCGGAGCACGCCGCGTTGGCCGCACGTCGCCCCGAGTGGGCACGTCACAAAGCGGGATGCTCCATGCTGTCGTGCAGCTCGTAGCCCGCAGAACCTGCTGAATCAGCGACCCGCATCGCGCTGCTGAGTGGCTGCAGAGTGGCTGCAGAGTGGTGAGTGGGGCCGCGTCAGACGGCTCAGATCTCCGCGTCCGCCTCGATCTCGACCAGATAGCCCTCACCAATCAGTTTCGCCTGGACCATCGTGTTGGCGGGGAGAATGTGTCCGAACCGCTCGCCAAGGGCGTGAGCGATCGGTTCCCACTGCGCAATGTCATCCACGAAGACACGCGTGCGGACAACCTGTTCGAGCGTGCCACCAAGTGAGATCAGCGCACCTTCGAGCTTGTCGATCACGAAATGTGTCTGCGCAGCGGCATCGTTTCCGCCGATCGCCTGCGAGCCATGGGTCGCCGTGGTTCCCGAGACGAGAATCCGGTTGCCGATCCGCGTGGCGCGGCTGTAACCCGCGAGCGGCTCCCACGGCGTACCGCTGAGGCAGATCGATCGCTGGTCGTCGATGCGTCGCACGCTGTAGGGTGCCGGAAACGCGCCCACATGGTGACTCAGGTCGCCCGACGCCGTCAGGTACGGTGGCTTGCGATACTCGTCACCACAATCGCCGGGGATCGGCGTCAGTGTCGCGAGCACGTCACGCAACTGGGCGCGATCATCGGCATCGAATCGGAGCGAGGCCAGTCGCGCATTGTCTTCGATGTGCGCCCGCTCACCAAGTCGCGCACCAATGATCACGCCACCGACCGCAGGGAAGTCGAGAATGTGGCGGCAGGCCACGTTGGCCATCGACGCGTCGTGCTTCTTCGCGATCTGCGCCGTCACCGTCAGCACACGCTGGAGTGCATCCCACCCACCGGCGGCCTGCATGAACCGCCCATACTTCATCAGCGACCAGGTCTTCAGGTCATCCTGTGGAGGCGCCGGCCGTGCCTGCCACCGCGCACTGAGAAGCCCGCCGGCCACCGTGCCGTATGCCAGCAGTTTCACGCCGTACTCGGCGCACACCGCCGACATTCGACCTGCTGCGCGCTGATCGAGCAGCGAAAAGGAGACCTGGTTGGTGACGATCGGAATGCCGCTCGCCACCGCGATGCGCAGATGCGCAGCATCGAAGTTCGTCACGCCGATCTGCCGGAGCAGTCCTTCCGATTTCAGCTCGCCGAGGTACCCGAGCGCATCCAGCCAGTGTGCGTCGGCAAAGGTCCAGGCGTGGAATTGCATCAAGTCGATCGGGCGACCCTGCAGGCGGTCCGCGGCGCGTTCAACTGCAGCCCTTACGTCGTCCTTCGTGATTGGTCCCGGCTTGGGCACCCACTTGGTGAAGAGCTGGGTGGCAACGTCGGGATGTGCAGCGCGATAGCGGCCGGCGATCAACTCCGCGGAGCCGTAGTGATCCGCCATGTCGAACGTCGTGAAGCCAGCATCGACGTAGGGTTGCATCGCCGCTGCCGTGGCGTCGAGATCGAGGACGCGCCCGTCGCGCTCCATGTCTGCGATCTGCCAGAGACCGCTGATCACCCGGGTGATCATCAGGTCCGCGGCCAGTTGGCAGCGTTCGACGTCGATCGTCATGCGGAGTTCACTCCTGTGGCAGAGTCGCGAAGATGGCGTCGACGTCAACGCCGCGTCTGCGCATCGCGGCGACTTCGCGCAGGTAAATCACTGTAGCCAGACACATCACCAGAAACCACACCGGCGTCGAACGGAAGTACCACGCGGCCACCGGCGCCGAGAGATCCTTCCACGTATGCACGGCGAGAAAGCCACCGAGCACGAGAATGCCAGTCACTGACACCGCAATCTGGGCGCGTCGCCCGGGGAGTACACGGATGTCTTTCGCAATCGCGGGATTGCGCGCCGGCAGCGTCAGCACCGACACACTCATCGCGATGTAGTTCACCAGCATCGCGGTGACCAGCATGTCGACGCCGAGAAACACGTCGCCGGCCAGATGGCACCCCAGGATTGAGACTGTCGCCATCGACGCGCTGGCAACGATCGCGATGTGTGGCGTGCGGAATCGTACGTGCAGCGCGGCAATCCGACGCGGGAAGATCCCATCTTCGGCCCACGCGAACATCAGTCGTGACACCGACAACAGCATGGCCGGCACGTCCTTGGCCAGCGCCACCGCGCCGCCGGCGACGATGGCCACGGTCCACCCTACCGGCAGCACATAGCCGAGCAGGCCCGGAGCGTTGACGTCGCGCCGGGCCGATTGCTCGGCGACATACTGCCACGGCACCGCATGGTAGACCGCCGCAGTGAAAAGCATGTAGAAAATGCTCACCCCCACCACCGCCAGCCCGATGGCGAGCGGCAACGTCCGATTCGGGTTCTTCGCCTCGCCACCGGCCTGCGCGATGGAATCGAATCCGATGAAGCCGCTGAAGAGCACTGTGGCAGCGGTCAGGAACACGCCGGCCGTGATCGGCGCTTTCCCGGGCGCCGGGAGTGGCCTCCCTTCACGCGCCATGACGGCCCGGGCGAAGTCGGCGTGATCGAAGAGAAATCCGGCAACGATCACGACACCGCCGAGGACGAACGTCAGGCCAAGCAGCGGGACGAGAATGCGCTCGTATGACTTGATGCCAAGGATGTTCACGAGCGTGAAGAACCAGAGCACAGCCAGGGGAATACCGAGTCGAAGCGGGCCTGTCTCGAGCACTTCCGCGCCGTGCGTCCACGACGCGGCGACTGCGATATCCCGCAGGAACGGCACGAGGACGTAGGACACGACGCCGATGGCGACGCAGAGCGCAAACCACTGGGAAAAACTGGCGATGAATCCGACGTACGGATTCAGGCCGCGGCTGGCGTACACGTAGCTGCCGCCTGCCCGGGGCATCGCCGAAGCGAGGATGGCATACGCCAGACCGGCGAAAAACGCGGGAACGGCCGCGAAGAGAAAGGCCGGGAGTACCCAGGCACCGATCCCCGGGACGTTCCTTTGGATCATGAACGGGATGACGTTGATGCCGGCCCCGACCATTGAGGCGATCCCCGTCGCGGTCAGAGCCACGAGGCCCATTTCGCGTGCCAGCCGTGGTCTGCCGGCGTCGGTGGTCGTGATCGGCGGAGTCATCGGTGGACATTCTATCCGGACGAGCTGTTTCCCGCCCGTCTGCGCGACCTCAGGCTAACGAAGCCCCTGCCCGAGGCACGGGCCTGCTGCTCCGGGGAGTTCGACAGAAGCGAACTCGGCAGCCAGCCGGCGCCGGTCCGGTCAGCGCAGGTCGGCGGCCTCGCGATCCCGTGCGTTGCCCGCGCTCAGCACCTCGACGGGGACTGCAGCCGCGCTCCGAGCTCGCGCCAAGGGCTCGCTCATGGCCTGCGTGAGGAAACGCTGGCCCTCGCCGATGCGCTCGACTTCGATGGCCACCGCTTCGACCGCGCTCTCCATTTTGTCCATGCGATCGCGCAGCGCGGCGGCCTCGGCTGATTGCTGCCGGTCAAACCTCGCGCTGTTCGGAGCGAACCACCGGCGCGCGATCCTGAAGGCAAAGGGCATAAGCAACGCAAAGCTGAGGACTGTTACCAGATTCGGATTGAAGCCTCGAGCACCACGGTCGCGGCCTCCGGGCACAGTCGCGGTGCCTTCTGACGAGCGGCGCGCCGGCGCATTGGCGAGTTGCGCTGAGTTGGCTGCCATCTCCTTTTCGATCGAGATCAGCCGCTCGTCGAGAACCCTGAGGCGATTCTCGAGCCCGGGCCGCTCGCTGGCCGAAGTCTCAGGGCTACGCAGCTGCTCGGCGACTTCGTCGCGGCGTTCCTGTACCGACTCGAGCTGGTTGCTGAGCGCGGTCCGCTTTGCGCGAAGAAACTCCGCCTGCGCCTGCGAGATGGGTCCGGAGGGGAATGAGGCGGGCTCTGCGACCGCGACGGGCTGGCCGGCCACCGGCGTCGGTGTGACCGGCGGTGCTGGTGCGACGGCTGGGGGCTGAGGCTGAGGCATGGTCTCCGTACGCTGATTGGTTGTGGGCGGTTTCGCCAGTCTCCGGCGGAAACGCCTGAGACGAACCGAGGGATGAGTCGTCATTGGTGTGATCGAAACGGGACCGGCGACGCGACGGCGCGACCCTTGCCTCAGCCATTGCCAGACTCCGGTTCGCTCCAATTGCCGCGTGATCCCACCCGATCGCGTGGCGCGCAGGACCCTTCGATTGGCCCTTATGCAACGGCTTCCTCCACCCAGGCGCCGGCGCGCCTTTACGCTGCTCGAGCTCCTCGTGGTGCTCGTGATGCTTGGGCTGGCCGCTGCGTTTGTCCTCCCGGTTTTCCAGCGTCCGGTCCGGTCCTCGGACGAGCGGACAGTGCTCGAGCGTGCACGCGCGGTGGCCGTCCGCCGCGGCGAATCGGTGCGTCTCGAGTTCGACGCCACCGGCGCATGGACTGTCCGCGCAACTGCCGACACTACGGGTACGGTCCTTCTCTCAGGCGACGCGAGCACGACGGCGTCTGACGCGGGGCTGGCCCGTTCAACGCTGATATCGGCCCTCGGTGCCTGTCTTCCAGAGGGCCATGCGGTTCCCGGCGGCGGTGTGTGGGATCCCACACGCTGTGCCGTGGCTCGTGACAAGATCGTCCGAAACAGATGACGCTACTCGAATCCATCGTTGCCCTCGTGATCCTCGGCCTGGCTGCCGTTGGCTTTCTGGAGCTCTTCCAGCGAGTCAGCGTCAGCACGCGTGATACCGCCGCGTGGTCTCACGCCGTTGCGGTCGCCGAGCTCACGATGGAGCGCGCTGTGCTCAATGCGGAAGCCGCCACCGACTCGGTCGAGGGGTTGCGACGGCAGGTCGAACTGCGGCCGTGGAAGCACGGATTGCAGGAGATCGTCGTCACGGTCGACGTGCCGCCGCCCGTGGGCGCGAGCGTGGTGCTTCATCGTCTGGTCGCGACGCGGTGAAGGCACGGCACGGGTTTACCCTGATCGAAGTCATGATCGCGCTTCTCGTCAGCAGCGTGGTCGTGCTGCTTGCCTACGCCACGCTGCGTGCGGGGCTTGACGTGCAGGAGCGCGTGACGGCATCCCGCGAGGCCGACGAGACCGCCACCGCGATGCGCGCCATGCTGAGCGACGCGCTCAGACACGCAGTCGCCGGTGATGCGCGTGACGCACGCGGACTGCACACGGATGCGGATGCCGCCGGACGCGTGACGACCATGAGTTTTGTCTCGCGCGGGATCATGGCGCCGCTTGGTGGCAGTGGACAGTGGCGTGTCGGCCTTTCGTCGGATTCGGCGGGGGTGTCGCTTGCCGCCACGCCGATCGACTCTTCCGGCACGCCATTGCGCTTCACGGCGCGGGGAGCTCGCACGTTCGCCGTGCGATTTCTTGCGCTCGAGGACGGTGCTTGGCGTGGCGACTGGAATGACGCGTCACGCCTGCCGTCGGCCGTCGAAGTGCGCTTTCTCGACGCCTCGGGTCGCGAATCGATGGCCACGCTCGTGGCGCGAACGGCACCGGTGAGCGGGCTCTGATGATGATCGCTTCCGCCCGCCGCGGTGTTGCCCTGATGCTCGTCCTGTGGATCATCGTGATCCTCGGCGGTGTGGCCGCTGCGGTCACTGCCGGTTCGCGTACGACCGGCGATGTCACAGCCAATGCCCGTGCGCGGACCATGGCGCGGTACGCCTCCGAGAGCGGCGTCATTGCCGCCGTGGCAACGATGCAGCAGCGCATGGAAACCGCCGGCGACGACGCGGTCAAACGAAAGGCCGCCCTCAATGCGCCGGACCGCGCCCTTGGAGACGTCGCGGCGTTTCAGATGGGCGAGGCCAGCGTGCAAGTCATCATGGTTGACGTGAGCGCCCGCATCGACGTCAACGCCGCGCCGGAAGAGGCGATGGCGGCCTTGTTTGCGCGCGCCGGACACGCGGCCGAGGCAGCAGCAGCCGCGCGCGCCATTCGTCGCCACATCGACGCGATCCCGGGGCAGGCGACCTTGTTCAACTCGCTCGACGATGTGGCCGCAGTGCCAGAGGTCGGGCGGAAGATGATCGCCGATGCGTCACAGTGGCTGACGGTTGATGGCGACGGACAGGTCAATCAGAACACGGCGTCGCCCGTGGTGCTGGGTGTCGCGCGTGGGAGCCTGATCGACGAGCCGTCACGCGTGATGTTCATCTCGCGTGGCTGGCAGCGCGGCCACCCGCTGACGCACGAAGTCCAGGCGGTGTATGCCGTCCAAGGCAATCAGCTGGCGTTCGTTCGCTGGCGGGAGCGCGACCTGTGAGCGGCGTGGTCGGGATCGAGATCGGTGCCGATCGTGTGCGCGCGGTGGTGCGCTCGCGCGGTGGCAGGCTCAGTACCTATGAGCTGCCCTTCCAGCCCGAACGCCTCGACGAGATGGTCACGCAGCTGTCGACGGCCGCCGGGGATGTGCGCGGTATCGGGCTCGCCATCGGACTCGCGCATCTGCATGTCAAACAGGTTAAGCTGCCGCCCGTGGCACACGCTGCCCGGCGTCAGATGCTGATTGTTGAGCCGGAGCGGTGGTTTGCCGTCCAACCTGGTGCATCCACTGCGGTAGCGCTGACGCCGGATGGCGACATCGCGCTTGCCGCCGACGGCACGATTGTCGACGCCTGCGTCCGTGCGCTTTCACGATGGAGTGCCGTCCGTCGGATCGAGGCCGCGCCGATGGCGCTGGCGCGCGCGCTGGCCGCCGCCGGGCACCCATCCAGCAGTGCCGCGCTCGACGCCGGCACTGGAGAAGTTGGCGCCATCGAAACGAGAGACGGTGTCTTGCGCAGTGTGCGGCGCGCACGGGCAACTGATCTCGCCGCCGCGCCGGCATCGCCGTCGCTGGCCAAGGACCTCGACCCCGCATTCAGCGTTGCACTCGGTGCGGCGCTCGGCTTCGATGGCACGGTGGACGCAATGCTGTTGACACCGTGGCTCGAGCGGGGATTCGTCTCGGAGCAGCGGCGGCGTGTGGTGATGTGGGCAACGGCAGCCCTGCTGGCCATCGGCGCGGCCGGGTGGGCCGCTGGGGCGTCCCGTGAGCGCCTGTTGTCAGCGCTCGAATCCGAATTGATCGCAGCGCGACGAACCGCGACGACTGGCGTGGAGATGTCATCGCGGGTGATGGCGATCGATCGTGAGCTGGCGGCGATCAGCACGACCACGGCATCGCGGTCTGATGTCGCCGCGGGGCTGGCAGCGCTCGGGGCGCGCCTGCCGAAAGCTGCCGTGGCACAACGGGTGCGCGTCGTCGGCAAGGAATGGCAGGTCGAGGGCAATACGCAGACAGCGGCGGCGGTGCTCGCCGCGCTGGCGGCTGAGCCGGCGTTCGAGAAGGTGCGCTTCCTTGCACCGAGCAACCGGTTCCGTGACGGGACTACAGACCGGGAGACGTTTGCCATCGCCTTTGCTTTTCGCTGACGGGCTCTCGGCTCGCGATCGGCGCACGCTCACATGGGGAGCGGGCGCTATCGCGTGCGTGCTGCTCCTCGCGCTCGCCATCCCCGTGGCGAAGCGATGGGGCGATCGTGAGGCGTTGATCGCCGCCCGCCGCGGTGAGCTGGCGCGATTGAACGGCGTCAAAGGCGCCGAGTCGATGCTGCGCAATGCGGTCGATGCACGGGCGTCACGTGCTGCCGAGTATCCGCAACGCCCCGTTGCCGCTGCAACAGCGGCACTCGCGGCTGGTGTGCTGCAGGGCGTGCTCCAGCGCTATGCGGACGAAAGCCAGTTGAGTGTCAGCGAACTGAATGTGTCCGGCGAGCCGGATTCGACGGCTGTCCCATTGGCGGCCTTGCCTGCCACCCTCATTGCGCTCGGCGATGTCTACGGCGTCGCCGATCTGTTGTCTCGTGTGCAGAACGGAACCACGCTCCTCGAAGTGCGGGAATTGACCGTGCAGATCAATCCCGCTCGTCGTTCGGAAGGTGGCGGCGAACTGCTGCAGGTGACGCTCACCGTCCGTGCACCCTTTGTGATCGAATGAGTCTCATGAGGCGCCTCGTGCCTATCCTGCAAGCAGTCACCGCGACGGGCGCGATTGCCACTGCCGCCCTGTTCGCATGGCCGGCCAGCACGGCCGTTGCGTCCGTCGCCCCAACATTGCCAGCGCTGACTGCCGCTGTGCTATCTATGCCATCCACCGCAACTGCACTCACGGACAGCATCGTCAGTGCAAACATCTTCTCGCTCACCCGCGAAGCGCCGACGAGTCGCACCTTCGTTAGCGCGCCTGTCGATCCGCTCCTGGCGAGTGGGTCAACTCCGTCTGACAGCAGCCGTGGTGTGGAGATGACATCCACTGACAGCGACCCGGTTCCTTCCCTGTACGGCGTCGTCAATGGCCCGCTTGGTGCAGCGGCACTGCTGCGACTCGATCCGGCGGCACGTGGCTCGCGGCTCT
>JANNVN010000518.1:0-3407 GCA_031414435.1 Gemmatimonadaceae bacterium
ACCAGGACCGTCCCGTTCCGAAGCAGGATCGAGCTGCCGACATGCTTGTATCGCGG
Organism: Gemmatimonadaceae bacterium; assembly: GCA_031414435.1. Taxonomy (GTDB): domain Bacteria; phylum Gemmatimonadota; class Gemmatimonadetes; order Gemmatimonadales; family Gemmatimonadaceae; genus JACMLX01. The sequence continues at coordinate 57 of JANNVN010000518.1, forward strand.
TCGCTGCATTGCCGCCCCGGAGGTGAAGGTGCCCGTCTTCGGATCGAAGAGCTCACTTGATCGATAGGCCCCCGCATCATCCCGCTCGTCGGACCCTCCGGTAATCAGCACGCGCCCATCACGAAGCAGCACACCGTCGTGCTTGTGCCGGCGCACTTGCATGTCGCCAACGGCAGTGAAGCGGCCAGTTGCTGCGTCGTATGTCTCCGCGGATCGGTAGATCGTGATGGCGGACCGGCGATCGCGATGCCCTCCAGCAACGAGCACGCGCCCATCCGCGACTCGCACCGCGACGTGACTCTCACGGGCCACCGTCATGTCTCCGGTCCGTGTGAAGCGGCCGGTCGCCGGATCGTAAAGCTCCGCGCTCGAAAGAAATGTCCAGTCGGGTCCGACGCCGCCTGCGATCAGCACCTTGCCAGTGCCAAGCAGCACCGCCACGTGTCCGCCACGAGCGTCGCCAAGCGCTCCCGTCGGCGAAAAGGTATTGGTTGCAGGGTCGAAGATCTCGGCGGATGCAACGGTGCTCGATCCGGCCGCAAATCCACCGGCGATCAGGACCTTGCCGTTTGGCAGCAGCGTCGCCGTATGGCTGTGACGCACGGTTCGCATTCGCGGGAGGGCGAGGAAGCGGTTCTGGAGTGGATCGAAGAGTTCGGCACTCTGCGCCGCCTCGGCCTCCGCCGTGAAGCCACCCGCAACAAGGATGCGTCCATTCGGAAGCGTGGTGGCGGTGTGTGCCATCCGCGCGCGGCTCATGTTGGCCGTCGGGATCACACGGCCGACGGGGGCGGGGCCGGCCGTGACCAGCCCGCGGGAGAGGTCATCGGCCGCGAACGCAATGACCCCACAGGCACTCAGGCCCAGCATGAATGAGGATCGCGACATGGATCAGTCTCCGGCACTCGAGGCAAGAACACTCAGGATCGCGCACTGTTCGTTGGATGCCGTTCGCAGGTGAGTTGCGTAGCCCGATTCAGATCGGACGGCGAACCGCCGGAAACCGCGATTGCACGGCCCGCAATCGCCAACCATGGCCCCCCCGGCTATACTGGCGTTGGTACGAACGTGACGTGCGCTGGCGGATCGACGCTTGGCCAGTGCCGCGTGTTCCAGTCGCAACGACACCATGCTGAGCTTCATCACGCGCCTCTTCCGCCCGAAGAAAGTCTTCACGGAATACGAATTCCGGCAGGTCGCGTTTACACTGAAAGACGATGGCGTCGTCCAGTACGCGCAGTGGCTGCATCCTGGCGAGTTCGGCAATGAGGTGAAGCAGGAGCATGTCGACTTCTTTCGCCGCTATATCCGGCGCGGCGATTTCGTGATCGACATCGGGGCCAACGAGGGTGACACCACCGTCCCGATGGCACTCGCCGCTGGCGCCGAGGGGCTGACCCTTGGCCTCGAGCCGAATCCGCACGTGTTTCGTGTGCTGTCGGCGAACGCCGCGCTCAACACCGACAAGACGCACATCGTCCCGTTGAACGTGGCCGCCACCGCCGAGGATGGAGAGTTCACCTTCGGATCCGGCGATCCTTCATACGGCAATGGCGGTATCGTCGGCTTCACGCACAATAAGCGGCGCAACACCCGGTACACCTTCACCGTCACGGGCCGACAGCTGACGCGACTGCTGAACACAGACTACGCCGACGCGTTGCCGAAACTGACGTTGATCAAGATCGATACCGAGGGCTACGACAAGGAGATTCTGAAGTCGATCCCGGACCTGATCAGCACGTATCGTCCGTATCTCGTCGTCGAGTGTTTTGGCCCGTCGTTGCCTGAAGAAAAGACCGAGTTGTACGACGTGATCGCGGCCCATGGCTATTCGCTGTACTGGCTGGATGACTTCGTACTCGGCGAGATGCTCAGGATCGAGCGCAGCGCCGTCGCAGTGAAGAAGACCAGGAACATCCTGGCGATTCCGACCGAAAAGGAAACAGCGTAGTTGGCGCGCGCAGCTTGGCCACATGGCGGGCGCGGTTGGGTCGCCTGACTGCGCATTGGTCCCAGCCATCCTCAGCCCTTTTTTGCCGCAGGTACCTCCGGAATGCAGCAGCTGCCGCAAGGGCAGATCGCACGGGACGATTTCCCCCGATTCGGTCTGACCCAGTACGCAGATCGGTACCCGGCGCGTCCGGATCACCGGGCGCTGTCGATCACGATGCCGGGTCGCGAGACGCTCGTCCTTGACGACGCGCTTCACGGGTTGCCGCGCACGACGCAGCTCGCAGATTTTCACTGTGTCACCACGTGGTCGCGCCTCGGCCTCCGCTGGAGCGGCGTCAGGTTCTCGGACTTCGTGCGGGAACGAATTGCACCGATGCCTGGATTCGTGGCGCCCTTTGCAGGCGTGATCATTCGCGCGCAAGACGGCTATCGCACGTCAATGCTGTACGAAGACCTGATGGCCGACGATGTGCTCATCGCCGATACGCTCGACGGCGAACCACTCTCGATCGCCCATGGGGCGCCGTTCCGGCTCGTCGCGCCGGGCCACTATGGCTACAAGTCCCTCAAGCATCTGACGTCGATCGAGTTCTGCAGCGTTGCACCACGCGTGAACAAAGGACCGCTCGCGTTCCTTGATCATCCCCGCGCCCGCGTGGTGCATGAGGAGCGGGGGCGCTGGTTCCCCGGCTGGCTGCTCCGTCGCCTCTACCGGCCATTCATCCAGCGCACGGCGGAGCGCTTTCGGTTGGGGTTGATCAGGGCCGAGCAGTTGCTCGTCTCGAGGGAAGTGCAGGGGAGATCAGGTGCCGGTGGCGACGTCAGCGAGCGTGGCGCCCGCTGACGTCACGGCGACAAATACCCCGGTGAAACAGCGCGCCTGTTGGCCCGAAACCCGTGCGAGAACCGCAGCTCGCGCACGAGTCCCGTGCATCGTCAGCCGGGATGCTCCGACCGGAGGCTGACTCCCACCCTTCGTGTCCACACCGCTACTTCGCGGCCGCCAGTTCGGCTGCGATCAGCTCGGCCACCTGCGCCTTCGCCGCCGACAGCGCGAGGCTCCCGTTGTCGACCTTCGCAAGGAACGATCGCTGCGCCACGTAGTCCTTGTTCACCACACCCGCCTTGCTCTGCAGCATGCGCCACGCCTTTCGTCGTTCGACGGCGAAGAGCACCATCTGGCGCGTGACTGTGTAGTACTTGAACGTGCCCTCGGTTTCGACCTTGATGTAACACCCGAAGTTGGGAACATAGCTGCGATGCGTTTCGTCGAAGACGTGGCGCTGGATCACGTCGTCCTGCGTGACGAAGTACAGCATGTCGTCAAGCGGAACGAGTGCTGCCGCTGCTTCCGCGGTGATGGCCTTGAGGTGCTTGCGGAAGCGGCCTTCCGTC
>JANNVN010000519.1:0-2930 GCA_031414435.1 Gemmatimonadaceae bacterium
GGATACAGAAAACGCGAGGTCACCAGCGGATCATTGGCAGCGTCCGGGTGGAGTGCCGGCTCGAAGGTGACCAGCCCCCAGGTCAGCGCCGCGTGCGAGACCAGACTCACGACGAAAGACAACGCGGTGAGCTGCCCCAGCCCCTGCGACACGCCGGTCCGAGCCAGCACCTGCCGCATCCGCCGATGCGCCATGCGCCCCCGGACGGAGAGATGCCGCGCTACATGTTTAAATGCCATAGGACCCTCCCCCGTAACCGGGAAAACACCCCTTCGGGCGTAACAACTCACCACCATAGAGTATTGGGTCTTTGACCGCTCAAGGCCAGTCTTTTCATCCCGCTCGCACATTCGTTCGTCACATTTCCCGCGGAGCGCGCCCCGAATCGGCTCCGCCCGCGCGGTAGCTTTCCCAGACGTCCCCCCCGATCACCGGGTTTCTGCCTTCCTGCAGCCAGCTACGGCATGTCCTACGACTTCCTCCTCTATTCCGTCGCCGACCGGATCGCCACGATCACGGTGAACCGCCCCGACAAGCTCAATGCCCTCAGCGCCGCCCTGATCGGTGAGCTGGGCACGGCCATCAACGAGGCCATCGCAGACGACGCGGTTGGCGGGGTGATCCTCACCGGCGCCGGCCGCGCCTTCATCGCCGGCGCCGACATCAGCGAACTCGCCGGCCAGACCCCGATGAGCGCCGTCGCCCGGGCCATGCGCGGTCAGGAGATCTTCGGGCGCTTCGAACGCAGCCCAAAACCGACCATCGCTGCCGTCAATGGCTTTGCCCTCGGCGGCGGCTGTGAGCTGGCGATGTGCTGTCATCTCCGGATTGCGGGAGAGTTCGCAAAATTCGGACAGCCCGAGGTGAAGCTGGGCATCATCCCGGGCTACGGCGGCACACAGCGTCTGCCGCGACTCGTCGGCACCGGACGCGCCCTGCAGCTGCTGATGACTGCCGAGGTGATCGACGCCAATGAAGCCGTGCGCATCGGCCTCGCCAACAAGGTGGTGCCGAATGCCGATCTGCTCCCGGCGGCAACGGCAATGCTGACGCAGATGATGGCGAATGGTCCGCTTGCCGTGCGTGCGTGCATCGATGCGGTCATCCGCGGTCAGGACATGTCGCTCGGCGACGCACTGGCATACGAAGCGGCACACTTCGGAACACTCTCGTCCACGTCCGACATGAAGGAAGGGATGTCGGCGTTCCTCGAGAAGCGCCCCCCGGGCTTCACAGGCGCCTGAGCCCATTCCGGTGAGCGCGATCGTGGAAGCTGCTGCAGCAGTCGAGGGCGACGCTGACGTGATGCGCAACACGTCGGTGCGCGTCAGTCAGCTCACGCTCACGAGCTTCCGCAACTACGATCGCTCCACCCTGCATCTGCCGAACGATGGGGTGGCGCTACTCGGTGATAACGGGCACGGAAAAACGAACCTGCTCGAGGCGATCTACTATCTCGAACTTTTTCGCAGTGCACGCGGCGCGCGTGACAGGGACCTGGTCCGCTTTGGCGATGCGGGATTCCACATCACCGCCATGCTGGACAACTCTCCCCGGGGCGCGCTCACTGTCTCAGCGGGCTTCGACGGCGCCACGCAGAAGAAGAAGGTGTCGATCGACAACGTCGAAGTCACGCGACTGAGTGACGCGATCGGCGCGGCACCGGCGGTATTGTTTTCGCCTGCCGACGTGGCATTGGTGCGCGGGGCGCCGGCTGAGCGGCGCCGGTTTCTCGATGTGATGCTGGCACTTGCCGACCGTCGCTATCTGCTCGCGCTGCAGCGTTACCGCCACGCACTCGCGCAGCGGAATGCCGCGTTGCGGAGCATGAATGGTCATGCGCGTGATGCCGAGTCGATGGATGCGGTGGAGGCGTTCGAACCGGCGCTGGCCGAGGCGGGCGCGATCATGCTGTTGACACGTCATGCGTGGGCACTCGATGCGGCACCCGCGTATGCCGAGGTGCTGGACGCAATCGGCGAACGCACCTCGGTGTCGCTCGCACTCAAGCGTGGCGGTGGCGGACGCGAGGCCGAAGATGAGTTGCGAGAGTGGCTCCGCACCACGCTCGCGACGCAGCGCGCGCACGATGTGCGTCGCGGCACCACGCACACCGGTCCGCACCGTGATGAGCTCCAGCTGCTGCTGGACGGTCGCGACCTGCGCAGCTTCGGCAGCAATGGGCAGCAGCGGAGCGCAGCGATCGCACTCCGCATGCTCGAGGCCCGCACGCTGCAGTTATCGCTCGGCGCGGCACCACTGCTGCTGCTCGATGATCCGTTCGCTGAACTCGATGCCGATCGCAGCGCCCGCATTCTCGGCCTGCTCGGCAGCCGCGGACTTGGGCAGGTGGTCCTGGCGGTGCCGCGGAGCGAGGACATTCCGCGCGCGCTGACCGGCCTGCAGACGGTGCGCGTGTTTCAGGGCACACTGGCGCCCGACGCATGAGCATCCCGAAGAAGAAGGGTCAGCCGGTGAGCATCGCCGATGTGATGGCGCAGGTGCTGGCCCAGAAAGGCATGACCGAGCGCATTGCGCAGGTTGGCGCGATTGATGATTGGCCAGAAGCCGTTGGCGCGCAGATCGCATCCGTCACGGAACCGCTGTCGGTCACGGCAGATGGCGTGCTGTGGGTACGCGTGACCACGGCCGCCTGGATGAACGAGTTGAGTCTGCTGGCGCCGACGTTGCTCAAGCGGCTGAATGCAGTGCCGGGGCGGGCGCCGGTGAAGCAGCTGCGGTTCCGGCTGGGGCGGAACTGACCCTCCTCGGCACGCGGTCGGGCCGGAACTAGTGTGGTGTAGCCGAAGTCTCTTGGCAGTTGGGCGTGTCTTTCGGCGCCACCCGGCGTTGCAACTCCTCGCGATACCGCTGGTATCGCTGCGGGTTGCGCCTTGGCTGGCAACGAAATCCACCGCCCACCTTTGGCC
>JANNVN010000520.1:0-8392 GCA_031414435.1 Gemmatimonadaceae bacterium
ACGCGTTGCGAGCGCTCGTCGACTGCGATCCCGTCGTGCAGCGCGACCTCGAGTCACTCTGGCGCCCAACACTGGTGCTGCGGAATCCCTCGCCGCGGCACCGTGGCGGGGCAGTGCAGTTGCGCCTGATCGATGCCATCATCAGTGATCCCGTTGGACCGGGCAGCGCTGCCCGGTCCGGCGCCCGCGTGCCACCGCCCCAGGCGCCACCGGAGTGGAGCGGCGATGAGGTGATGCAGCTCCTGCGTCGGTCACGACAGTTCGATCGCGTGGAGTCGCCGCAGCACTATCCGCGGAATGCGGTGGCGAGAATCAGCGAGATGATGGCATGGATCGAACCGATGCCCGGTTACGGCGTCCAGCCGATCCTGCTGACACAACTTGGTGCTGTGGTGCAGCCTGTGCCGCCCAGGCTGCGAGTACGCGCCACCGCGATTGAGCTGACCGGTCCGTCGTGGCGTCTGGTGACGTCACTGCAGGGCGTCACGGCGACCCACGCGGCGACCGGTGCACGCCTGCACTCGCTCGGCTGGCTGGAGAGCGTCACGGACGCCGGCGACACCTACACGCCGTCACTTCGTGGTGCGGCGCGCACTGCGCACTGGTCCGCACCCCAGCTGCTCGCGCGCGGGCCGATTCGTGCCGAGTGGGAGTTGCATGCCGCACTCGAGCGACCTGAGCGCGCGGTCGCTTCAGCGGTGGAGCCGGTATCCCGCGATCTGCGGTCGCACGACGTCGTCACGGTGCGCGCCACGGCCACGATCGCTCTCGATGCCGGGGCCGACCGAATCGACATTTGCATTCGCGGCGAGAACCCCGCCGGTGATCATCGCCTGCGTTGGGTGCTGCCGCTGCCAGGCAGCATTCAGACCAACCACGTCGTCGCGGACGCTGCCTTCGGGCCGGTGCGGCGCGAGCACTCTGGCCAGGATCCGCGTGAGTGGCCTGCGGAAGAACGACTGGCGACGGCGCCCCTGCATCGTTGGTTGTACCTGACTGGCGAATCGTATGGCCTTGGTATCGTGAGTGACGGCCTCGCCGAGTATGAACTGCTGCCAGACGGCCACGTCGCGATCACCCTGTTGCGTGCTGTTGGCGAACTCTCGCGACGTGACTTGCCTCAGCGTCCCGGCCACGCCGGATGGCCGGCGGCCACGCCGGCGGCGCAATGCCGCGGCCCATTCGAGGCGCGCTTCGCAATCGTGGCGCTGCCACATGATCGGGCCACGGCGCTGCAGCAGCTCGCCCTCCACGCGGAAGATGTGCTGTCACCGGTCCGCGGCGACGCCTGGCGCGGAATCGCGACGGCGCTTCCTGCGTTCGCCGGCCTGACGCTGGAAGGCGACGGGTTGCAGTTCAGTGCGGCGAAGCGGAGTGAAGACGGACACTGGCTGGTGTTGCGGTGCATCAATCAACTGCCCAGCGCCGTGAGCGGTGTCTGGCACCTGCCGCGCGCCGCGACGGAGGTCCGTCAGTCGCGACTCGATGAGACGCCGGGCCCGCCGCTGACCGGCACTGGTCCCCGGGTTCGCTTCGAAGCACCGCCGCACGGTGTGGTCACGTTGTTGGTGCGCTGAGCGAAGACCTGACGCTCGCGCTGCGCTACGCGATTGCGACGTCGGGCGTGCGCAGCGATTTCGCAACGGATGTCAGTCGGAGCAGAAACCCGGTAGCGGCTGCGGACTGGATGAGCAGCGCGGGCAGCAGCATGCCAGGCACGAGAATCAGCAGTCGACTCAGGCCGTACGCGACCGCAAAGCCGCGCGCGACACCGCGCGGAGGAGCCACGCGATGCGCCGCCGTTGCCGCTCCTGCTGCATCCCAGACATGGCGCAACACGCCGAAGCTCGCGAGCGCACCGATGCCCGGCACGGCCAGCACCCAGAGCCCGAGAGGATTGCACATCCGCATCGGTCCCGGAATCGACATTGCAAGCCGACGCAGCGACAGGCAGAACATCACCTGCGCGAGTACGTAGATCACCACGAGCACCAGGGCGCCGGCATCAAAGGCCGGTTGCCAGGGGAGCAGCGAGGTCAGGAACGCGCGCGCATGATCGACCATGCCCGAAGGGTAGCAGCGCGGCTCGGGGTTTCGTCAGCCCCCACCGTGGCCAGCCGCGCGCTCCTGAAGCCAGTCGCCGATCAGGGTCGCCGTCGTCACGGTGAGCACCACGGCCAGACCAGGGGCCAGTGCGATCCAGGGCGCCGTGACCAGATGCTCCCGGCCGCCGGCGATCATGTTGCCCCAACTCGGCGCGGGCGGCTGCACGCCCAGCCCCAGGAAGCTCAATCCGCTTTCGAGCAGGATCGCGTTGCCGATGCCCAGCGTCGTCGCGACCAGCGCCGGGGCGATCGCGTTGGGAATCACGTGTCGGCCGAGGAGGCGCCTCTGCGACGCGCCAAGTGTCCGTGCCGCCGCCACAAAATCACGATCGACGAGGCCGCGTACCTCGGTGCGCACCAGCCGTGCGACACCCATCCATCCGGTCAACGCCAGTACCGTCAGCAATGTCGGGATGCCGGGGCGCCACAAGGCTGCGCATGCCAGCAGCAGCACGAGTCGCGGCACCGCCTGCAGCGCGTCTGACACTCCGGTGATCGCCGTGTCGATCACGCCGGCCCTCCACCCCGCCACTGCGCCGAGCCCTGCGCCGAGCACGCCGCTCAGCAGCGCTCCGGCGACGCCGACGAGCAGGGAGAGTCGCCCCGCAAGCAGCAGGCGTGCCAGCACATCACGGCCAAAAGCATCGGTGCCGAACAGATGCCAGGTCCCCGATCCGTCGGCGCGCAGCGGTGCGGCAAATCGCTGCGACAACACATCGCCGATCACGGTCGGGTCGCGACCGGTCAGTGTCGGGCCCAGCACACACGCCACCACGAGACCCAGCAGCAGACCCGTCGCAATCCTCACCCGAAGTGGAGCGCGTGACATCACAGCGCCGCCCGTCGCGGATCGAGACGCGGCAGCACCAGATCAGTCAGCAGGTTGGTCAGGATCACCGCCGTTGCGTACAACAGCGTGATCGCGAGAATCACCGGGTGATCGCGTTGCGCGACGGCCGACAGCAACAGCTTGCCCATCCCGGGCCACGCAAAGACCCCCTCGACGAACACCGAGCCTGCGACGATCCCAGGCACCGACAGTGCAACCAGCGCGGCAACGGAGGGTAGTGCAATGCGCACGACGTGTCGGTACCACGCAACCCGGGCCGTCACGCCCTTCGCCAGTGCCGTTCGGCGGTAGTCTCCGCGCGCGGCCTCCACGATGGCCGATCGTGCAAAGCGTGCCGTGCCGGCGGCGCCGGTGACGGTCAGGACGAAGACCGGGAGAATCGCGTGTCGCAGCACATCGAGCGGAGCGGCCGCGGCATCGAGGACACCCGGATCACGGAGCGCGAAGGCGGGCAGCCGCCAGGCGGGGGGAACGCCGAATGCAGCGGCGCCCACCGTGACACCCGCCACACAGGCCAGCGACAGCCAGAACGTCGGCGCCGAGTAGAGCGTGGTGGAGAGAATCGTGAGCCATGTGTCGAGTGGCTGGCCCGCTCGGCGCGCCTGTGTGCTCCCGACGATCACGCCGCAGAACACGGTCAGCAGCAGCGACGCGGCACCGAGGCCGAGCGACACTGGGAGCGCCTCCCGGATTCCGTCGACGACAGGTCGTCCGGTCAGGAGACTGGTCCCGAGATCGCCGCGCGCGATATTCCCCAGCCAATGCGCGTACTGTTGTGCCAGTGGGGCATCGAGGCCCAGTTCGGCGCGCAGCCGCGCGAGCGTCGCTGCATCTGCCTCCGGTGGGAGCAGCAACAGCGCTGCATCCCCAGGAGCCGAGTGCACCAGCGCAAACGTCAGCGTGCAGACCAGCCAGAGCAGTGCGATTGCGGTGCCGAAGCGGCGGAGCAGGTGAGCCACGCTCCAATGATCGCCCGCGCGCACCGTGCCGCCAACCGGCTGGTCCATCTTTTGTTGGCGCTGGGACTCGTCGCCTGTGCCGGAGCACCGCGGTCGTCGGAGACGATCGTGATTGCCTCCGGCACCGATCTGGAAGGGATGCAGCCGTTGACGACCGTGCATCCGCTCTCGCGTCAGGTGCAGCGATACCTCGTCTTCACCCCGCTGGTGCGACTCACGGAATCACTGGCGCCGGAACCATGGGCGTCGACCGGTTGGACGTGGAGCACCGATCGCCGCCAGCTCTCCTTTGCGATCGACACGTCGCTGCGGTGGCACGACGGCACGATCGTTACCGCCGCCGACGCGGCATTCACCATCGCCCTCGCGCGCGATCCGGCGGTTGGGTATGCGCGCCGCGGCGATCTCGAGTCCGTCGAGCGTGTCACCACGGGCGGTGCCGACAGCCTCATCGTGCGGTTTTCCGCGGCGCAGGCAGACGTGCCGCTCGTCTTTGCCGAACTCCCCATTCTGCCTCGACATGTGCTGGCGACGGTTCGCCCGTCGGCGCTGCGCGCTCACCCGTTCACGTTCGCGCCCGTGGGCTCAGGACCATATCGGGTGGTGTCGAGGGAAGCGGGGCGGCGCTGGATCCTCGAGCGGCTGCCATCCTTCCCGGCCCGCATGGGTGGCGTCGCCGCAACGCGAACGCTGGTCGTGGCCGTGATCGATGAAGCCACGACAAAGGTGGCAGGGCTCGTCAGCGGCGCCCTCGACATCGCCGGCGTGAATCCCGCGACGGCGACGCTCGTGCGTCGCGATCCGACACTGCGCGTGCTCGACTATCCAACGTTTTTCACCAATTGGCTCGTGTTCAATCCGCGGTGTGAGGTCGTCCGCGATGTACGCGTGCGGCGCGCCATCGCGCTCTCGGTCGATCGGCGTCGCATCGTCGACGCTGGCGTCGGTGGATTCGGCGTCCCCAGTGCCGCCTACGCGGCGGACCTGGCGCGCGACACCACACCCGCCGACACCGCACGCGCAGACAGTCTGCTTGACGCCGCCGGGTGGCAACGCACAGGCGACGGACGCCGCCGGCGCAATGACGCATTCCTCGAGATTGTGCTGCTGTCGGTCGGTGCTGGTGACAATCCAGTGGAGCAACTGCTGCAATCGGATCTTCGCGCCCGGGGCATCATGCTCCGGATCGCGACCCGCGATCTTGGCGCCCTGTTGAGCAGCGCACGTTCGCAGGCCCCGGATCACTGTGCCGTCTACACGGGTGTCGCGGGCGATCCGGTGCGCAGTCAGCTCGCCGCACTCTTCGATCCGGCCGCAGCAGGCGGTGCGCTTGATTTCGGCGCGGCGCGTCCGGCGCCACTTGCCGGCGCCTTCGCGCGGCTCCGCGCCAGCACCGACACCTCGCGCCGCGCGCAGGCGTGGAGCGAGATCCTCGCCCTCCTGAGTGACAGTGTGCCGGCCACCCCGATTTTTCATTCGCGCGGCGTGCAAGGGCTGTCGAAGCGCCTTCAGCATGTGGAGATCGATCTGCGGGGCGAGCTCTTCTCGGCCGCGCGCTGGACGCTCGCGGCGGAGGCACCGCGATGAGTCTCCTGCTCAGTCCCGATGCGCTCGAGCAGCGCAAGCGCGACCTGCAGAATCCGACCGCGCTTGGCGGGCTGGGTCGGTCGCTGCAGCGGGAAGTGCACGCGTGGCTGAATGTCCCCGTGCCCGAGGGCAAATCGCGCCTCACCCGGCGTGGCGGGCGTTGTGCAACCTGCACCGTGTTACTCGCGTTCGACCCACGTCAGCCGCACGCGCACCGCTGCCCAATGTGCGGCGTGGTGTACACGGATCAGGAGCATCACCAGTGGTGGTTGATGAACGCACACCTCTGGACGGCGGAGCAGTGCACGCGGGCATCAGCACTCGCCTACCTGTTCGATGACCACCTTGCCGCGACGCGCGCGGACACGATTCTGGCGGCGTACAGTGAGCAGTATTTGCGTTGGCCGAATCGCGACAACGCGCTCGGTCCAACCAGGCCGTTCTTCAGCACCTATCTGGAATCCATCTGGTTGCTGCACCTCGCAATCGCATTGGATCTGCGCATCGTAGCCGCGGGTCAGTGCGAGTCACAGCACGCAGCGACGATTGACCGGCTGATCGCACCGAGTGCCGCGCTGATTGCCGACTTCGACGAAGGGCGCAGCAACCGCCAGGTGTGGCACAGTGCGGCGCTGCTGGCGGCGTCAGGACTGCTCGGCGACGTGTCGCTCCGCGAGACTGCCACGCACTCGCTCGGGGCGTTGCTTCGTACGGGGCTGCACACCGACGGCAGCTGGTATGAAGGCGAGAACTACCACCTCTTCGCACATCGTGGACTGCTCTCGGCCGTCACGCTGGCCGAGCGGGCCGGCGGCGCGCTCCCGGCAGAGCTGATGCGGCGGTTCGAGTCGGGATTTACTGCGCCGTTCCGCACCATGCTGCCTGACGGAACGTTTCCCGCGCGGCGTGACAGTCAGTACGGCATTGCGCTGCGCCAGTATCGCACGGCGGATTGGACGGAATGCGGATTCGCCCGCCACGACACCCCGGAACTCCGTGCCGCTCTCGCGTCGCTCTACGCCACCTGGCCCAATCCGGGTGACACCGGTCGCGCCACCTCGACGGCCGACGCTGAACGGAACCAGCCAGGTGTGCGACTGACGCGTGCCGATTGCAATTGGCGGGCATTGCTGCTGGCACGACTGGACTTGCCGGAACTCGAATCGGCAGTGCCGCACTCCGAGTTGCTGGAAGGGCAGGGGCTGGCGGTGTTTCGTCGCGACAGCGGCCGGTTCTGGGTTGGACTCGACTACGGTGATCCCGGCGATGGCCATGGGCATCCGGACCGGCTCAACCTTGTCATTGCGACGCAGCACAGCCGCTGGCTCGACGATGTGGGCACCGGCAGCTACACGTCGCCCACGCTGGCGTGGTATCGCAGCTCGATGGCGCACAATGCGCCGATGGTCAACGGGCGGGATCAGGGCGCCGCACGCGGCTTGTTGATCGCACACGACGAGCAGCGGGATGCGGGGTGGGTCTCGGCGGAGTTCACCGATCCGGTGAGTGGCGTCCGATTCGTGCGGACGGTCGTCGTCCTGGAGGATTATGTCCTCGATGAGATCACCTGGACTTCGGAAGCAGACGTCTCAGTCGATCTGCCTCTCCAGGCCGGATGCGTGGACGATGTCGCAGAGGACTGGGCTCCGTTCGTTCCAGGGACATCGCACGACGCGATGCTCCAGCGCGCAACGGCCACGCGGACGCCGGCTGCCCGGACGCGCGCGCTCTTGCTCCGCCCGCTGCCTTCACCGGCCGCCCCCAGTGACGCTGCCCATTCGACGCCAAACTTCGAGGCGATGATCTGGAGCGCGTCCGAGGCCACGTTGTGGCGCGCTGAGACAATCGGTCCGCCTGCAGGTTTGCCGCACGGGCTGGTCGTCCTCCGGCAGACCGGCCGTGTGGGGCGAAGCGTGCGAGTCTTCGCCGTGCCCGGCATGGTCGCGAAGCTGGAGGTGGGTGCGACAGCCATCACCGTCGAAACGGCAGGAGATCATCACGCGCGTTGGTCGCACTTGCGTCTTGATGCGGGGTGGCGGGTTGCGCGAACTGCCTTGGCGCAGAATGTCGCGTACGAGTTGCGCGGTGTCAGATCGGTCACCACCGATGCGACGGCGGTGGTGCCAGCGCCACGAGTACCCGACGTAGGGCGTTTCGGTCTTGATACGAGCGCTCCCGACGCGAGCCTCTTCGCCAGCGTGACGCTGGGCAAGGACAATTACAGACAGACCGAGGAGCCGTGGGCCGACGCCGGCTCGCCAACCGCACAGATCGGTTGGTTCATCTTCGCGGAAAAACCCACGTTCCAGGTCAGTGCGCACGTCGCACTGAACCGGGCGCCGTACTTCGCCCCCGCCGTCGACGAAAACCCGCTCGATAATGAACCCGCCGACATCAACAGTGACGGCGTGCAGTTTCACTGGCGTTCATTCGTGACTGGCGAATGGAACAGCCTTCTCGCAGTCCCCGACGGCGACGACGTGCGGGTGACAGTGATCAGCGGCAGCCGGGACGACGCCACTGCGAGCTGGCAGATGGGTGTCCCGGGCGGATCGTACAGCGTCTTCTTCGTCGTTCCCTGGCCCGGGCTTGGCACGGTCATCGAGTGCGACTGCGTGATCAACGAAGGCCCGCCTGACCGCGAACGGCGGCGCGGCCAGCTCGTCCTCAGCGGCGCCCACGGCGAGTTCGGCTATCTTCGTGGGGCGCGACAGGGTCCTGAACGCGCCGTCTTCTTCCAATTCTACGCCTCGCCGTCGTGAGCCTGCTCCGCAACATCCGCGTCGTCCTCCACGAACCTCAGGACCCGGTGAACATCGGCGGGACCGTACGCGTGATGAAGAACATGGGGCTCGATGACCTCGTGCTCGTCCGTCCGTTCCGCTATGACC
>JANNVN010000521.1:0-19739 GCA_031414435.1 Gemmatimonadaceae bacterium
CCCTCCAACTCCCCCGAGAACTATCCGGCCTGGCCGGGCAACGATGAGTTCTTCGACGAAGTCAGCGGCATCTCCCTCGCTGCGCGCACGATGGCCGCTGGCCCGACGATGGACATGCACAGCATCCGTGACCTCTTCGGCTCCTATAGCGACGCGGCCGCGGCACTCGGCACCGACAGTGTGTTCGCGGCCGAGGTGCGCGCAGCACGTGCGCGACTCGCGCCGAATCAGATCGGCAAGCGCGGGCAGCTGCAGGAGTGGATCGAAGACTGGGATGATCTCGAACCGGAGCACCGGCACTTGTCGGGATTGTGGGGGCTGTACCCCGGCAGCGAAATCACACCGGAACGGACGCCGGCACTCGCCAAAGCCGCCACCGTCACCATCGACCGACGTGGTACGGGTGGATGCGGTTGGTCATACGCATGGAAGATGGGGCTGCGCGCGCGCCTCTACGACGGGGACAAGTCTCTCGAGCAGCTGCGTGCGCTGCTCAACAAGTCGTCGCTCCCGAATCTCTTCTCGCTCTGCGGGCGCGCCCTTCAGGTGGACGGCAACCTCGGCGGAACAGCAGCCATCGCGGAAATGCTCGTGCAGTCGCATCAGGATGGCATCCGACTGTTGCCCGCGTTGCCGGGAGAGTGGCGTGACGGCAGCGTGCGAGGGTTGCGGGCGCGCGGGGGCTTTGATGTGGACGTGGCGTGGTCAGGTGCGCAAGCCACGCGCGCCACCATCCGTGCGCACATCACACGACGCTGCCGCGTGCAGGCGAAGGGCAGGGTGGCCGTGACCTCCAACGGACAGCGTGTGCGCGTCGTGCAGCGTGATGCAGACACGATCGAGTTTGACGCGACCGCTGGACGAAGCTACGAGTTGACGTTCGGCCGCTGACGATCGCGCCGAGGGTCTTCAATCGCGGACATTCACTCGCTGAGATTCAGTCGCTGGCATTCACTTGCTGACATGCACTGGCTGACGTTCAGTGGCTGACGATCACAACTGACACAAACGCCTCCGCCGTCCGCTCAGAGAGCCGGACGGCGGAGGCGTGTCCTTCAGCGAGAGAACGATCCGTCAGACGAAGCGCACCCCGCCATCCTCGATCGGCGTACTGCGGATGCGCTTGCCCGTGAGCGCGAACACGGCGTTCGCCAACGCCGGTGCAACCAGCGGCGTGCCGACTTCGCCAATGCCGCCGGGCGCTTCACCCGACGCGATCAGTTCCACCTTGATCGGCGGCACTTCCGAACCGCGTGGCAGGCGGTAGCTGTCGAAGTTGCTCTGCTCCACGCGGCCGTTCCGGAACGTGACTTTCGATCTCACAGCCTGAATCAGCCCGGTCACGACGCCACCCTGCAGCTGCGCAACCACCTGATCGGGGTGGACCGCGATGCCACAGTCGGCCGCGATCGTGATCTTTTCCAGCTTGATGGCGTCCGCTGTGCCTGACACCTCACAGACCACCGCGGCATGTGTGCCGTAGCACTCCATCGAGGCGAGTCCGAACGCGCGACCGGCAGCCGGAGTCGCGGTGTAACCCGATGCACGTACCGCGCGCTCGATCGCGGCACGCTGCCGTGGCATCTTCTCGAGCAGCGCCAACCGGAACGCCACCGGACTCTGTTTTGCTTCCATCGCCATCTCGTCCATGAAGCTCTCGACCGCGAAGGCGTTGAGTGCGTGACTCACCGAGCGCCAGAAGCCGACACGAACACCGACCTCCTCGATCACCGTCCGCATCTCGAGGTTCGGGACGTCGTATGTGAGGTTCGCCAACCCCTCGGTCATGAACGGATCGTTCCCGTTCACGACGAACGGTGGGAACGCACGTGCGGTCACCGAGGGCGATACGAGCTTGCCGCTAAGTGCTTCGAGGCGCCCGTTTGCGACAAGACCCTTCATCACATGCAGACTCGGCGGACGATAGAAGTCCTGCTGCGTGTCCTGGGGCCGTGTCCAGATCATCTGTACCGGAATCCCCGGCACCGCTTTCGCGATCGCCACCGCCTGGCCGACGAAGTCGTTCTCCAGTCGCCGGCCGAACCCGCCGCCAATGAACTGCGAGTGCACCTTCACCATTTCGGGCTTCACACCAGCCACTGCCGCCGCAATACCCTGCGCGCCCTGCGGGAACTGCACACTCGCCCAGACTTCCACGCCGGCCGGTGTCACTTTCGCGGTGCAGTTCTGCGGTTCCAGCGTGGCGTGCGCGAGCATCTGACAGCGGTACTCGGCCGTCTTGCCACCTGCGGCGAGTGCAGTTGAGACGTTGCCCGCCGTTTTGGCGACGAATCCGGGGCGATCCTTGGCCGCATCGAGCGCGGCGAAGACCGAAGTGGTGTCGACCTTTGCACTGCTTCCCTCATCCCAGTTGATCGTCAGCGAGTCGGCGGCGCCACGCGCGATCCAGTAGTGGCTCGCCACCACCGCAACTGCCTCGCCGATGTTCACCACCGCCTTCACTCCTGGGCGCTTCGCGACCGCAGAGCCATCGAACGACGCCACTTTGCCACCGATCACCGGGCAGGGAACGATGGCGGCGTAAAGCATCCCTGGCAGCTTGATATCGAGCCCGTACGTTGTGCGGCCACGCGCTTTGGCCGCACCGTCAAGGCGCGGCAGCGGCTTGCCAATCACCGTGAATGCGACTGGCTCCTTGAGCGTGACATTCGCCGGCGGCGTGAGCAGCGCGGCGGCGGATGCAAGGCTGCCATAGCTGGCGCTGTGCGGTCCATGGGTCACCATTCCATTGGCAGCTTTGCAGTCAGCGGGACTCGCACTCCACTTGGTTGCCGCCGCCGCGATCAACATTTCGCGGGTGGTGGCGCCCGCTTTCCTGAGCGGCCCCCATCCCTCGCGCACGCTCGTGCTGCCCCCGGTGATCTGTGCGCCGAGTGCGCTGTTGACGTACACCGGATCGACGGGGGCGTGCAGTACGGTCACCGTGCGCGGGTCGACCCCCAGTTCCTCGGCCAGGATCATGCTCAGTGAGGTGTAGACGTCCTGGCCCATTTCGCTTCGGCCGCAGGTGAACGTCACTGTGCCGTCAGGTGCGATTCGGATCCAGGCGTTCGGCGCGAGCACCGCTGCATCCGCATCAATTTCCAGAGGCTGCGCCGAGGCGTCGGAGAAACGGAAGCCGATCAGCAAGCCTCCGCCGACGACGGCGGAGACTCTGATGAAATCGCGGCGCGTGACTGTCGAGTCGATCATGACCGACCCTCCAGCGTCTTCGCGGCGTCGAGCACCGCCGCGTTGATGCGGCCGTAGGTGCCGCAGCGACAGATATTGCCGTTCATCGCTTCGGCGATCTGCGCCTCGCTCGGCTTCGGGTTCTTCGCGAGCAGTGCCGAGGCGGTCATTACCTGGCCCGACTGACAGTAGCCGCACTGCGGAACCTGATGCTTGTCCCAAGCAGCCTGAACGGCGGTGCCGATGGGGCTGGTCAGGCCTTCGATCGAGGTCACCTTCTTGCCGGCCAGCGCCGAGAGCGGTGTGACGCAGGAGCGGGTGGCGACCCCGTCCACATGCACCGTGCACGCACCACAGAGCGCGGCGCCGCAGCCGAACTTCGTGCCGGTCATCTGGAGATGGTCGCGCAGCACCCAGAGGAGCGGCGTGTCGGGGGCGGCATCAACCATGACGGTTTTGCCATTCAGCGAAATCGGGGGCATCGGAACCTCGGGCGGCTGTGGATGCGTCGCGGGCGTGTCGGGCCGGTACCGCTTAGCGCGAATGTGCGCTGCGCACACGGGAAGTCAATGCAGGGGCTGGCGCTGGCGGTCCGGCGAGCGGGTCGCGGTGCAGGTGTGCGGAACGCTGGTGCGAGAGTCCGATGCGATCAACGCGGCCGGAGGTCGCGCAGCACGGCCATGTGCTCATTGAATGCGCCCGAATAGCACGACCACAATGCGCGCGCCGCGGCACGTGCCGGAGGAGTTGAATCAGGGCGCGGACCACATTGTGCAAGGGTCCGCGCTCGCCAGGTGCGATCGATGGCGTCGAGCTGTTCACGCGGAACGCCGCGCCCGAGGAGTGTGTCGATGGTGATACGAACCGTCCGATCGCGGAGCGCAAGATTCTGTCTGATGCACTCCTGGATCGGCGTTTCAGCGGGGGCGTCGCCACAGTTGAGGGTTGCGTCTGCGTCGGGTGCCCCGTCTGGTGCGCAGGCGAGACAGAGCAGCATCGGCAGCAAGGTGCGGAGCCTCACCATGCGCGCTGTACCTCCTGATGTTGCCACAGGTTCATCACCCGTTTCCCGGCGGTACCGCGTCATCGTCGGTCACCGCAAGAAGAAGCTCCTCGTTTTCGGCAGTGACAGCGAAAGCGTCGATGCATGCGAATCCATCTCCCGGTGGATGCACAATGCGTTCTGCATTCAGTTGCGCATTCGTCCAGACTCTCATCCGAATCGGGTACAGTGCGCGGCAGAGCTCCAGCCGGGCGCGGCCATACTCGGTGGCCTGCATCGGTGACTCGAATGCGCTGGCTGAGGGCTGCGGCGCGAGTCGCCATGCAAAAGCCGGCACGCCAACGTCGGCCCAGGCGGCCAACAGCGCAGCGTCGACGCACATGGAGTGCTCAGGCCCGCGTTGATATATCTGTGCCTCGTCTTTCGCATCGACGACATGGAACGATAAACGCGTGAACCCGCTCGATCCCGAGAAACAGAGCCGCAACTCTGCCGGGGGCGCGTCCGCGGTCCCGTAGCGGATCGGGCTCTGGGCAAGGGGATGGAAACGCCCTCCGCCCTCTCCGTCGTGCGATTGCGTTGGCATACCATGTGCAAGTGTTGGGGGCTGAAGGCCGGACTCACGAAACCTGCACGACGCGAGGTGCGATCGATAGTCGCAACCGGCGGGCGAGGGAAGTAGGCTCTCTGCCCGCAATCACCGGTCGCAACGCTGCTTCGAGAACGAATCACGGCGAAGACTGTCTGTCCAATCGTGCCGAGGGGAGACCAAAAGCGCAGAGCGCATCACGATTCGCGTTGCGGAGCAGATTGTTCACCAGCCAGTGCTCCCGGGGAGAGCGATACAGGTCACGCGGTGGTCCACCGTAGCACAGGCTGGCGGACGTCCCTGCGAGCGCGTGGATCCTCACGCACGAGCTCATCACCACCGCGTTTCCGGAGCGGTTGACCACCGTGAGTCCGCCCGCTGCACCACCCAGCACATCGCATACTCCGACTTGCCCCTCGTCATGCCCGCCGGCTTGCGTGCGTGAAAACATGATCTTGACACGCTGCCTCGGAACTGCAATGGTGTGTGACGCGGTGCATCACGTGCCAGTGGCGCGATGTAATGCACCAGAATGATGATGCCTTGGAGGTGGTAGTGAAGCACAACGGTCTTGACATGACATCCACTGAGTTGCTCGAGCACCAGCCGCTGCACATGCGGTCGGAGCTGGTGCGCGGCACACTGCGCGTGCGCGAACCTGCAGCATACCAGCACGGCAAGCTCGCCATCATCATCGGCGCCGCGCTGCACACCTGGGTGGCGCCTCGCCGTCTCGGCGACGTCGTTGGCGCCGAGACCGGGTTCACGCTGCGTCGACATCCTGATACGGTGCGGGCCGCGGATGCCGCGTTCATCAGCGCGGCGCGGGTTCCCGCGGCCACGACGTCCGGGTTTGCGGAGCTGGCGCCGGATCGGGTGGTCGAGGTGTTGTCGCCATCCGATCGCCAGCCTGACGTGCTCGAGAAGGTGGACGACTGGCTCACCGTGGGCGTCCGGCTCGTCTGGCTCATCGACGCGCGGAGTCGAAATGCCACCGTCCATCGGCTGGACGGGACGGTCGCAGCGAAGTCGTCCGGAGAGGCGCTCGACGGCGAGGCCGTGCTCCCCGGGTTCGTCCTGCCGCTCAACGAGCTGTTCCCGCAATAGCCGCCGCGCCGCGCAGGGCGACGGGCTCCGTGGCATTGAGCGGGCTGCGGCTGCATACTCCAGCCACGCTCCTCGTGTCGCCCCCTGACTCGCTCGAACATGCCCCGCCTTTCCCGCCGCACGCCGCTGCTCTCCGTTCTGGCGATCAGCTTGCCACTCGCCGTCGCCGCCCCGGTCGCCGCTCAGCGCACGGAACGTCCGCCCCTCCACGGCAGCCACTGGGTGGCCGTCACCGGCAAACCCCTCGGCGCCACCGCCGGCGCGATGATCTTCCAGCAGGGCGGCAACGCCGTCGATGCCTCCGCCGCGATGCTCGCCGCCGTCTGCACGATGTGGGATACCCTCGGCTGCGGCGGTGAAACGCAGGCGCTGATCTACAACCCGAAGCTGAAGAAAGTCATCGGTATCAACGCCCTCGGCGTTGCTCCAACAGGCGCCACGCCGGCCTTCTATCGATCAAAGGGTATGGCGTTCCCGCCCGAGTTCGGGCCACTCGCTGCCGTCACGCCGGGTACACCGGGCGGCCTGATGGTGATGCTGGCGGAGTATGGCACGATGTCGCTGGCGCAGGTGCTGGCGCCGGCGATCCAGATGGCGGAGCAGGGGTACGCCATTGAAGCGCAGGCGGCCAACGCGATGCAGGCGAATGCCGCGCGCTTCCGGCAATGGAAGCATTCGCCAGCGGTGTTTCTGCCACACACTGGCGCCGCACGGGAAGCGCCGGCTGCCGGTGAGATTTTCCGTCAGGCCGATCTGGCCGCGACATTCCGCAAGCTGGTCGAAGCGGAGCGCAACGCGTTGCGAGCCGGCAAGACACGCAAGCAGGCGATCATGGCGGCCTACGACCGCTTCTACAAAGGCGACATCGCGGTCGAACTGGTGCGCGGCGTGCAGGAGGATGGTGGCCTGTTCACCATGGACGATCTCGCCAAGTGGAGCGTCCGCATCGAGGAGCCATACACCACCAATTATCGCGGCTACGATGTGTACAAGTTGCCGATCTGGCAGCAGGGGCCAGTGCTGCTGCAGGCGCTCAACATTCTCGAGAACACCGACGTGAAAGCGCTGGGCTACAACAGCGCGCAGTACATCCACACGGTCTATCAGGCGATGAACCTGGCCTACGCCGATCGCGATTTCTACTACGGTGACCCATCCGTCGGCCCCGAGGAGCCCGTCGCCGGGCTGATGAGCAAGGACTACGCGAAAGCGCGATTCGCCCTGATGAATCCGACGATGAACGACGCTGCGGTGAAGCCGGGCGATCCGTATCCGTTCCAGAAGGGCGTGAATCCGTTCGCCGAGTATCTGGCACGGTGGTCCACCACGGGGCCGCGCTCGGCGGCCGCGCGCAGAACCGCGGAACAGTCGGGTGACAACTTTGCATCGCGTGACAGTGCGTTCCACGACGCGTTCACACGTGGCACGACGAGCATTCAGGCCGCCGATTCAGCGGGATGGATGGTGTCGATCACGCCCAGTGGCGGCTGGATTCCTGCCGTGATCGCGGGACGCACCGGCATCGGGTTGTCGCAGCGCATGCAGTCGTTCGTGCTCGATGCCGAGGACGGACCGTTCAATGTGCTGGAACCGGGCAAGCGTCCGCGCGTGACGTTGACGCCGACACTGGCGCTCAAGGATGGCGAGCCGTGGATGGCATTCTCGGTGCAGGGTGGCGACACGCAGGATCAGGACCTGCTGCAGTTCTTTCTTGCGATGGTCGAGTTCGGGCAGACGGTCCAGCAGGCAGCAGAGCACCCGGGATTCCACAGTTATCAGATGCGTTCGAGCTTCGGTGATCACGAGGCGAAGCCCGGGCGTATGCAGCTCAACGAGCAGGTGCCGCAGTGGGTACGTGACGACCTGCGGCGGCGTGGCTACTCACTCGAATACGCGAAGTATACGTCGGGGCCGATCACGGCCATCTGGCGTGACCGGAAGCACGGCTCGCTGTGGGGTGCCGCGAGCAACTTCGGAGAGGACTACGGTATCGCGTGGTGAGCGGGTGGTGGTTTGGCGGCATAATGCGACGATATTTGACGGGTTGTGGGTTGCTGCTCGTCGCGTTGGTTGCGCCGCTTGAGGCGCAGAACACCGACTCGCTCGCGCGTCGTGACTCCGCCGGGCGGTGCCGGGTGCGGCCGCTGCCGTCGATTGGCTCAGCGCCGGAGACGGGATTGCAGTATGGCGCAACCGTGCTGACGGTCTGCGATCCACCGGCATCTCGGGCTGCGCGCCCGTCGACGCTGGTGTTCTATGCGCTCCGCTCGGCGAAGAACCAGACGCGCATCGGCTTCGACGCGGAGCGGTGGACGACCGGCAACGCCCGGAGAATCGCCGGCTCGTTCGTCTGGCGGGAGTTTCCGTTGCCGTACTTCGGCATCGGCGATCGCGCACCGGAGAACGCCCGGGAACTGTTCACGCCGCGCGGGATCGAAGCCTCGGCGCAACTGCAGCAACGAGTGGCGCGGGCCCTCTACTTCACCGGCGTCGTTCGTCATGTCCGTCGCACGATCACCACCGATACCGGCGGCGCGTTGCGTCGTAACGCGGTACTTGGTACCCAGAAGGGGCCCATCACCGAGCTGTCCCTGGCCATCGAGCACGATACCCGCGAAAACCTCTTCGCTCCGCGTGGGGGGCATTGGGTGCAGCTGAGCTATGCACGCAGTATCGATGGACTGGCGTCGTCGTATGACTACGGTCGCGTGCGCGCCGACGCCCGTGTCTACCGTGCGATCGGCGGCGATCACGTCGTGGCGGCACACGCTCAGGTGATCGGATTCGATGGCAGCGTTCCGTTCGATCAGCAGGCATTGGCGGGCGCCAGCGATATCCTCCGAGGGTACGAACGCGGGCGCTATCGGGATCAGTGGCTCGCCGCGGCGCAGGGTGAGTACAGAACGCCGCTCGTTCGACGTCTGGGCGGCGTGGCGTTTGCTGGCGGTGGGATCGTCGCGCCATCCGCCAGTGCCACCGGCGGTCGGGTATTCCTGCCGACGTATGGCGTCGGGCTCAGGGCGCAGCTCGACGCTCGCCAGCGTACCGGCGTCCGCGCCGACTACGGTCGGGGGCGCGATGGGGCCGCCGGCATCTACCTGGGATTCAATCAGGCATTTTGAACCGCTCGCCGGGCATCCCGCGCAGCAAGTCCTGGCCAGAGCCCGCAGGATCAGGCAGCAGGCATCCGGCTGTGTGTCTGGCCGATTGGGAGCCGGTTCGCCGCGCGGATCGCGTGCATATCGGAAGCCCCGTGCTCGCGCGTCGGCCTCGGCGAGGGCACATTGGTGGGTGGTGACCATCCGGCTGCGGCTGGCCTGCACCTTGGCGCTTCTCATGTGACTATCCGGCCGACCGGCGCCTTGGCGCGTATTGTGCCATCTCTCCGGGGGCCGGGAGCCGCTGGGTGTGGCTCGACTCGCGTACCCCTTTCCCCGATCCTGATCAGGCCTGAATGTTTGCACCAGTGTTACGATCCGGCCTCGTTCGCTGCCTGATCACGCTTGGGCTGGCGTCGTCTGCGCTTGTCGCACAGACGCCCTCCGATCCGGTGTCATCGCAGACGGCCGATGAAGTCGTCACGCGTGCACGCCGTGCCTTTGATGCGCGGACCATTGCAGCGCAGCGCGCGGCCTGGGGCATCATCATCGCACGCAAGCCGACTGATCGACCGGCGCGGCTTGGCCTCGCCACGCTCGACTTTCTGCAAGGCAAGTTCGGCCGTGCTGATTCGCTCTTCCTCGGATTGTTGAACGATGCACAACCAGCCGATGCCGCCACGACGCAGGCCTGGCTGGGTCGTGCGACCGTCGCCGGGCAACAGGGGCAGCTGGCGCCTGCCGATTCTTTCGCCAGCACGGCACTGGTCCTCGCCCGGCGATCGAATGACGCGATTGCCACCGGGGGGGCGCTGTTGCGACTGGCGCAGTTCCGCGTGCGGACGCAGGGCGCTGCAGCGGCGCTCGCGCAGTTGACAGCGGCGGATTCCTTCGTGAGCAGCGCACGCCCCGAGGCCGCCGCCAGTGTCGCGTGCGTCCGGGCACAGATCCGTACCGCTACATCCGACACACTCGCTTATGCGGAGGCGGTGCGCGGACTCACGCTGATTCCGCCCGGCGCAGCGCGAACGCGCGCCGCGTGCCTTTTCACACTCGGACAGTCGTTTTTTGGACGCGGCGGTCGTTTCGTCGATTCGAGCGCGAAGTATTTTCGTCTCGCCGCCGCCGAGCAGGTGGCACTTGGCGATGGTCCGGGCCGTGCCGGGTCGTTGCAGTGGCTCGGCGCCAGCCTGAAACAGGCCGGCCGCTATTCGGCCGCCCGGCGCGCCTATGGCGACGCGCTGTCGGAGAGCGAACGCAGTCGCAATCGCTCCGCGCGCGCCTGGACGTTGCTTGGACTGGGCCAGATCGCCATCGACCTCGGCGACGATGCGGCCGGTGTGCCCAACCTCGTGCGCGCATCCACCGAATTCCGCGAACTGGGCGATCAGATCGGCTTTCAGAACACCCAGCTCTCGCTGCTGCAGGTTCGCCTCCGCCGCGGTGATACACTCGGCGTCGCAGCCGCCTGGCCGGCGACCGAAGCCACGCTGGTCAAGCTCGGCGACCGTCTGGCGCGGCAGCGCAGCCTGTTGATCCAGATCGATCTGGCTCGGACACGGAACGACCGGGAAGCGGCGCGGGGGCTGGCGGAAGAGCTCTTCGCGCAATTCGAGCGCGACAAGCAGGGCACCGGGGCATCGTATGCATTCCTTCGCGGAGTGACGGCGCTGGAAGCGGGCGCGCTCGATGCAGCCGCGGCGCAATTCGTGGTGCCGGATCGAAAGGTGCGCGGCAGCATGCGAGGCTATGTGCTGCTGGCACGTGCGGCCGAAATCGCCGCGCGCCGAGGTGATCTCGAACTGGCGGAGCGTCGTTTGCGAGAGGCGCATATCGCGTTTGCTGAGTTTCGCGCCACACTCACCGAACCTGAGCTGCGGCAGACCGCATTCCGGGCCTACGGCCTCGATCAGGTCGACCCTGATCTTGGTGTAGCCACCGTCATTCACGCGCTGGCCACCGGTGGGCGTGCGTCGGCAGCCTTCGGACTGGCTGCGGAGCGCCGCGCCAGAGAGTTGACTGATGCGCTGATGCGTGCCGCCTCGCTGAGCGAGCGTACGGTGCTTCCGAACATCGCTCGCGCGCGCGCCGCGGAAACGATCGGCAGTGACTCCGCCGTGCGTTCGGTGCTCGCACCGTCGGAAGCGATGCTGTTCTACGTCACCGGCGAACGCCAGGAACCAACGACGGTCTTCGTCCTCACGCGCCAACGTGTCAATGCTGCCACAGTCGTCAGTGGCGACTCGCTCAAGCCGCTTGTGTCGCGCCTGCGCCGGGTGCTCGAAGCGGGGAACGGTGCCGAAGCACTCCGTCGCGAGCTGGGCGCATCGGTGCTTGGGCCGGCGTTGCCGTTGCTGCCAGCCGGGATCACGCGACTGCTGATCGTGGGCGATGGTCCGGTGCAGTCAATTCCGTTCGACGTGCTCCGACTCCCCGACGGCCGCACGGTGCTCGACAGCTACGACGTGGCGCTGCTGGCATCACCGGCCGTTCTGCCGATTCTCCGTGGCCGCGAGCTTCCGCAACGGGCAGGTACGATGGCGCTGGCGGTCGAGCAGCCCGGGCGGCCATCGCCGCTCAATGGCCGCGCGATGCCGGCATTGCGCCGTGCCAATATCGAAGTGCGTAACGTGACGGCGCAGCGCCCTGGAAATCTGGTGCTGGTGGGCGCGGCCGCCCGTGAGGCGACGCTCTACGAACGCACTGACGCCGTTGCAACGCTGCACATCGCCGCCCATGCCGTCGTTGATCCGGTGATCGAGAGCCGCAGCGCGATCATGCTCGCCGGTGGCGGCGGGCAGGATGGCGACATGCACTCATGGGAGATGGACGAAGTTGGTGTCTCGGCGGGGTTGGTGGTGCTGTCAGCGTGCCGGACGAGTCAGTCCGACGGCGGTCGAAGTGAAGGATTGCGCGGCTTCACGGCGCCGCTGCTGCTCGGCGGGGCGCAAGCGGTCGTGGCCACGCAGTGGGATCTGGCCGACAGCGCCGCATCAGAGATCATGACGGAATTCCATCGGCAGCTGAATGCCGGTGCCGATGCCGGGACGGCGCTCCAGGCAGCCAAGCGGGCGCAGATGCTCAACAGGCGGCCGCCATCGGAGTGGGCTGTGTTTCAGCTGATCGGTGATCCTGCGTACCGGATCACGCGGAGTCGTTGAGTACCAGCGGTGAGACCCGGCTCAGGGCGGTGTGCGCAGTGAGTCGAGTGGAGAGGTCAGCACGCTGCCGTCGAGCAAACGCGCTTCGACGGACCAGCGCAGTGAAGAGGCGTCGAGGAGGTTTGGTGCCAGCGCGACCGTATCGGCCGTTTCGGCGCTGAATGCGAGATTGCCGTCCTGGTCGGTGACTTCCACGCGGTACACCACCGCCTGCGCCACCGCGTGCCACTGCAGCTGGACACCGCTCTCGGCGCGGGCCGGTGAGAGCAACTGCACCGTCGGGCGGCCGGTCGGTGCGCCGCGGAGCACGTCGTCGCCCGAGCGGATCGTGACGAGGGATACCACGGCAATGACCGCCGCCGCTGCCAGCGCCGGAACCCAGCGCGGGAGTACCGCAGCGCGCGTTGCCGCAGGGGCAGCTGCGTGTGCGGTACGCAGCAGATCGAAATCTCGGCGGCACGGTGCGCAGGTGGCGACATGTTCCAGCACGGCCAGCTGCGACGCGTCGCCCGTCGGCGCTGTGGCCACGGTCTGTAACGTGTCAGGCGACGGGCAGTCGTCCCGCGTGGCCGGCACATTGCCGGTCTGTGTGCGGACCAGTCGCCGCAGCGTCTCGTCGTCCATCACGACGCTCCTGAGGGCGCCAGGCCCAAGGCAATGAGGCGCGTGCGCAGGTCGGCGATGCCACGGTGCACCAGGTTGCGCGTGCGGATGTCGTTCCAGCCAAGCATCGATGCGATCTCTTCGCGGCGATAGCCGGCGAGGTGCAGCTTCACGGCCGCGCGCCGGTCTGGCGCCAGTTCGTTCACCGCGTCCATGATTCTGGTCGCCGTTTCCTGCTCCTCGATCAACAGATCGGGGGCCGTCGTTCTGTCGTGCAGAACGGTGTCGTCGATCGATTGCGACGCACTTGCGATGACCGTCCGGCGTGCGCGGACGATGTCGATCGCGGCCGAGCGAGCCGCCTGATGCACGTAGGTGGCGGAGACCGTTTCGGTCTGCTCCCCGTCGCCCTGAGTGCGCCAGAGCCGTAGGCGGACGCCCTGGATCAATTCATCCATGTCCGATTCACCAAGTCCGGCACGTCGCCCGATCGAAAGGACCATGCGGCCAAAGCGTTGAATGACAGACTCAATCGAGGATCCTGAGGGCGGCGGGCCGGGCATCTGGCGAAAAGTACTCTCCATGTGTTCGGAGCAACGGACGGCGGGCCGGAAAGGTCTCTCGCCGCGGGACGCCGCGGGCGCCCCCCGTGCGGAGCACCTGCCGCGTCGACGCCCGGTTCCCCGATGGGAGCCTCGGGAATAGCATCGGCCAAACCTCGGCCTGGCCTCGCGCTGCGGACCGTCTGATGGTGTCTCCCGCGGCAACCGGCTCACCTCCGCGCGTTCGCGAGGAGCGAGGGCACCACCCCGAAAGCCAGAGGGTTGAGCGCCTCACTGGCATTAGCGCCTCACTGGCATTCAGGCCGTCCGTGAGCAAATGCGACGCCATCACGCCGCCCACGCGCCCGATGCCCGTGCCGATCAGAGCCGGGAAGCGACCTAGTCGCATGATGATGCGAATCATCTGTCCGCGGTTGGCGCCGATTGCCATGCGTATGCCGATCTCGCGCGAACACTGCGAGACCGAGTACGCCATCGCGCCGTACACCCCTACCGACACAAGCAACAAAACGGGCAGGCTGAACACTTCAAGTGCCGCATGGTCGTTAACGCGATTCGCTGGAAGCCGGACGTCACGGGGCGATAGTGTCTGGCGCTCCGAAGCACTACGCCGGCCTGGTCCGCGCCGACACAGCAACGCAATCAACAGGCTAGCGGAGCGCTCTGCCTTGCTCAAAATCGAACAGCGTCACCCGGCGAAGCCGAAAATACGCTACCCAGTACCCACGCAATGATTGCACATACTGCAACAGTGCCTGATCCTTTTCATTCTGCGCAACGTACAGGTTATCCATGTCGATCTTGCCAATCACATACCGATTGTATGCCACTTCGAAGCGTTTGTTGGCAACAGTGTCGGATTTCGCGGAAAGCGCCAGCTGCCGCCGTGATTGCGCCAGCTGCAACGCCGCGAAGTGCGCCTCCTGCGCGGTCTGCTCCCTGGCAAGCCGCGCCGTGCTCGCGGCGCGGTCCTGATCAGCCCGAGCGGCCTGCACCTCGGAGCTGCGGACGCCCCACTGTACGATCGGCATCTGCACCGAGAGCGACAGTCGTTGCTGATTCAGCAGGTCGCGGTAGGCCAGATTCACATCGGACGCCGTTTGGTTGAGGCCGACGCTTGCCTGCAGGGTGGCGCCGACACCATTCGTACGCCGCGCTTCATTCACGCGCCGTTTGGCCTGCACGTCCTGCAACTGCAGTTCCGGTGTTTGCGCCCGATTACGTAGTGCCTGTTCCACCGCGATCAGCGTATCGGCGTCGAGATCAGGAACGGTCGTGGCGACGGCGATGCTGACGGGTGCGTTCAGCGGCATGCCCAGCGTCAAGCGGAATGACGCCACCGCCCGATCGTGGTCGAGCCGCGCGCCGTCAAGAGCCGTGCGCGCGCGCAGGAGCGCGAGTTCGCTCTGCAGCAGGTCATTCTCGCCGATCTTCCCGACGCCGAAACGCCCCTTGTTGAGTGTGTAGAGCGTGTCATTGGTGGCGGCATTCTTGAGGAGATTGTCGAGCGCGACGCGCGCGGCGTAGAGGCCGAAGAAGACGTTGGTCACGTTGACCGCGACGTCTTCTCGCGCCTCCAGGTATTCCCGCTCGGCCAGATCGCCCCGTAAGTCCTGCTCCTTGCGATCCCATGCCAGTGCGTTCGACCGCAGAATGTCCTGCCGAATCCCAATCGCAAATGGGGTCGACGACCAATTGCGAAGGTTCTGCTGCCCGCTGACCTGCAAGCGCGCCAGCGACGACGACATGAAGATCTCCCCGCCGGTTAGCGGCAGGCGCTGCGACATGGTGAGACCGAGCGAGGCGTCGGTTTGCTGCTGCGACCGAAACAGCGTGCTCCCATCGGGTTGCAGCACCGGAATGATGGAGCGGTTGTAGACCGGAAGATTTCCGCTGAGTCCGAGCTGTGGCAGTCGCCGCCCATCAAAGGCCTGGTCCCGACTGCGCGCTGCGTCTCGCGCACTGCGCGCCACGCGCGCCTGGAGTCCCTCCCGCTGCGCGATGTCGATCGCCTGCTCCAGTGTAAGGGTCGGCTGCGCCTGTACGCGGCCGATACTCAGGACGAGGGCAGCGCCGAACAACGCGATTCTGCTCACGCGCCGCAGCGCCAGTTCATTTCTCATGTCGGCTATTCGTAGCGAAGACAGACAACCGGATCCTGACGTGACGCACGGTGCGCCGGGACGATTCCGAACATGATTCCGACGGTAAACGAGACCCCGAAGGCCAGCACCACGGAGAACGCGGAGACGGAAGTTCGAATCCCCGCAAACTGCTCGATGCCCAAGCTGATTCCCGCTCCAACCAGAATGCCGGCCAGCCCGCCGGCCGTACTGATGAGGACCGCTTCGATCAGAAACTGCGACAGGATGTCCTTCTGCGTCGCTCCCATCGCGCGTCGCACGCCGATTTCACGGATGCGTTCGAGCACCGATGCCAGCATGATGTTCATGATCCCGATGCCGCCGACGATGAGCGAGATGGATGCGATGGCGCCGAGGACCACGTTGAAGATGGTCTTGGTGCGCTGCTCCTGTTTGAGCAGCAATTCGGGTACGCTGATCTCGAAATCCACCACCGCATTGTGACGCCGTGCCAGCATGCGTTGCAGCACCGCTGCCACCGACGGCACCATCGCGGCTTCGCGTACCCGCACCACGATCCGGTCGAGCTGGTGGTAGTTGGTTCGTTCCGCTCGCACGGCCGGGTCTTCCGCGTCGGCCTGGCCAGGTGGCCCGTCGCTGAAGGCACGAGATGCGCGTTCAATCTCCTGCTGCGTGAGCTGTGATCGATTGCGGTAGCGTACCAGCACGGTGTGTAGCGGGACATACACGTCCATGTTTGCATCGCGGATGCCGAGGCGTTGTGCCGCCTGGTCGTTGAGCTTGCGATCCTTCAGCACACCAACCACGGTCAGCCAGGAATCACCGACCTTGACCGATTTACCGATCGGATCTTCGGTCGTGAAAAAACGTGTGCGGATGCCGTGGCCGATGATCGCCACCGGCCGGCCACGATCAACCTGCACGGGCGAGAACCGGCTGCCGCTGGCGAGTTCGAGGTTACTCAAGCGGAAATACGTGGTGTCCACCCCGACCAGCTTTCCGGAGCGGCGGCGTCCCTCGCGGGTGATCAACGTGTTGAGGACGATTTCCGCGCTGGTGGTCTCGACATCCGAAAGAATCCGCCTGATGGCGTCGGCGTCTCCTGTCGTGAGCCCCGGCGAATACTTCTTCGGCTCCTTCACCCCCTCGTCCTTCGCTTTTTCCTCCTTCTGTTCCACCAGCGGAGTGATCACGACGTTATTGGAGCCCAGCAAACGCATCTGTTCCAGAATCTCCTGCTCGGCCCCCTTCCCGATGGCCAACATCGCGATCACAGAGGCGACGCCGAAGAGAATCCCGAGCGACGTGAGCGCCGCGCGCAGCTTGTTGTGCGCTAGCGCTTCGAGGGCCGTTCGCAGACTGAAAGCGGTGTGCGCCGACCAGCGGCGCTTTGCGTCCGACAGGCTCGCCAGTGCAGGCGCCATGACTTACGGCCTGGCCGGCGCGGAACGCTCGACCTTCGTGACCGCTGCGGGCGACCCACTGGACGGGCTGGCTGCCTTGGTACCGTTCGTCGCCGTGTCAGGTCGAACCGGTACCTGGCGCGCCGGCGCACCTGAGTCGTTGCCCTTGGAGCGCGGACGGTTCGACGAGCCGGGGAGGCGAACTGCCTGCAGCGTCGCACCATCGGCCGGCGACGAGAGCAACACACGGTCCCCTGCATCGAGGCCTCGTGTGATCACTGCCTGGTCGTCGTTCATCGCGCCCGTCTCAACTTCCTGCTTGATCACGCCTGAGCGTGAGCGCTTGTAGACATACGGCACTCCGTCCTCGCTGATGATCGCTTCGAGCGGAATGAAAAGCACATTCCTGACGGCGAGCGTCCTCACGGCATTGCTGGTCGTCATGCCTGGGCGCAGCGTCGTATCCGGCTGCTCGACCGTCACCTTGACTTCGAACACCTTGGCGTCGGAGTTCGGGCGCTGCTCGCCGACATTGGCCACCGTGACCACCTTGCCACTCAGCTTCTTCGTCGGGTCCGCGTCGAGCGAGAGCACCACCGGGTGCCCGGCAGCGATCCGTCGTACGTCGATCTCATTGACGTACGTGATCGACTCCATCTGGGTCAGATCGGGAAGAGTCGCGACACTGGGTTCCCACGCGTTGACCTGCGAACCGGCGGTCTTCTTCTTCCCGCTCCACTCCTTGATATAGATCACCATTCCAGCGGCGGGCGCCCGAATGGTAAAACCATCCATGACGCCTTGCAGCACGCCAAGCTTGTTCTTCTGACGATTCAGGTCGGCGCCGACTTCACGCATCTTGGCCCGGGACTGTTCTGTCTGAGTCACGTAGTTCAGTTTGGCCTGCGCGAGCGCCCTCGTCGCTTTTTCGTTTTCGATTTCAGCCTGACGTTTCACGGTAGGCGCCTCGAATGCCGCCTGTTCCATCGCCAGACGCCGTTCTTCCAGCACCAATTCCATGTTGCGCATTTCCTCTCGCGCCTTGGACAGCGTCAGCGTCGAATCGAGCGTAGCCTGCTCGTAGACTGCCTGCGCCTTCTGCAGGGCCAGCGATCCCTCGGCCATCTTGGCTGCAAGCGCCGAGCGGTCCAGCTCCGCCACCACGTCACCCTCTTTCACGACCGTGCCTTCCGGGACGATCGATGCGATCTTCACCTGATAGACTTCGGCTTCCTGCAGATTCGACGGCCCCTGAATCTGCACAAACTTGCGCGCTCGAAGTTCGCCTGATGTCGTCACGGTGACGGCGAAGTCGCCGCGCTTGACGATCGCAGTCACCTCGCCGCCACTGCCGCTGGTATCGCGGGCGAGAAGCCACGCGCCGGGGATCCCGAGTGCCAGCAGCACTGAAAGCGCCACAAACCACCGACGACGGAGGAATCGCATGCTCTTGCACTCGGTATCAGGGTTCCAGATACATTCGCCGGCAATCTGCCTGCGTGCCAGAGTGGATTGATTACGATCGAGTTACGATTATTGTCAGTATTGTACGAGACTCACCGGCTCGCGCTCTTCTGCAGCCTACGGTCTGGCTCGGGGAAATGGTGCCTGTTGTGTTGGCTTAGTTCGGCGTCGACCGACCGTGTACACCGACCCAACGTACGAGGTTCAAGACGCTCGAGGCGGGACTTTCCGGACCCAGCACAACCGGACTCGGCCGGAGGGGCGTCGTGTTGGTTGCGACTCAACTCTCACGAGTTGCCCGACGGAGCGCCGGCCCAGCTGGTGTACGCGAGTTCCGCAGTCTTCCGCGTTGTCAACGCCTCATCACTATTTCATATGCCTCGGTTCTGGATCTCGCTTGTCACGCTCTGGCTTTTCGCCGGCACTCTCGGTGGACAGACACCCGATGCCGCGTCCGGCGTCCCTGCGCCAGCGCGATCCATAAATGGTCCTTCCGTACGGCGCGGCACCGTGACCGCGAATCCGGTCGCGGTGCTTGCAGGCTTCTTTTCGGGTGATGCCGAGTTCAAGGTGGCCCCGGCGCTGACGTTCGGGATCGGTATGACGGTGAACACCATTGATGACTTCAACAACTACCGGGCCATTGACCTCAAACTGCGCTACTACCCGAGCGAGAAGGCGCTGCGCGGGTTCTCGGTGGCAGCAACCGCGGGAATCTCGACGGCAAGCGGCCCTGATTGGATTGCCACCAGTTCCTCGTCATTCTTCTCCGACGGCACGACGCGTCGGTTCACCCGTCCAAGCATCGGCACGGAGCTCAGTTATCAGTGGCTTCTCGGACCCACGTCGCGCTTCGCGGTCGTACTCGGTGCCGGCGTGAAACGTATGTTCGGCGAGGAAGGCAACTTTGATCCCGTGAATATTCCGCTCTTACCGATGGGACGGGCGAGTATCGGCTACGCCTTCTGACTGACTGCGGCGACCGTGTACTGAAAGTGTTTGATGATCTGCGCCTCCAAGCACAGAGCGCCGCTCCATAGCGTAGTTGCATCACCATAGAGCTGACCGCGCGCGCCGCGACCACGCGAGCTCATGCTCCTTTCGGCGGGCCCCCGAAATTGCCGCCGCCGCTGCAGCGCGCACCGGACCTCATCCACCTCCCGCGCCAGACATGTCGGCGCGCGTCTCCTTCGCCCCATGATCAGCATCCACAAGCAGGTCCCGATCTCGCCGGCTGCCGATGGCAGGTTGACGAATGCCGACACGCCGCTGGCGCGATACGACACCGGCCACATGACCTGCGACACAGGATCGATCAGGTAGCCAACACATCTCGCCATCAGGAACGTACCGAGCACCTTCGGAAGAAACCCGGATCGATAGACCAGCAAGCCGAAGGGAAAGAGCCAGAGCCCCCAGAAAAGCTCCGCGACGAATGTCTGGTTCGCGGC
>JANNVN010000522.1:0-1648 GCA_031414435.1 Gemmatimonadaceae bacterium
ACACCGTTCACCGTCACGCCATACCGCCCGAGGGCGTGATTCAGCACGGTGTAGATCCCGTACTTCTCGTAGATGTACTTCACCCACTTGGGGGGCACACCGGCGTACTGGCGAATGACGTTCACGCCCATCGACTTGAGCAGCGACATCTCGCGATCGAGCGCCGCCGAGATCATCGCGTCAGGCTGGGCCCAGAAGTTGTACGCGTAGTTCTGGCCGACCGGGAAATAGTCCCAGTTCACGCCGCGGATGAACAGGTCGCGACCGTCGACCTGGAGCCGGAGGCCAGCGCTGTCGGAGACGACCTTGACCCCCTGCGCCTGTGCCGAGCGAGTCGAAAGCGCGCTCAGACCAACCAGCGCAGCCACGGTCAACCAGTGCAAGCCCGCGGACCGCAGGGCTTGGGTTCGAGTCGGACTCATCAGAGCCTCCTCCACGGGGCCGTGGATGGGTTGGGCGGGAGCTTTGGCGACCGGGGAAGACACTTTGTTCGCCGATCAAACAAAGTGTGACCCCCACTTGGGCCTGTCAAGATGGATGCCCGTCAGGGCAGGGCGTCGTCAGCCCTGTGGATGAGTACGCCAGCCCTTGAGCCGGCGCTTCACAAGGGCTAGCAGCAGCACGCCGCCAGCCAAGGAGGGGATGGAGACCGCAAGAAACCCCTCCATGCCGCCGCTGCCACCCCCGATCCCCGATCCCCACAGCGTGAAGTAGCCGCCGCAGGCCGTCATGAAGAGGCCGAGCAACCCACCGATGAGCAGTGCCGCGCCAATCAGGATTCGCTTCACCTCACACTCCGGTGAATCTGGAAGAGTTGCTCCACCTCGGCGCGACGCGCTTCGAGCACCGCGCGACGATCGTCACGATACAACAGGTTGAACGACTCGAACGGGATGATGCGCCCGTCCGGCTGCACGATGTGGACACAGCTCTTCTTCATCGCCCGCACATCGAACGCAGTCGCGTCCATGAAGGCCATGATCAGCACCCGGAAGACGCTGTCGTAGCCAACACTCGGCGGCGCATCAATCCCTGGCAGGCAGCAGAGCAGCGACGCGAGGTGCTTCGCCTGGGCCTCGGGCGAGTGATTGGTGGCGAACAGCCGGAAGACCTGATCCTTCAACACCGGGTCCTGTTCGAAGACAATCGTGTTGCGCTCGCCGGCAAGCAGGACCTCAGGGCCGATGAATCGTGTCAGCGGCGTGATGCCGTCAGCGGTGCGGAACGCATATCCCATCGCCAGCGCATCCGGATTGCAGGGCACCGGGATGACGTCGTCCGGCTGGAAGATCGGGCACTGATCGAGCAGGCGCTGACGCACATCCGTCAGTGTGAGCCGCGCGGTCTTCTGCTCGACGCCATCGATACGGCCCGCGAACTGAATCGGCTGCAGCGTCACGCCACGCACGCACGAGTGCTGCGTGGCCCATGCGATCACATCGCCGATCTGATGATCGTTCACCCCTGCCGCCACGGTCATCACCAGCGTCGTCGAGAGCCCGACCCGATCGAGCGCGGCGACGGCATCCTCGCGGATCCGGCGCAGATCGGCGCCGCGCAGCGTCATCAGCGCCTCGCGTTCAAGCGAATCGAACTGCAGATACACTTCGAATCCCGGCGCATACGTCGCCAGACGCTCGGCAAACCC
>JANNVN010000523.1:0-18358 GCA_031414435.1 Gemmatimonadaceae bacterium
GCCTGGGGTGCTTGAACGGCTGGTTGCTGGTGGGCGCCGAGCTTCCGGCCGCGATGTGTGAACGGGGGTCGCTGCCGCCCTGGTTCGGCGTGCGCAATGCACACGGTGTGCCGATCCGCTCGCTGCTCATCGGAGCGCTCGTGACTGCGGCACTCACCCTGCTGGCGAGTTCGCGGGTTGGCGTTGCCGCGTTCAATTTCGCCGCGCTGCTGTCGACTGCCACGAATCTCGTGATGTACCTGTTCTGCGCCATCACGGCGATTCGCTTACTCGGTGACGGTCGCCTGCCTCGGAATCCCGGGTTGATCGTCGCGGCGGTGGGTGCAACCGGGTTCTCGGTCTGGGCGATGTATGCGTCCGGCTGGGAGGCGCTCGGATGGGGCGCGGTACTGATCGCCGTCGGATGGCCGATGCATATTGTGGCACGGCGCATGGCCCGCGCCGCCGCCATTGCTTCTGCTCCGATCTGAACCCATGCCTCGCGATCCCAGATACGACATTCTCTTCGAGCCGGTGAAGATCGGCCCCGTGACTGCGCGGAACCGCTTTTTTCAGGTGCCGCATTGCAACGGGATGGGCCACCAGATGCCGGCGGCGCATGCGGCCATGCGCGAAGCGAAGGCCGAAGGCGGGTGGGCGGTGGTGTCGACGGAAGAGTGTGAGATCCATCCCAGTGGCGATGTGACGCCGTACGTGGAAGCGCGGTTATGGGATGACGCAGACATTCCGGCTCTCGCCATGATGTGTGATCGTGTGCACGCGCACGGGTCATTGGCCGCGGTGGAGCTGACGCACAACGGCCCGACGTCAAGCAATCTCTATTCACGCGAAGTCGCACTCGCGCCGTCACATCAGCCCCTCAAGTACGGCTACCCGCATCAGGCGCGGGCGATGACGAAGCATGACATCCGCGAGTACCGGCGCTGGCACCGGGAGGCCGCGGTGCGCGGGCGTACGGCCGGCTTCGATCTGATCTACGTCTACGCAGGGCACGATCTCAGCCTCGCGATGCACTTCCTGCAGCGGCGTCGCAATCACCGCACGGATGAATACGGCGGATCGCTCGAGAATCGTGTGCGGCTGTTCCGGGAGATCATCGAAGACACGAAGGAAGCCGTCGGCGACACCTGTGGGGTGGTGGTGCGTTTTGCGGTCGAGGAATTGCTCGGCGACGAGGGTGTGACGGTCGCCGAGGCGAAGGAGATCGTGCACATGCTGGCCGAGCTGCCCGATCTGTGGGATGTGAACGTCGCGGCCTGGTACAACGATTCAATCCCGTCGCGGTTTGCCAAGGAAGGGGCGCAGGAGCCGTTCACGCACTGGGTCAAGCAGTACACGACCAAGCCGGTGGTGGGTGTGGGTCGATTCACCAACCCGGACACGATGGTCGATCAAATCCGGCGCGGGGTGCTGGACATGATTGGCGCGGCGCGGCCGAGCATCGCTGACCCGTTTCTGCCGAAGAAGATCGAGGAGGGCCGGATCGAGGACATCCGCGAGTGCATCGGCTGCAACATCTGTGTGACCGGCGACATGACGATCACGCCGATCCGCTGCACGCAGAACCCATCGATGGGCGAAGAGTGGCGAAAGGGCTGGCATCCGGAGCACATCGCGTCGAAGCGGTCGGAGTCGCGGATCCTCGTTGTCGGTGCAGGGCCCGCGGGGCTTGAGGCCGCGCGCGCGCTCGGACAGCGTGGGTACGAGGTGCATCTCTGCGAAGCATCGCGCGAGCTGGGAGGTCGTGTGCTGAAGGAAGCGCGCCTGCCGGGGCTTGTTGAGTGGATGCGCGTGCGTGACTGGCGTGTGACGCAGATCGAGAAGATGCAGTCGGTGACGGTCTATCCCGAATCGCCGATTTCATCACAGGACGTGCTCGATTTCGGCGCCGATCAGGTGGTGCTGGCGACGGGGTGTTCGTGGCGGCGCGACGGGTACGGTCGGTCGAACGGGTCAGCGATTGGCGGATTTGGCGCGAGTATCCTTACGCCCGATGATCTGATGGATGGCAACGTTCCCACGGGCCACGTCGTCCTGTTCGACGATGATGCGTTCTATCTCGGCAGCTCGATGGCCGAGTTGATCGTGGCCCGCGGCGGCAGCGTGACGATCGTCACGCCAGATGACACCGTGGCGTCGTGGAGCACCAACACCCTCGACTTCCGGCACATTCAGAAGCGGCTGTATGCGCTTGGGGTGAAGCAGGTGACGTCACACAACATCACCGCGGCGCGAGCTGGCTCTGTCACTCTCGAACACGTGTGGTCGGGCGCCGTCAGTGAACTGGCGTGCGACGCTGTGGTCAGCGTGACGGCACGGGTGCCGAATGATGCGCTGTTTACCGAACTGGAATTGCGGCAGGCCGAGTGGGCCGGGGCAGGGGTGAAGACCGTGCAGTGCATCGGTGATGCGCTGGCGCCTGGGCTGATCGCGCACGCGGTGTACGCGGGGCATCGGTATGCACAGCTGCTGGATGACGGCCCGCTGAAGGATGTGCCGTTTCGTCGGCATCTGCCGGTGGCGCAGGCGGGGTAGCGAAGCGTCGCACCTCGTCACGTGTGGAGCGGCGAGGCGAAGCGAACTTGGTCAGCGGCGCGGAGTGTTGCGCGCCTTGCGGGTCGGCGGACGCAGGTCGCTCTGGTCGCCGTCAGTCCCGTTTGAGCAGTCGCATGAATCGCAGATACGCGTGCTCGCTCACGTCGGCCTGCATCTCCGGCGCAATCACCTGAAATCCCACAAAGGCGGCGTACGACACCTGCGCGACGAGTTCCGCATCGTCCGGGGCGAAATCGCCCGTGGCGAAGTGCAGCTGGACGAGAAATCCGGTGCGCCTCCGATCCACCTC
This sequence comes from Gemmatimonadaceae bacterium, assembly GCA_031414435.1. Taxonomy (GTDB): domain Bacteria; phylum Gemmatimonadota; class Gemmatimonadetes; order Gemmatimonadales; family Gemmatimonadaceae; genus JACMLX01. The sequence goes on from JANNVN010000523.1 coordinate 2,846, forward strand.
GCGGACGACGTGGGCAACGATCGGGTCCTGCGCGCCGAGCTTGCGCATCGCCTGCTCGAGTCGCATGTCGAGATGGCTCGTCAGTCGATTGAGCGCATCGAGTTGACCCGTGGCTTCGCGGTACGCCAGCGACAACCTGATGATTTCCTCGGTATCGCGCTCACGCCAGTGCGCCACGAGCCGCGCGCGATAGGCTGCGATGGACTCGAAGTGATGGTAGAACGACCCTTTCGATCGCTCGGCGCGCAGGCAGAGCGCATCAATCGTCAGCGCATCGGGTCCTGCCTCGGCCAGCGCGACGAGGCCGAGCGCCAGCCATGCGTCATCTGTCAGCCGCAAGCTCAGCTGACCAAGAGGCCGGCCGCGCCGAAGGTGGCGACCGGGACGAAGAGGAACCCCTGTGGATGCTGCGCGAATGAGAGCCTGAGGCGGGCATTCATCGCGAAGTTGAGCAGGGCGAAGCTTGCCGCACCGACCGTGGCGAAGGCTGCCAGTGACGCGGGTCCCCCTGGGCGCGCGGCCATGAGGAACGCGGCCGCCATGCCGGCGAGCGAGAGCGACACCAGGTGCCAGCAGAAGTACATCGTGTAGCGGAGCCCGGTCGGCAGCTGATCGGCGGCGAGGAACGGCCTGACGATCTCGCGACCACCGAGGATCAGGTGAATCAGGCAGACGGCGAAGGCGAGGACGCCGGCGATGACAAGGGACAGGTTCATACGGTTCTCCATTTACAAACAATACTGTAGGGTATGGTTTGCAAATGCAAGGGAGAATTGGGACTCCCTCTGGACACGCCCACGTGCCCGAACCGTCGACGCCACTCCGTGCGGCTCGCCTTTCCGGCCGTGCCGCGCCTCGGCCGTGCGGCGCCACCGTGGGGGGCGTACAGGCTCGGCGGTCCCTCGCGCCGCAGCGGCACGCTCGTTCACATCGTGGTCCGGATGAAGCAACGAATCGCGTCAGGCACGTTCAGCCCGACGCGCGCCGCCACGGCCTTGTCTGCTGCACCCCTGCTGGGATGCGTCGCGGTGGGTCTCCGCCCGCCAACCTGCACTTGCTCCGCTGGGGACCGCGCTTTAGTCTAAGCACAGATCCAAGCGAACTCTTCCTTTGTCGAGACGACCATGCGCAATTCGTTGAAAAGCCTGATGACGGTCACTGCACTGCTGGTCGGCGCGAGTGCGTGTGACTCTTCGCGCAGCATTGCTCCGGCGGCGCCTGCAGCCAGCGTTTCGGCGACGGACGGGCCCAGATGGACCGTAGTGGATCTCGGACCGCCGCCTGCCTATCTGCAGTTCGGATTCTTTCCGATCTCGGTTTCCAACATCGGCGAAGTGATTGGGCAGGGGCGCATCAACGGGTTCACAACTGGGATCGCCCTCACTCCGACGGGCAGGTATACGCCGATGCGTCCGCTGCCAGGTGACGCTGGAACGTTCGCAGGCGCAATCAACGTGCTGGGAACGACCGTCGGAATCAGCGTTGTGGACCGGGCATACACGAACCGGGTCATCGTCACCTGGGACCGTCAGGGCAATCCGACACCGATCCCCGGGCTGCCACGATCTGACGCAGAGGATGCCTTCCTCATCAATGACTTCGGCGTGGTGGCCGGCAACACCAAGAAATTCAACGACGTCGGTTCAGGATTCGTGTGGCACCGATCGTGGCCCGCGGTACGAGAGCTCAAGGTGCCGATGCCGGGCGCCGTCCCGCTCGTCGCAGACATCAACAACCGTGGTCAGATCGTCGGCAGAACGGAGGATCAGACGAACACGTCCGTGCCTGTTATCTGGGACCTGGCGGGCAACTTCACATTGCTGCCCAACCCAGATGGGGCACTCTTCTCACTCACGAACTCCATCAATGACCACGGCACTATCGTAGGTACCGCGACCCGAGCGGACTACTCGACCGTCGCGTGGATATGGACCAAGTCGGGTGGCTACAAGATGTACCTGCCGCCCACAGGGTACGAGAACATTGGACTCTATTCCATCGACAACGCAGGTCGGGCGTACGGTGTCGCGTTCAACGCCGACGGGACGCAGATGCTGTTGATGATTGTTCATGGTCGCATCACCACCATCCCCTCGATTAATGGCGGCACCGCGAGCGGCATCGTCAGCAACACAGGCATCATGGCCGGCAGCGTGAGCGTCAACGGTGTCAATCACCCCACGATCTGGATCCCTCGCCGCTGACACGGTCTCCGGCGACACGCTCACGACGCGGGCCGACGTCGTCACATACTGGCAACGTCGGCAGCGCGTGAGGCACGCAGGTCGAGTGCACGTCTTCAACCTGCGGGGACGTCGCCTGCGTGGGCACTCAACGTCGGTGGCGAACCCCGTCGCATCGCGTTCAGCGCCCTCGGGAAGATTGGTGCTGTGACGGACCTTTCCGGGAAGGTCATCTTCGTGCGCTGATTCACGCGCGTTTTGCCACAGATACTGTGGCACCGAAGCGCATCGTGCCCTGTCTCACTCGACGTCCTACCGCGACAGGGTCGCGGCGCGCGCCGTTGCCGTCGCTGCATCGCGCAGCCTGGCGGCGACGGCGGCGAGTTGTGCCTGCGCCCGCTGCCAGTCTCCGGCCTCCACCGCCTCCTGCACCCCCGGGAGCGTCATCGCGGCGTAGGTGTACCGCGGCGCGTAAAGCACGTGCCGGAACCACGGCCGCCCGGGAATGCCCTCGGCCAGAAGCAGCGTCTGCTCCACCGATCGCATTGCCTCACTCATCGCCGCCAGCTGTTGCGTGCGTGTCGCCGATGGCGATGCGGCAAGCGTGGCTGCGAGCACTCGCTCGAGAGTCTGCGCTGAAGTGAGCCAGCCTGCCTGTGCGGCACGTACCTCCGCCAGGTCAAGCCGACCACTCGCTGCCGGCTGCGCCGCCAGCGCATCGATGAACCCGCCCACACGATCTGCGTAGAGCACAAAATCGTGGGGATAGTGTTCGGCATTCGCGAGCCGCAATGCCATCCGTCCCCATACTTCAGACATGGCCGTCATGTACCGGAACCCCGGGTCGCCGAAGTGCTCCATCCAGTACGCATTGTCGTACGCGGAATGGTAGACGCCATAAGGACCATTGAAGCTCATCTCGACGATCGGCAGGCCGAGGAAGTTGAGAAACACGGTGTAGTCTGACCCCGAACCGAGCGCGTTTCCCGGATAGTCGATCGGACGTTTTGCCACCGTCTCGCGCGTGGCACCACCACCGATGTTCGCGTCGCGCTTCTCCTTGCGCAGGGCACGCCCCCACGAGTCGAGAACAGATCCGCTCGCGCCGGGGTCCTTCACATCGCGCACGACCTGTGCGACGAGCGGATTGAGGCTCGCGATGGCGCCGGCTTCGAAGGTTGCACCACTCGTCGATCCATCCACATTCAGATACGCAACCGCGTTCTTGCGCAGATCGTCGGCGAACTGCTCGCCCCACTCGGTCGACCCAGTGAGATGCCACTCTTCCGCATCCCAGCTGGCGAAGACGATGCTCCGTTTCGGACGTCGCCCGGCCTTCGCCTGCGCGCCGAGTACACGTGCGAGTTCCATCTGTGTCGCGGTGCCGGACGACGGATCAACGGCACCGAACACCCACGCATCGCGATGGTTGCCAAGTACGACGTACTTCTCTGGCTCCTCTGTTCCCGTGATGCGACCCTCCACCACCCAGATCGGTCGCGTTGCATCGTCCATGTCCACTTTGACGCGGACCGTAGTGGGGCCTGCCCCTACGCGATAGGTGAAGCCCATCGCCCCTTGCCACGATGTCGGCGCATCGGGACCGCCGAGCGCCTGCAGCAGCGGACGTGCATCGCGATATGACATCGGCACCATCATGATCTTCGGCACCGAAAGCGCATCGCTGGCCTTGATGCGCGGCGCACCGGGCAGCGATGCGTAGCCCGGTGTGAGTGGATCACCCGCGACCATGAAATCGTAGGTGATGGCGCCGCGCTGGATGTGGCTCTCCGGGCCCCACGGGCCATTCGGAAAGGTCGGCCCCTTCACGAAGCCATCCTCGGCGGGGTCGGAGTAGATCAGGACAGCAGCCAGCCCACGTTTTTCGGCGGTGAGCGCCTTGAATCCGCGATAACTGTACGGCACCGAGTAGCGCACGAGGGCGATCTTGCCCTTGAGGTTCATCCCTTGCTGTTCGAGCCAGTCGTAGTCCGCCGGATTGCCGCTCGCGGCGTAGACCAATTCGCCGGTGATGTCGCCCGATGCACTCATGCCGAGATAGGTGATTCCGGTATCCTTGGCGGTGTGCGGGTCCTCTGGATACACATCTTCGCGCAGCGTGGCCTCGTAACGCGTCGGTGCGGTCATGGTTACCGTCACCTCCCGGGGCCACGGTAGGAGCACGTCGTAGCGGTGGAGCTGGACGTGATCCAGGCCCCAGGCGCGGTAGCGTTCGGCGATGGACTCCGCGAGCTCCTTGTTGCGCACTGAACCTGCGGGATGCGGTTCGTCGGTGAGGTAACGGAAGAAACGTCCTGTCGAGTCGCGGCTCAATCGGTGGGCGAGGTCTGTTTCGACGGCCTGCTCGTTGGCGGCAGCGATGGCCGAGAAGCCGCGGAGTGAGTCGGGCTGGCTTTGCGCGCCGGTGAGGACCGGACCGGGGCCGCCGGTGCATGCCGTCAGCAGCGAGGCGGCGAGCAGCGCGGCGTTAATCAGCGGCGCGGCGGCGGCAGACGATTCACTCGGGCAGGCACGCATTCGGTGTTTCCATCGGCAGGGGGGACGACACAGCGCAGCAGCACCTCTGGCCAAGATCGTGCGCGGCACGCCGTTCTGCCATGCCGTGCCGCGCGTCCCGCTGGCATGCGGCGTCCCGCTGGCGCGGCGCGTCCCGCCGTGCGTCCCGCCGTGCGTCCCGCCGTGCGTTCCGCCGCAGCCAGTCGCGACGAGCGGTGTCAACGCGACGCGGAGAACGGTTTCAGCCGTGCCGCGTTCGCCGCGACGACGGGCACGTTGTGCTGAAACCTTCATTCGTACGTGCGCGTACTCGGCGCACGCTGACCGGCAGTGCAGTCGCGGTGCTGCGTGTTTCCCCAATTGCAGTATGGTTTTTTCACCTTTTTACACAGTTAAGATGCGCCTCAAGCCTGTGTTCAGGGCAATCTGGGTGGTCGCGGCGGTGGTCTCGGCGTCGCTCCGCGCACAGGCACCGACGGTGCCGGCCACCCCAGTCCTCGACAGCCTGATTGCCGCGCAGATGGATGTGGCGGGCATCATGGGTGTATCGGCGGCAGTGATCGTGAATCGTGAAGTGGTCTGGATGAAAGGCTTCGGGTTCTCCGACTGGCAGCGTACGCGGCCGTTCACCGAAAATACGATCATGAACATTGCGTCCATCGCGAAGCCGTTCATGGGTGTGGCGATGATGCGCGCCGTCGGCGAAGGCAAGCTCTCGCTGGACGAGGACATCAACAAGTACCTTCCGTTCCGTGTGGTGAATCCGTACCACCCGAACGAACGGATCACGCTGCGCCAGCTGGCGACCCACTCCTCCAGCCTCACCGATCGATGGGAGGTGTATCGTGCCGTCGCCTATCACTACGGTGGTGATTCACCGGAGCGTCTCGGCGTGTTTCTCGAGCAGTATTTCTCCGCTGGCGGGAAACACTATGCGCGGGACAATTTCCTTGAGGCCAAGCCAGGTGCTCGGCGGGACTACAGCAACATCGGCGCCGCGCTGGCAGGCTACATCGTTGAGCGGGCGTTTGGAACACCACTCAACACGTACACACGTACCCATATCTTCACGCCGTTGCGAATGACGCGTACCGGCTGGTTCCTGTCGGAGGTGGATCGAACGAATCACTCCACGCTCTTCGTGTCGCAGAATGGGCACACCATTCCGATTCCCCTGTACGGGAGCGTGACGTACCCGGACGGTGGTGTGCGCACTTCGGTCGCTGACCTCTCGAAGTTCTTCGTTGCCATGCTGAATGGTGGAGAGCGGGAGGGCGTACGCATCCTGGATGCCACGCTCGTCGCGGAGATGGAACGGTTCCAGTTCACGGACGCGAATCGGCCTGAGAATTTCCCGGCCAAGGATGGGAACTCCGGGCTGTTCTGGCGCACGAAATTCAACGGTACTCGCGTCGGCCATGGCGGCAACGATCCCGGGGTACAGACCGAAATGCTGGCGGATCTGTCGTTGCGGGACGGCGTCATCCTCTTTCTGAACACGTCTGTGAGCGGCGCGGACCAGCGTGCCGCGAATGCGATCTTCGATGCGCTCTGGAAGCACAGCGAGTCAGTACGTGCCGGTCGCTGACGGCCGAAGCCAAGACGCCGGCGATCAAGGCTGAGGCTTGCCGGTCGGGCACCCACACCGCACAATCCACGGACGCATGGATGTCCCTTCTTCCGTGGAGCTCTCCCTGTGCGCCGTTCACTCCTGCTGTTCTGGTGTTGCGCCTCGGCCGCGCTGCAGGCGCAACCGGCTCCTGACGCCCGCATTCGCGCCGTCATGGACCGGCCCGAGTTCGCCCACGCGATCTGGGGCATGGAGTTTTACGATCTCGATTCGAAGACCGTACTCGCCAGTGTCAACGGTGACCGCCTGTTCGTTCCCGGGTCCACTACGAAGCTGCTGACGATGGGGACCGCGCTCGAGCTGTTCGGGCCCGACCATCGCTTCCGTACGCGCGTCTACCGTACAGGTCCGATCCGGAACGGTGTGCTCGAGGGCGACCTGGTTCTCTACGCCAGCGGCGATCCGAACCTGTCCGGCAGGCGGCTGCCAAACGGCACGTATGCGTTCGTTGACCGCGATCATTCGTACGGCGGCATGCCGCTGCCCACGGACCCGCTGGAGACCCTGCGCGACATCGCGAAGCAGATCGCCGCACGGGGGATCAGTGCGGTTTCGGGGCAGGTCATCGTCGATGCCTCGCTGTTCGCCGAAGGGGATCGCGAGCTGGGCACCAACGTCGTGCTGTCGCCGATGGTCGTGAACGACAACGTCGTGGACATCGTGGTGACGCCGGCCGCGCGCGCCGGTGATCCGGCGAGTGTCGCTGTATCGCCGCGTACGAGCTATCTCACCGTGCAGTCCTTGCTCATCACCACGGACTCGGGTCGTGCAGCCGCGGTTCGCACGACGGAAGACAGCAGCAATGCGGACTATCGTGTGCTGGTGATGACCGGCAGTGTTCCGCGTGGTGCGCCGGTGAACAGGAGATGGGCGGTGGCGTCGCCGCGCCGGTTTGGTGAAATCACGCTCAGCGAAGTGCTCGGCGATGCTGGGGTGAGGGTACGGCCCGTGTTGCGCCAGCGCGAGCTGGATCGTACTGCGTTGGCTCGAGTGTACGCCGACTCGCTGTTGGTGGCGGAGCATGTGTCGTTGCCGCTGATCGCGGAGGCGGTGGTCCTGCTCAAGACCAGCCAGAACCTGCACGCGAGCAACTTCCCGCTGCTGCTGGCCGCGCTGCTCACTCCTCGCGCCTCTGGCAGAAGCGGATTCGACCTCGCACGCGAGTGGCTGCAGCGTGACGGGCTCGATCTCGATGGGGCGATGCAGGGCGACGGTGCGGGCGGCGATGCGTTCTTCTCGCCGCGTTTCATGACCCGATATCTGGCGCTCGTCTCAACCAAGCCATGGGGCACGGCGTTTGAATCCGCGCTGCCGATCCTCGGAAGGGATGGGACACTTGCGACGATCCAGCTCGACGCGCCAGGCGCAGGCAAAGTATTTGCGAAGACGGGCACGTTCTCAATCTACGATCCGCTCAACAAGCGAACCCTCGTCACCGGCAAGGGACTGGCGGGGTACTTCACGGCACGGAGCGGTCGACGCATCGCGTTTGCGATCTACCTCAATCACTTCGCGACAAAGACTGGCGATCCCGCGATCGTGGCCGGTCAGGCGCTGGGCGAGATCGCGTCGCTGGCGTGGGAGAATCTCCGCTGAGGCGTGCGGCCAGAGGAGGCGCGCCTGCTGTCGCCACGCCGACCTGCTCCGAAGCCTGGTTTGGATGTACGACGCTGGCGGGTGGGCGAACGAGGGCAACCGTGTCGTCCGCAGCGGTGACGAACCCGTATCTTCGCTCCGGCGGTACCCGCCGGCTGGTTCCATCCTTCCACCGTGGCTCGCTATGATCAAGAGACTTGTCTCCGTGCTCGCGCTCAGCCTTGCAGTTGCCCCAGCCCAGCTTTCCGCTCAGGGTTCAGCCTTGGTCGGTGTCTGGTCCGTGAGCTTCGCTGCCGGCATGCGCAACGAGGGTGGCGTCGAGACGCCCATCATGCAGTCCGGCTCGCTGAAGATCACGGCCGAAGGCGACTCACTGGTAGTGGTGATGACGATGCTGCCACCGCCTGGGATGGCGCCGCGCCCGGCGTCGCGCATGGCCGCCTTGGCATCGGCGACCCCGGCGGTCTTCGTGCTCACGAGTCAGGCAAAGCTCAACATGAACGGCGAAGAAATGACCCGGACCGCAACCAGCACCTTCAGCCTGAAGGCCAGCGGTGACTCGCTGAGTGGCACGCTGACCCGTGTCATCGAGGGCATCGACTTCCCGTCGTCGCCGATGCCCGTGACCGGGACCCGCAGCAAAGGGTAGCTGCCGGTCGGATCAGGGCCACTGCGGCACGCGCCCTGACGTCCAGGGCGCGCCCGCTGCTTCCGCCGCAGTTTCCAGCGATTTCAGATCTCGCTCCACCAACTGGGCGAGCGCTGCGCGCACTGGCGCGAACGCCTCGCGCGCCCACGTGATGCTCTGACGCTGCGTGGCGGTCGGCGCCCCGCTGCCGTTCCAGTGGTAGCGCACCACTTCACTCACGCGCGCGGCAATGCTCGCCGGCGTCGGTTCGTTGCGGCGCGACACCGTGACATCACCGCTGAGTGGAACGCGCAGGTCTGCGATGCGCGCCTCGAGCGAGCGGGCAGTCGCTGCCAAGGCCCGTGTGTCCGACGGCGCCGCCTCGAGTGCGCGCTTGAGCTGCGTCAAACGCAACTGCGTTTCGTTGAGCAGCGCGACCGACCCAAGCACCGCGCGTTGCAGACGCGCCGACTCGAGACGGAACTCCCGCGTAGCCGCCTCGCGCACGGTGGTGCCGGCGAGTGCGGCAGGCGGTTCGGCGTCGAACTTCTGCGTCGCGATCTCGCGGAGCTGACCATCCTGTCGCAGCGCCAGCGTCACGGAGTAGGTGCCAGGCGCAGCAACCGGGCCCTGCGGGCCCTCATCGTCGCTGTCCGGCGTGCGCGGCGCGGCGAGTTGCGGCGCGGCAAAACGAAGGTCCCACGCCACACGTGAGAAGCCGGCCTTCACGGGTCCGGTCAAGCGACGCACCACGCGTCCATCGGCATCGCTGATCGTGAGCACAGCCTCCGGCGCTTCTTCCCGGTCTTCAGCGCGCAACGCATCGTAGCCAGGGAAGGGCACATCCTTGCCATCCTTCACCAGCGGCTTCTCTCGCTCCTGTCGCAGCGCCTTCTTCGTCTTCAGTTCCTTCGGCAGCCAGTAGGTGAACACGGCACCATGCGGCGGGTTCTGCGCCACGTAGTGCTGCGCACCGAAGAAGCCAGGGCCGGTGCCCCCCATATACGGCTGGGCGGGCAGAAACATCGGTGCCTTCCTGATCGGCAGCAGGGTGGCGCTGCCGGCCGCCATGGCGGACAGTGCTGCTGCATCGCGCGCCGCGACACGCAGCGGTGTGAGGTCATCCAGGATGTAGAAGCCGCGGCCGAACGTCGCGGCGACCAGATCGCCTTCCCTCTCCTGCACCACCAGGTGACGAACCTGAATGGTCGGCAATCCGCCTTTCAGCGGGCGCCAGCGCGCACCGCCGTCAAGCGAGACGAAGGCACCGAACTCCGTCCCCGCAAAGAGGAGTCCTTTCACGGTCGGATCTTCGGCAATGGTGTACACTGCGCCTTTCGCAGGAAGATTGGCCGCGATGCTCCGCCACGTCCGGCCACGATCGGCCGACATCAGCACGTACGGCGTGAAGTCGCCGGACCGATGATTGTTGAACACCGCATACACTGCGTTCGCATCGTGACGGCTGGCGACGAGTTGCATTGCGTATGTCGTGTCGGGCACACCAGGGAAGGTGGCCATTCTCCGCCAGTTCGCGCCGCCATCTTCGCTGACCTGCACCAGTCCGTCATCGGTACCGACGTAGAGCAAACCCTCGACCTTCGGTGATTCAGTGATCGTGATGATCGAGCCGAAGAAGCTGGTGGAACCGTTGCGCGCGATGGCATCGACGCTCTGCTGCCGGCCGAGCAGCCGGAGCTGCGAGCGATCGATGTTGCGCGACAGGTCGCCCGATTTCATGCTCCATGATTCGCCGCGGTCATCGGAGCGCCAGAGCCGCTGTGAGCCGTAGTAGATACGCTTCGGGTTGTGCGGCGAGATCAGCAGTGGTGAGTCCCAGTACCAGCGGTTCGGTGCGTCGTTCGGGCCAACCTGCGGCTGAATGCCGGTGTTTTCGCCGGTGCGCCGGTCGTGCCGTACCAGACCACCATTCTGCCATTCGCCATACACAGTATTGGGATCGGTGGGATCGATCTGCACCGAGAACCCGTCGCCGAAGACGACCATCTGCCATTCCGCGTTCCCGACGCCGTGCAGCGTGTTGTTGCGCGACGGCCCGCCGAAGGTGGCATTGTCCTGCGTTCCGCCGTACACGCGATAGAACGGCTCGCTGTTGTCCACCGCCACCTTGTAGAACTGCGCCAGCGGCAGATTGGGAAAGAACTTCCACGTCGCCGCGCGATCGAATGACTCGTACAATCCGCCGTCGGAGCCCACGAGGTAGTGACTGGCGCTGGTGGGGTCGATCCAGATCACGTGATTGTCGACGTGCTTGAACTGCTCACCGAGGCGCCGGAAAGTCCGCCCGGCATCATCGCTGACCAGGTTGTATGTATCCACGAGATACACGCGATCGACGTTGTGCGGATCGGCGGTGATTTCTGCGTAGTACAAGCCGCTGGTCGATGCGTCGCCCATGCGACTCCAGCTGGCACCGATATCGGTGGAGCGATACACGCCGCCGCGGTTGTTCGCGGCTTCCATCACGGCATAGACCACATCCGGGTCCTTGGGACTGATGGCGAGGCCGATGCGCCCGAGCTCCTCGGTGGGCAATCCACTGGTGATCTTCGTCCAGGTTGCGCCGGCATCTGTCGAGCGGTGAATCGCACTCTCCGGCCCGCCGCTGACCTGGCCCCAGACGCGGCGTTGGCGCACGTGCGTGGTCGCGATCAGGATGTCGGGATTGCGCGGGTCGAGCTGCACGTCGTTCACGCCCACCCAGTCGCCGCCGCCGAGGACGCGCGTCCACGTCTTGCCGCCGTCACTCGTCTTGTAGAGACCCCGCTCGCCCCCCTGGCTCCAGACCGGCCCCTGCGCCGCGACATACACGACGTTGCTGTTCCGCGGGTCGATGACGATGCGTCCGATGTGTTCCGACGTCTTGAGCCCGACGTTCGTCCACGACTTGCCGTCGTCGAGCGATTTGTACACACCATCGCCGTAGGCCACGGCGCGCTGGTAGTTGTTCTCGCCCGACCCGACCCACACGATGTGCGGATTCGCCGGATCTACGGTGACGGCACCGATCGAATACGTCGACTGACCGTCGAATACCGGCGTGAAGGTGGTGCCGGCGTTGGTGGTCTTCCAGAGCCCGCCGCTGGCAGCTGCGACATACCACGTGTTCGGCGTCCGCGGGTGAATCGCCAGATCGCTGATGCGGCCAGACATCGTCGCTGGTCCGATGCTGCGCCACGTCAGGCCGTCGAGCGACGGGCCCGGCGATGCGCTATCGGTCTTGCTCGCCGTCGCGGCCGAGCGGGGCACGCTGGTTGTCGCCGTGCGGGCTTGTGCCTTCAGGGCGCCCGTTGGAGCCAGCAGGCTGACCAGCGTGAGCATCACGCCGGCATGGAAACGAATCGTGGACATATGCTTTCGAGGCGGAAGGCACTTCGTGGCAAAGAGCACTGCGTGGCAGAAGGCACTGCGTGGCAAAAGGCACTGCGTGGCAAAAGGCACAGCGACGTGGATGACCGCCTGCCGGAACGTGCGCCGTTCCGAGACGGTGACCGCTGCGATGGAGCGTCATCGCAAAGCAGCTGGTTGCCACAACGGTACGGCCGGACGCGGGACAGGGATACCCTCGGCCGACGAGGGGGGCGCCTGGAGTGCGATGGCTGGTAGCGTGAGGCGGCGCGGAACTCCAGCTTTCAGCATGTCGAACCGCCTGCTTCCTCGCGCCGCCCCTCCGCTCGCCCCTGGTGCGCCCACGGCGGTACCTGTCGATTGCGAGGTTCGCCAGGCGGGCTCTGATGCGTAGCCACTCACTCCGCGTGCTGCTCGCGCTGGCAATCGGCCTGGCCTTGGGCATGGCTGTGGCGACGATGGGTGACGTCGTGTTCGCGCGCCTCGTGCCGGTGGCCGACGTGATCGGAACGCTGTGGACAAACGCGATCCGGATGACCGTCATTCCCCTCGTGGCCGCGCTGACGATCGCGTCGGTCGCGGGCGCCGGCGCGACCGCCGATCTGCGTCGCGCCATGGGTCGCGCGGTGCTGGTGTTCCTCGTACTTCTCGTCAGCGGCGGGGTGCTGGCCCTGATCATCGGTGAAATCGCGTTTGCCGACTTTGTGCTGCCGGCCGACGTGGCGCTCCGGATTCGTGCGACGGCAACGGCGGTTGGGACCGCGCCGGCGTTGCCAAGCCTCGGCCAGCGCATCATCGAGATGGTCCCATCGAATCCGGTGAAAGCGGCGGCTGATGGCGCGCTGCTGCCGCTGGTCGTGTTCTCGCTCGCGCTTGGCTTTGCACTGAAGCGGGTGGCGGAGGATCGGCGCGACGCCGTCATCACGTTCTGTCGCGGTGTCTCGGATGCGCTGCTGGTGGTCGTCAGCTGGGTGGTTGCCGCCGCGCCGATCGGCGTCATGGCGCTCGCCTTCGCCCTCGGCGCCCGACTCGGCAGCTCCAGTGTCGGCGCGCTGGCACGCTACATCGCCACGCTGTCGCTGGTGCTGATCGTCTTCACCCTGCTGCTCTATCCGGTGGTGGTGCTCCTTGGTCGTGTGCCGTTCCGGCGGTTCCTGGCAGCAGCCGCGCCAGCGCAGGCGCTGGCGGCGGGATCACGCTCATCGTTGAGCGCGTTGCCAATGATGATCAGCGCGGCCCGCGAGCGCCTCGGCCTCGACGCGGCGGCCAGCGGATTCGTGCTGCCGCTCGCCGTCTCGATTTTCCGGGTCAACGTACCGATGGCATGGGTTGTTGGCGTGATCTTTCTCGGCAAGCTGTATGGGGTCGAGATCAGCGTTGCGACGCTGGTGATGGTCATTGTCACCTCGACGTTGCTCAGCTTCAGCGTCCCCGGCATTCCGTCGGGCAGCCTGTTCATCCTCGCGCCGGTGCTGGTGGATCTGGGGCTGCCGGCCGAAGCGGTTGGTATTCTGATTGCCGTGGATGTGATTCCCGACATCTTCAAGACCACAGCGAATGTCACGGCGCATCTGACGGCGGCTGTTCTGACGAGCGCCATGCCGGCGGATGATGCACCGCGAACGGTCAGTCCCGGCGATCTGGCTGATGCTGCAACCGCACCAGTGCATTAGCCAACGCGAATGCTTCCACGTCTCGGCATCATCACGATTGGCCAGTCGCCGCGTCCCGACTTGCATGCGGCCTTCGCTCGCGAAGCACCGCACGCCGAAATTGTCGTGCGCGGTGCACTTGATCAACTCGACGCCGCGGATGTCGCTGCACTGGTGTCCCCCGGCTGCGACTACCCTCTGCTGGTGCGCCTGCGCGGCGGTGCGTCAGCCGAGCTGCCGCTCGCAACAGTGCATCAGCACGTGATCGCGGCTGCCGCGACGCTCGCCGCCGATGGGGCGTATGCGATCGTCGTCGCCTGCGCGGGTGACTTCCCCGAAGTGCCGTGCGCCGCGACGGTTCTGCTCCCTGGCCGGATTCTTCCCGCCGCCGTAACGGCGATGGTGCGTTCGCGCCGGATCGGTGTTGTGGCCCCAATTGCCGGCCAGCTCGCGGCTGCGGAGGCCAAGTGGCGTGCCGATGGTTTCGATCCGGTGATGGCATGGGCGTCACCAGTCGTCGAGCACGAAATCGACGCGGCGGCTGAGATCATGCGACTCGCCGCACCGGAGTTGGTCGTGCTCGACTGCATGGGGCACGGTGACGAATACACGCACCGACTCGCCGACCTGTGTGGGCGTCCCGTCGTCTCCGCTCAATCTGTGACCGCGCGAGTCGCGGGCGCGCTCATTCCACCACGCTGACCGATACCGATGTCGCACCCCATCTCTGATGTCCGTCACGTACGCATGGATACCACCGCGCGCGGTGTGTTCGTGATTTCTGCCACACCGTTCACCGACGCCAGCGCGATCGATTGGACGAGCTTCGATCGCCTCCTCGATTTCTACCTCGGTCATGGCGTGCATGGGATCACGCTGCTCGGCATGATGGGTGAGGCGAACAAGCTGAATGACGCCGAGAGCGAGGCCGTGGTGCGGCATGCGACGAAGCGTATCGCAGGTCGGGTTCCGGTGGTCGTGGGGGTGAGCGGGACATCGCTGACGCAGATGCGCGCGTTGAGCGAAGTGGCCATGGGTGAAGGGGCGTCGGCAGTGATGGTCGCGCCGATCATCGGCCTGCGCACGGATGATCAGATTGCGAACTACGTGCGAGCTGTCTGTGATGCGCTCGGTGATGTCCCTATCGTCTATCAGGACTATCCTCCCACTACCAGCGTCTGGCTTGGCACGTCACTCTGGGCGCGGTTGATTGCCGCGCATCCGCAGATCGTGATGCTGAAGGCGGAAGACAATCCGGGCCTCGACAAGCTGACCGTAATCCGGAATGGGGAAGGCTCAGGGGCATTGCGCCGCAGCAGCATCACGGTCGGCAACGGCGGCATCTTCCTGCCGCAGTCACTGCATCGTGGCGCGGATGGCATCATGACCGGCTTCAGCTTTCCGGAGATGCTGGTCGAGGTCTACACGCGGCACACGGCGGGTGACGTCGATGGCGCGGAGGACTGCTATGAGCGCTATCTGCCGCTGGTGTCGTATGAGGTGCAGCCGGGATATGGGCTGGCAGTGCGGAAGGAGATACTGCGGCGTCGTGGTGCGATTGCGCACGGCGCGGTTCGCGGACCGGGCCCGCGCCTGAGCGCTGCGGACCATTTCGAGATCGACCGACTGCTGGCGCGACTCTCGACGGCGCTCGGTCGATCGGTGACAGCGTGAGCGCCGCGCTCGACGTGGCCATTCGCGGCGGCCGGATCGTGACCGCGGAACGGCAGTGGAACGCCGATATCGGTATTCGTGATGGCATCATCGTGGCAATCGGCGACGGCGTGCCGGCGGCGACCCTCGAAGTTGATGCCACCGGTCGTCATCTGCTGCCGGGTGGTGTCGATGCCCACACCCACATCGATCAACGCTCGAGCACCGGGCTCCACACCGCCGACGATTTCACCAGCGCCAGCCGTTCGGCAGCAGCTGGTGGCA
>JANNVN010000524.1:0-3489 GCA_031414435.1 Gemmatimonadaceae bacterium
GCCGCCCGACCCCGTTACTCTCGGGGTTCGTGCGGGGCGTAGCGTAGTCCGGTAGCGCGCCTGCTTTGGGAGCAGGAGGTCGCCGGTTCGAATCCGGCCGCCCCGATGTTGTTTGCTCCGCACGAGCACCTGACGTGCGGCGGAAAGGAAGCGCCAGTAGCTCAGTTGGATAGAGCGGCAGCCTTCTAAGCTGCGGGTCGGGGGTTCGATTCCCTCCTGGCGCGTGTAGTGCATTGCTCCGATAGCTCAATGGTAGAGCAGCTGACTCTTAATCAGTAGGTTGTAGGTTCGAGTCCTACTCGGAGCACTCAAGGCGGCGGTCATCTCTTCAGATGGCCGCCGCTTTTTTGCGCGCCATCGCTCCAGCGGTTAGACATCTCTCGGATGTATCGTCTCCTTTGCGCGGCGTTCGCTGCGGCGCTTGGCCCCGTGACGGCTGTCGCTCAACATGCCATTGCGAGCGCGCCAAGGGATTCCGCGTCGGCAATGCTGACGCTGATCGCGACACGCGTCACGCCGGCGCTCGCAGGGCGGTCGCGCGGTGAGGTCCTCGTCACACAGCCGATGCTGATGTTCCGTGGTGCGCGGTTACGTGGGGCGCTCCAGTTCGCGTCAATGCTGAACGCAGAACGCTGGACGTTGCCCGACGGAGAACCCGTCGCGGGCATCTGGGGCGAGGGCTTTATCGATCGCCGGCATCCACACACCATCCTCCACGAAGCGATGGTGACGGGAGAGCGGCGCGTGAAACAGCTGCGATTGTCCCTTGCGGGCGGCAAGGGAATGGTGCCGTTCGGCACCGACGACCCCATGGTCAGACCGCTCTCCAAGTATCCTGCGAATCACCATTTTTCGCAGATTCTCGAGCGTGTCCAGCTCATTGCCGCGCTCCGGATTGGAAAGCGCCTGGGGATCGAGGCGGCGACGTTCAACGGCGATGAGCCGTTCGGTCCGGCGTCGGCACCGGCCTGGAGCCGCTTTGGTGATTCGCGAGCAGTCCGGCTCTCCGCGTGGCCCATTCCAACCCTCGAGGTGCAGGGCAGCTCTGCCTTCGTACGGTCCCCGGAGTTCGTCGGCGGTGAGGGGCTCGATCAGCAAAAGTCCAGCGGCAGCGTGCGATGGACACCGACACGCGGCGTTGTCCGCTATGCGTTGGTGGAGTGGGCACAGACGGACGAGCGGTACCGGAACCGCGACATCATCGGGTACGGCACCGTGCTCGCCGAGTTGCTCGCGCGACACCGCAGCCTGAGCCTGGCCGTCCGCCTCGAGCAGACCTCGCGTCCGGAAGAAGAGCGGCTGCTGGATCAGTTTCGCACCGCGCGGCCCCCGACGGATCTCACGATCAAAGGGGTGACGCGCTGGCAGATCGCCACGCTGCACGCCGGCGTGCGGCTGCCGCCCTCCGCGCGTGTCCATGGCAATCTGTTTGCTGAAGTGTCGCACGCCCATTCCAGAGCACTGCTACGGCCGGTTCTTCTCGATCCGAAGGACATCAGCGGCGCCTCGTCCGCGTGGCACGTCAGCCTCGGACTCCGCCTCGGCGTCGGTCCGATGTCGGCTCGTGTCGGTCGCTACGGTGCGGCCGCGGGTGGTGCACCAACGGATGCCCGTCTGACGATGGAGCACCGTCACACGGACCACGATTGAGTCGGCGCGCGTCTTGCTGAACGGTACCCTGTTGCCGCGGCTATTCTCGTGTCGGGACGTTGCGATGGGGACGTCGCGGCGGCGCGGCGTCTCGCTCGCAGGACTGCGGGTGGCTTCGGGCGATCATGCGGTGTGCGGCGGTGTAGCAATCGCCGCACGATCCGACGCGGCGGATGTTGCGGAGGTATGACGAGGACGGAAGATTCCAATCGCGGCCGTACGGGTACGCCGCGCTGTGTGCGGGTACGCCGCGCTGTGTGCGCGTACACGATCGAGCCACTGGAGAAAGGGCGATGCGTCGCTTGTCGAAGAATCTGCTGGTCGTGTGGGCCATTCTCACCGCCGGGTGCGGCGGTGGAGGCGACACGCCACCCGTCGCACCGATTCCGCCCGGACCCGTGCCGCGCGTGACCGAGCTGGCGGTGCTGGGGCAGGGCATCACCGAGATTCGGTACACGTCCGAGATCAGTGTCGCGGGGCCATACGCGTATTCCTCGAGCTGGGGGACGCGAAACAGCGTTCGCGGTAACGCGATCTACATCTGGGATGTCTCGGCGACACAGCCGCAGCTCGTCGACAGCGTGATTGTCGCCGATGCCGGCACGACGGGCGATGTGCAGGCGATAGCGGATGCGAATCTTCTTGTTGTTGCGGTCGAACCGACGCCGCGTGGCGCGATTGTGCTGTATGACATCACGGCGCCCGCGCGCCCTGTCCTGATCGGCAGATACGAAACGCCGAATACGGCGAATGGTGTGCATACGGCGCAGGTCTCGCGTGTTGACGGGCGTCTCTACGCATTCCTCTGCATCAACCCGCGCGGCGCCGATCCAGCCAAACTGGTGATCGTTGACATCACCGATCCGCGAGCGCCGGTCGAACGGTCGGTCCGTGTGCTCGGTGCGCCGTTCGTGCATGACGTGAATGTGCGCGACGGAATCATGCTGACAGCGGAGTGGAACAACGGCATGGCGGCGTACGACATCGGCGGTGGCGGCCGAGGGGGCACACCGTCGGTACCGGTGCTGCTGGGGCGCGTGGTCACGACGGGTGGCAGTGTGCACAACGTGCACTGGTTGCGCGATTCCGTCAGCGGAGCCCGATACGCCCTGGTCGGTGAAGAGGGACCGGGGGCACTCGGCACTTCGTCTGTCGGCGATGTGCATGTTGTCGATGTGAGCGCGTGGGATGCGATGCGTGAAGTGGCCTATTTCCGTGTTGATGGCGCGGGCACGCACAACTTCTGGGTCGACGAGCAGCGCGGCGTGCTGTATGCGGCGTACTACAACGCAGGCCTTCGTGCGCTGGATGTGCGCGGTGATCTGTCCACGTGCGCCGTCTCAGCCAAGGACGCATTGGGGCGCTGTGATCTGAGCGCGATGGGGCGGCTTCTGGGCACGGGGCTGGGGACGCGCGGGACCTATGTGTGGGGGGTCGATGGCGCGTCGGGGAGCGTGATTGCCTCGGACATGCTTCGCGGGCTCTGGCGTGTGGACCTTGCGGTGCGCGGCGGACAGTAGGGCGGGCGCAGCGAGGTTGTCCGCGCCGTCACGGTTGGGTTGCATTCCTGTCAGGATTCACGTACTTTCACATCCCCTCGCTGAATCGGGCGGCGCTGTCTCGCGAAAGCGAGCAAGCCAATCGCGGCGCAGGGGTTGACGGACTCGGCACTGCTGAGTATCCTTCAAGACTCCCGCCGAAACGGCGGGGCTGCTGATTGAAAATTGAATCGAGAGAGATAAATGTGCGAGGCGATCTCGTTTGAGCGACGGCGTGCAGAGCGCCGCGCGAGAGATTGAACTCTGATTTTTATTGATTCCGGACCGTCTCATGATGGTC
>JANNVN010000525.1:0-3157 GCA_031414435.1 Gemmatimonadaceae bacterium
GAACGATCCTCGAACGCGCTCCGGCCGCCGTCGCTCAGCCGCAGGTACGCCTCGTGCACCAGGGCGCCAGTCTCGAGCGTGTGCCCGATCACCTCGCGTCGGAGCTGCGAGCGTGCGAGCACCCGCAGCTCGTCGTAGACGAGCGCGAAGGCCGCATCGAAGGCGGCGGTGTCGCCTTCCGCGGCCTTGCGAAGCCATTCCGTGACTGCGCCAGCCTCAGTCATCTGTCTCCGTCATCCGTCTCGGACGTCCCGCCTGTGGCTCGATTCGAAGGTGATCGGCGCAGGTGGTGATGACAGCACTCCGATCGCGACTGCGCACGGAGCCACGTCCACCGTCCTGCCGTCCACCGTCCTGCCGTCCACCGTCCCACCGTTGCCGAGGAATCTCATGCATAGCCGAATCGTACTCGCAATTTTCGCACTTGTCGTCTGCACCGGATGCAGTGAACCACCGACCGGTGGCTCCACCGCGTCCGAAGGCCGGGCGCTTTCCCCCGGCGAGACTACTGCGTCCGACCGATGGATGCGTGCCACGCGGGCGATCATTGGCCGCCGTGAGGTGGGGAGCCCACTGCTGATCTCGAGGAATTTTGCGCTCGTCGCCGTGGCGGAGTACAACGCCTCGGTCAGCGCTGGCGCCGGCGCTGCGGTCGGCGGAAGGAAGCCCTCCGAGGCGGGCGCGGTGGCGGGTGCTTCAGCCGCCGTGCTGCGCGCACTGTATCCGGTGGAAGACACGGCCGTGACGGCGCAGCTCGCCTCGGACCGCGTCTACTTCGCGACCGTGGCCGGTGAATCCGCGTTCGACTTCGCTGCGGGTGAGGCCATCGGCACTCAGGTCGCGGCGCAGGTGCTGGCCCGGGCCGCAACGGATCGGACGAATGCGGTGTGGACCGGCACGATCCCGGTCGGCGCCGGTTTCTGGACCAACGCTCCCGCCCCTGCGCAGCCGGTGCTGCCGCGCTGGGGAGAGGCAAAAGGGTGGTTCTTGACATCCGGCGATCAATTCCGGCCGGCCGCGCCACCCGCGGTGACATCAGCGGAGTTTGCGACGGCGATTGCCGAAGTCCGGGCCTTCACGGCGAACCGGACGGCCGAACAGCTTGCGCTTGCGCAGTTCTGGCAGTTCGCGTCAGGGCCAGCAGGGCCACTGGGACATTTCACCGAACTGGCAAGCGGCCTCACCTCAACGGCGTCGTACAACGAACGTCGCACCGCTCGAGTCTATGCCGTCCTGCACATGTCGATGATGGACGCCACGATTGGCTGCTGGGACGCCAAGTACGCGTATTGGTACGTCCGTCCGTTTCAGGTTGATGGCGCGATCACCACACCCGTCGGCCGCCCGAACTTTCCCGCCTATCCCTCAGCGCACAGCTGTATTTCGGGAGCGGCAGCCGAAGTCCTGTCGAGCCTCTTTCCGGCGGCCAAGCCGGTGATGGACACGAAGGTCGCGGAGGCCGGTGTCTCGCGGATTTACGCCGGTCTGCACTATCGATTCGACATTACCTCCGGCAACCTGATCGGCGCGAAAGTGGCGGCGCTCGCGCTCGCTCGGGTTCCGGCGGCGAATGCCGCGATCCCGTTGCAGTAGGGAATCTCTGCACGAGTCGGATGGGCCGCGCTGTGGGTGCGGTGCGGGTGTGTCTGCAAGGGGCTCGACCACGCCGTGGCCGCGCCACAATACGGGAGGGCAACGCGCCCGCTGTCGTTGACGGAGCGGTTGTTCACAGGGCGGAGCCGTACCACGCTGGGCGTGGCTGGACACTCAACCGGCACTCAGCTACTGAGGTTTTGCCGAATTGCTCCTCTTCCATCCCACTGAGTGCACCATCGTCGACACGTCGCGGAGAACGATGAGCCATGTCGCGTGCACCGCGACCGAAACCATCCGCCGCTGAAATGAGAGACTTCCACATCGGAGCTCGAATGCCTCACGCCAGGTCGTGTTCTGCGTTGCTCGCAGTCGCCATATCACTCGTTGGTACAGTCAGTCACGCGCAGCCGTCGCTGACAGCGTTCGCCGGAGTCGTCGGCGGAGCGGGAGGAGGCACCGGCCCTGGCTGTGGCGGCTCGTACGGCATGCCTCCCGGTCTCGAATTCTTTCCGCCGTCGTTCCCCTTTGTGAACGCCGGTGGCGTACAACCCTGCGGATACAGCGGCGGATATTCGAGCAACACGGGCACCGCGGGGCCGATCACCAATTCCCGCTCGGTCTCGGCGATCCCGCTAGACTTGCGTCCTTCGCCGGTGCGCTATGCCGGCACCGCGAACGCCACCGCGACGTACGGCGTGCTCGGCGTATCAGCGACGGCCAGCACCACGGGCGGCCTGACGTCGAATCCGTCGGCGTTGTTCTCGAGCATGAGTGCCGCAATGTTCACGGACCGCCTCACCGCGAACAGTCCGCTCATCGCGCAGTTCTCGAACGGCTTCGTCCGCTACCAGTTTTCGATCGACGGATCGCTGTCTGTACCCGGTGTTCCCGCTGCCTTCTTCTTCGGTGAAACGTATGTGTCGTTTGCTGTGCAGCAGGATGCGGGGCCGGTTTTCGAGGTGATGAACGCAGCCGTCCGGCGAGGTGCACTGCCGAGAATCTCGAACGGCGCGCCGCCCGCGGGATGGACGAGCGGCGTCGGCAGTCTCACCGGCGGCAGCCTGTTCTTCAGCGTTTTGCTGCCGATATCGTGGGGCACGGAGTGGCAATTGCAAGCCGGCATGCTCGCGTGGGCGTACGGTTCAGCGGAGACGAACTTCATCGGTACGGCGAGAGTCTCCGGCGTGACGCTGTATGATGCGAATCGCCGCGAGGTGACGGACTTCACGCTCACATCGCAGTCCGGCACGGACTATCGCAACATCGGCCGGACGCCGCCGCCAATGGGAGCAGTGCCTGAGCCAGCGAGTGTTGCGATGCTTTTGGCTGGCGTCTTCGTGCTTGCCGGTCTTGCGAAGCGGACACGGCGCCGCACGGACATCGCCGCCCATGCGCAGCGCAGCGAACTGGCGTGATCTGACGGTTAATTCGGTGGTGATTCGGTGACAGTGCACAAATTCCCCGAACACGGTGAAAATTTGCACAGTAACCGAATAACCGAATCACCAGAGCATGAGGCCCGACGTGGCACGGGGCTCGATCGGGAGGCGGGGGCTGGTGG
>JANNVN010000526.1:0-2881 GCA_031414435.1 Gemmatimonadaceae bacterium
GCAAAAGCTGGCGGCTGAAGGAAGCCGCGGCGCGGCTTGCGAAACACCCGAAAGGCCCGTAGCCTCACCCTGTCCCGCGCACGGCCGTTGGGGGAGTTTGGGGTGGCCACGGGTGGGGGAGTTTGAGGTGGCCACCGGGGATTGACCGCGCGCGCCCGATCAGTCTGCACGTCGGGCGCGCTTGCGCACTGCTTGCCGGCGTCGCACTGTTGGGCGCCGTGCTCGCGGCACTCAGTGCGTGGGCCGCAGCCGCTGGGCGCACGCGAGACACAGCCGCCGCGGCGATGGCATTCGTCGAGACGCGACTTCGTGATGTCGAGAACGAAATGCGATCCCTCGCGTCGACGACGGATCCGATGTCAGCGTGGAGCACGTGTGACGACGCGATGCGGAATGCGATCACGCGCGCGAGCATCTCTTCGACACTGGTGCGTCGGTTCGTCCTAAGTGAGGATGGCCTTGCCGGTGCGTGCCGCCCCGAAGGTCGGGGGGCAGCACCGTTTTTCCCCTACGAACCGACTGTCCGGCTGGCCGTCACGTCCACGGGCGAGATCAGCCGGCAGCTGACGGCGACTCTGCGCCGGGGTACCTCCGGGCGTGTGGTCTCGGCCGTGCTGGACCCGCGCGTGTTCGAACCCGCACAGGGAGAGCCCGCGTCATGGGTAAATGACCGCGACACGCGCCTGATCTTGCGTTCTGCCGACGGCCGACGATTGAGCGCGCTTGGCATGTCGGCCGGGATGGACTGGACGACCCACGCGCTCGATGTCATGCTGTCGTCGAGCACCCGAGACGTGCAGGTCCTCGGATCGGTGGATCGAAATCGCTTCGCTGCGCGAATCACCCGATCGGTCGGCTGGACAGTGCTCGTCACCGCGCTGCTGATGTGCGTCGTGATCGCGCTGTTCTGGCGGCGAGTCATGCACCGGGCGCGCCTCTTTCACCGGATCCAGCGCGGACTGCGAAAGCGGGAATTCGAGCCCTATGTCCAGCCCATCCTCGACCTGCGCACGGGGCGTTGCGCCGGTGCAGAGATTCTCATGCGCTGGCAGCATCCACATCGAGGCACACTGCCACCAGCGGAGTTCATCGAGGAAGCGGAGCGCACCGGCCTGATTGCCGGCATGTCGGAGCTGGTGATGAACCGCACTGCACACCGACTTGCACCACTCGCTCGCGAGTATCCCGACATCTACTTCAGGTTCAATCTCACACCGCAGCAGCTGGCACAGCCGGAGCTGGTGTCGCGACTGGGTGCCATCTTCCGGGATGACACGCTCCGGCATGCACGCGTGCTCCTCGAGATCACCGAACGTGAGTTCGTCGACCCCGCCGCTGCGCACAGCCTGCGGATGCTGCACGATACTGGCTGGCGCGTGGCCGTCGACGATTTCGGCACCGGGCACAGCAGCCTCGCGGCACTCGAACGCCTCGCCATCGACCGTCTCAAGATCGATCGCGCGTTCGTCAGCACCATTTCCGAGGAAACGGTCAACCGGCCCGTCCT
This sequence comes from Gemmatimonadaceae bacterium, assembly GCA_031414435.1. Classification (GTDB taxonomy): domain Bacteria; phylum Gemmatimonadota; class Gemmatimonadetes; order Gemmatimonadales; family Gemmatimonadaceae; genus JACMLX01. The sequence goes on from JANNVN010000526.1 coordinate 1,508, forward strand.
CGATTCGATCATCGACCTGGCGGACCGGCTGTCGCTGCCGATCATCGCGGAAGGGATTGAAACGAAGGCGCAGCTCGACTATCTGGCGGCGCGTGGCGTGCAGTACGGTCAGGGGTACCTCATCGGCCGACTGATGCAGATCACTGCATTCAAGGAGTGGCTCGGGCGTCACAACACCGGTACACCACCGGCAGTCGCGGCCCTCGGTTCCCTGCGTGTCGGAGACGCGATACCTCCGGACCGCATGGCACAACGCCTCTGGAACGCGATGCGCGTGCCGGGAGGACTGGACGTCCGGGATCGCATGTTTCACTTGCGGACGTACTCGCAGTGCTTCGTGGGGCGCGAGGCGGTGGATTGGATGGTGCAGCATTACCGCATCAGTCGCGCGGATGCCGTGCTCCAGGGACAACGCCTGCTCGCGCTCGGCCTCGTGACCCATGTCCTCGATGAACACGATTTCGAAGACGCGGAGCTCTTCTACCGTCTCGCGTCGCCGACGGATGCCAGTCAGGCCGTGACCCCCGCGCCGATCGACTTGCGGCAATCGCTGCTGGCGTCGGATGGGCTCCAGACACGCTCGCATACCCGCGGACTCGTGCGCCATGGCAGCTGTGTCACCGGTGCGTCGATCGTCGACTGGATCGTGACCGCGCACCAGGTGCCGCGTGCCACGGCACGCCAGTGGGCGCTGCAGCTGATGCGTGAAGGGGTGCTCCGCCATGTGTACGATGATCGACCGTTTACAGACGGCCGGACGCTCTTTCGCCTCGTCTGACGGCGTGAGGCGATCGGGCCCGAGCTGGGTGTCAGCCCACGTGATGGTCGGCGTACCACGCGGTGCGTGCGCGCCGCGTGAGCCTGGTGGCTCCCTGAGCGTTGGAATGGCCAGGACGGTCCGCGATCACGCTGCCGGTCGGCATCAAGCCGACACAGCTGGGTAGCAACATCGCCCGACGACTGTTCTGGCCACCGCGGGTGTTGTAGCGTTCCATCGGTTGTCGGTTGAACTCGTCGTCTGCTCGTCGGATACGTCGCCGAGTTCGGCCTTCTACTCCTCCTCCTTCGCTCTCCGTCGCCATGCTGATCCGCAACCGAATCGAGCCACCGTCCTCCGAGATCACGCCAGAGATCGACTACCTCAATCGTCGCCAGTTCCTCGGCGTGGTCGGCAGCATCGGCGCCATCTCGGCCACCGGCGCGCTCGCGGAGGCGGTGCTCGGCGGCCTGCAGCCGGTCGGGGCGCAGCAGGGCGACGAGGTGAGCGATGAAGAGAAGGTCACCAGCTACAACAACTACTACGAGTTCGGCACCGACAAGGAAGATCCGAAAGCGAACTCGCAGCAGTTTCAGGCGCGTCCCTGGTCGGTGAAG
>JANNVN010000527.1:0-5490 GCA_031414435.1 Gemmatimonadaceae bacterium
CGCTATTTCAACCAGATCGAAAAAGCCGAGAGCTGGGTGTCGAAATTGCACCCCTATCCGGTGGCGGACTATGCCGTCGCCGGTGAGATCAACGGGTACCCGGTGAGCGCGCAAATGCAGGCGGATCTGCGGGCGATCGACATGATGACCGAACCCCTCGCACAGCCACGCCGTGTCCTCGTCGTAGCCCCAACTACCGATACCGGGCACACGAAGCTTGTTGAGCGCATGAAGGCCAGCGACGTTCCGGTGACGTATACCGTCGTGGAAGACCCGCTGTTGTACTGGGAGCGCACCTATCCCGTGGACACGCTCGTGGCGCACGCAGGCCCGCGTGCCATTGCGGCCTTTCTGTCGGAGGGACGGTGATGAACGAGCAAGCCGTCGCCTTTGGCCCGAGCCACGCGATGATCGGTATCTTGAGCACACCGGACAGCCCGGCGGCTGGCCCACGGCGCGCCGTGATCACCAGCAACGTCGGAATGCACCACCATGTGGGCCCATTTCGCCTGTACGTCGACATGGCGCGCGCCCTCTCCGCCCTCGGATGGTGGGTGCTGCGCTTCGACCACTCAGGCATGGGCGACAGTGCACCACGGATGGACGGGGCCGACGTGGTGGAGTCGGCCACACGCGATCTGGTCGACGCGATGGATTTTCTCAGTGATCAGGCCAACATCGAGGAATTCGTGGTCGTGGGTCTCTGCTCTGGCGTCGATGGCAGCCATCAGGTGGCGCTGCGTGATCCACGGGTCACGGGGGCCATCTTCATTGACGGCTACACGTATCCCACGACGGGCTTTCGTGTGCGCCACTATCTGCAGCGGTCCGTCCACCCTGGCCTGTGGCGTCGATATCTGAAGCGCAGGTGGTACCGACTGACCAGCCGAGAGCATCGCCTGAACCCGGCGTGGCCAGTCTTCGACCGTACCTATCCAACACGCGAGACGTTTGCCCGGGACATCCGGCGACTGCAGGCCCGCAGCGTGCAATTGTATTTCATCTACACCGGCACCGTCAGCGGATACTTCAACAGCGAGCAACAGCTCTTCGAGATGATTGGCCCAGGGGCAGCTCAGACCGGAATCACGGTGAACAAGATCGATGACAGCGACCATGTCTTCACCCGCCTCGACGCGCGGAAGGACTTGCTGGATCGACTGAGCACCTGGATCGGGCGCTTCGGCAATTGAGTTCACCACCATGACTCGCAGAGCGATCATGCTGCTCTCCATCGCGGTCTTGTTGCTTGTCGCGTGGCCCGCGCTGCAGCTCTCGCGTGGGTACCGTGCCGAGCGACACACGCTGGTACCTCGGCACGGTCCGGTGGAGATGCCGGCGGATGTGCGCGCCCTTGGGTTTGTCGTACACCGCATTCCAACGCAGGCGGGGGTGATTGCCGGCTGGTTCGTGCCACCGAAGGGCGGCGCGACCATCATTTTGTGCCACGGTTCGAGTGCGGACCGCAGCTCCCTGCTCGTCGAGGCGCGTGCGCTGGTAGCCGCCGGACATGGTGTCTGGATGTTCGACTGGCCCGGCCACGGAGAAAGCATCGGGCGCGTCGATTTTGGCGCGGGATCCCGCGCAGCGCTGCACGCCATCGTGGATACTGTCGCGAGGTGGCCCGGCGTGGATGCCTCCCGACTCGGGCTCTACGCCTTCTCCATGGGGGGCGTGGTCGCCGTGCCGGTCGCGGCAGAAGAGCAGCGCCTTCGTGCGATGGTCTTTGTGAGCAGCCCGGTCGACCTGGAACAACAGATGGCATTCGAATACGCCGGCGTGGGACGCCTGAGAGCGATGGGCGCCGCTTTGTTCTGGCAGATGGAGGGGGTCTCTCTTGCCGCATTGAACATCAAGTCGGCCGCGGCGCGACTCGGGCCGCGGCCGGTACTCGTGGTCGCCGGCGATGCGGATCGCACCGTGCCGCCAAGCGATGGCGCGGTCCTGACGGAGGCGATCGGACCGACCGCGTCGCTGTGGACCATCCCCGGCGCCCTTCATGGTGGCTACGGTGCGGCCGACCCGGCCTATGCTGGCCGCGTGGCGGCATTTTTCACGCAGTGGCTCGGACCGTCAAAGTGACGTGTGGCGTGGATGTCGCCACGCGCCTGCGCCGCAGCATGGAACACCGGCGCGATGACGGTGGTAGCCGGGCAACTACGGGGGCACCGGCTACGACGCCAGTGAACGGCAGGCCATGAACGCTCCCGCCGTCGTACCCATCATCCGCGCTGCGTGGTGGTTTCGGGGAGTTCTCACGGGCATTGCGGCGTGTGTACAGTGCATGACACTGAACGCACAGTCGGTGAGTGATTTCTTACCCCCGACGGCCACCAACTGCGCCACCACCGCACCTCCCGCATCTGCGGGCATCGCGGGCACGCCCGGGGGCTTTCTGATGGTCCATCCCCGCAATGACGCCATCACTGATCAGTACACCGGATGCAAGATCCTGTGGGTGGTCAGCTCTGACCGGATGAAGCGCGTCGCCACGTTGTACTTCGACCGCGGCGTGCTGTCGCACGCCATTGCGCATGACGTTCGGGACCCGAAGGAGGGTATCGAAGTCGTGTGTGATCTGACGGCGGGTCGTTCGTTGCTTCCGAACGCCGGTCGACGCGCGGACGACGCGCAATGTCGCACCAGGCCAGCGGACGAGTTGTATGGGCTGCGACTTGCAACCTGGCCGCAGCTCTGCCTGACGAAGCCGGATGCGGCGGTGTGCAAGCGGGAGCCGCAGCAATAGACTCCACGATTCGCATCCACGATACTGGCCGCCACCTATCGACTCCGATCCAGCCACCGTGCTTCGCATGACCTTTCGACTCTGCGTCGCGCTCCTGCTCGCGCTCTGTGCTGCGTCGACGACGCTGGCACAGGCGCCATCGAACGGCGTCACCGTGTTTGGCAAGGTGCAGGATGCGGAAACCAAAACCGCACTCCCGTTCCTGGCGCTGCAGCTCTTGAAGGAAGCTGATGGTGCATTCGTGGGTGGGCGACTCACCAGCGAGGCTGGTGCATTCACCTTCACCGGGCTCCGGAAGGGTGTCTACGTGCTCGTCGTCAGGTCGATCGGCTATCAGCCCATCCGCCAGCGCGTCCTGATTGGTGAACTCAGCGCGTACCTCGACCTCGGTGCAATTCAGCTGGTCCGGGAAGCGCGCATACTCAGCGGCGTCGTGGTCACGGCCGGCACGGATGCCGTGTCGGCTGCGATGGACAAGAAGTCCTTCACCGTCGCCGACAACATCAGTCAATCGGGCGGATCGGTGCTGCAGGCGATGTCCACCGTGCCCGGTGTGACAGTCGGTCAGGACGGGAAGGTGCTGGTGCGCGGCAGTGACAAGGTGGTTGTGCTGATCGATGGCAAGCAGACCGCGCTCACGGGCTTCGGCTCGCAGAATGGACTCGACAATCTTCCGGCGTCGGCACTCGAGCGCATCGAGATCATCAACAACCCCTCGGCACGGTTCGACGCCAACGCCAGCGCCGGCATCATCAACCTCGTGTTCAGGAAGCAGGAGCAGGAGGGATTCAACGGCAAGCTCGGCATCATGGGCGGTGCCGGCGCGTTGTGGGTCAAGAGGGAGAACCTCCCCACCATCCGACCGCAGTTTCAGGGGACACCGAAGTTCAATCCGTCGGTCGCGCTGAACTATCGAAAAGGGGCAACCAACACCTTCGTACAAGGCGATTGGCTCTATGCACCCACGCTGAACCGAAACGACTTCTCGACCCGTACCTACGACGACGGGACGGTCATTCTGCAGCAGGTGAAACGGAACCGACGCACCGACTACGCCACGCTCAACGCCGGTGTCGATCACGCCTTCGACGACCAGAACACGCTGGCCGTCTCAGGGCTGTTCAACCGGGAGAAAATTCTCGACAACGGGGACAACCCGTACTTCAGCGGCACGGTGCAGAATCGCTACCGACTCTGGCAGTTTCTGGAAGATGAGGTCAAGTACACCGGCTTTGGCACGGCCGTCTTCACGCACAAGTTCCCTCAGCCCGGGCACACGCTGGCGTTCACCACGAACTATTCGTTCCACCGCGAGGACGAGCAGTACTTTTTCACCAACACCCTGCCGGCCTTCGTGGGATCCGACGCTTTCAAGCTGTTGTCCGACGAGCATGTGGTGGACCTGATGGCCGACTACATCAAGCCGCTCCGGCAGGGGCGCGTCGAGCTTGGGTTCAAGGGACGGTACCGGTCGATTCCGGTCAACATGCAGTTCTTCCCGGGTATCAACTCGCCGATCGACTCCGGAGCGGGCGGCTGGGCAACCTATCGCGAAACGATTCCAGCGCTGTACGGCAACTATGTGTTCGAGAGTCAGCATCTCGAACTCGAAGGTGGCATGCGCTTCGAGAGCGTGCTGGTGGACTACGAGGTCAACCCCGACCACAATACCTACAAGAGCGACGGGTACCGGTATTTCCAGCCGTTTCCGAATGTACGAGCCGCCTGGAAGTTCGACGACGCGAACAAGCTTTCGCTTTTCTTCAACCGGCGCGTCGATCGGCCGAACGAAGATATCCGCATCTTTCCCAAGTACGACGAACCCGAACTGATCAAGGTCGGCAACCCCGCGCGACAGCCGCAGTTCGCCACCTCCATCGAGCTGGGATACAAGACCAGCTGGTCGAAGGGCAGTGTATACGCTGCCACATATCACCGGATCGTGGACGGCACCATCACGCGCATCGCCACACAGGTGCCCGGCAGCGTGCTGCTGTACAACGTCTTCCAGAACGGCGGGCGCAGCTGGAGTACTGGCGGGGAGGTCGTCTGGCAACAGACCGTCTCGCCACGACTGTCACTCAATGCCAACGCGAACGTGTTTCGCCGCACGGTGGATGCGTTCTCGGTCGTGAATCAGTATCCGGTGCCTGTGCGCTATTCTGCTTCTCGCGAACAGCTCACCTCGGGCAATGTCAAGCTGAACGCCGTCATGACGCTGCCGCGTGGGTTGCAGACGCAGGTATCGAGTGTGTTCCTGGCACCTGACCTGCTGCCGCAGGGACGGATCGGCAGCCGGTTTTCGCTCGATGTCGGCCTGAAGAAGAGTATGCAGAATGGCCGCGGCGAGCTGGTGGTGAACGCCACCGATCTGCTGAGCACGAATCAGGCGCAACGGACGATTCGCGGCACCGATTTCACGGTCGTCAGCACCGACTTTCTGGAGACGCAGGTTGTGCGTGTGGGGTACAACTGGAAGTTCTAGTGGCGTGTCGCTGAATTTCGGAGAGCACCAAGCCAGTTGGGGCGCCCGGATAGCAAGGCGAACACCGCAGCAATACCAGCGCTATTGCGAGGATTTTCAACGCGGCCAGTCGGGCGCTCCGACTGCCTCCGGCCACCAGCCCGCCCGCCCCCCGCCACTAGCCGTGCCGCGCAGGAGCCAACGGCACCAGCCACTCTCGATACCGCTCCACCTTTCCTGCCACCACCTCCAAGAACAGCGTGTGCAGTCGCCGCGTGAT
>JANNVN010000528.1:0-17106 GCA_031414435.1 Gemmatimonadaceae bacterium
CGATCCTCCACCCCACCAGACTTAATCGAATCGGGTGCGCGTAGCAGGCGCTGCCGTTCGGTCAATTGGCTACACACTCTGTTGTCGAGCCAGCCGTGGTGTGGCTCGGGACATCATCTACTCTGTTCACGCGGAGGCCGCGGAGGACGCGGGGGAACAGCCAAGGCTGTTGGAGCTGCGCTCGCGAGTCGCTGTTCCCAAAGCCCTTCGTCGTTGCTCTTCCCCGCGTCCTCCGCGTCCCCCGCGTGAACGGTGTCAGCGATCCTCCATCCCATCCGACCCACTGTACTGCGAGCCCCTGCTCGGAACCGACAGTTCAGACAGCGTCCGACAGCGACGTGAAGTTGAAATCACGCGCCTTGAGAATCGGCATGATCTGCGTACCAGGCCCGTCAGATGCCGTGCGACGGACCGGTCCGAGCGCCTCGACGTTGTTGAGCAGGAACAGAGGGCTCTCGTTGAACCGCATGTTCTTGATCGACTTGGAAATCTTCCCGTTCTCGATCAGGAACGTGCCGTCGCGGGTGAGGCCCGTGTAGCTCATCGTGCGAGGGTCGGTCTCGCGCAGGTACCAGAGCCGGGTAACCAGTACACCGCGCTGGGTGCTGGCGATCATCTGCTCCCGGGAGGTAGTCCCACCGCTGAGGATGAGGTTGTTCGGGGTGCCAGTCGCGACGAGGTTCTTCCGTGCCGCCCACGCTCTGGGCACCAACATCGTCGAAAGTGTCCCGTTGGTGATCCATGACTGCTTCGTCAGTGGCATACCATCACCGTCGAACGGCTGCGTCAGCACCATCGGGTCACCTGGGTCGCTGGAGAGTGTGATCATGGCGTTCACGATCACTTCGCCCAGCTTGTTGCCGCCGCCCTGCTTCGCAAATGGGCTCCGTCCTTCGTCGGCACTGCGCGCGTTGAAGTACCGTGGCATCAACCCGACCAGGTCGCCGACGGCCTGTGGCTCGAGGATCACGGTGTAGCGACCGGGTTCGATTGCCACCGGATTCCGGGACTTTTCGGCCTTCTCGATCGCCTGGGCACTGACCGCCGCGAAGTTCAGCGAGCTCCAGGCGACGGCATCCTCGCCGCTCCACCCAGAGCCGGTACCGTCGGCGGACCGGACCGTGAGCGTGTAGTTCGCGCTCGTGCCACGGTGGTAGGCGAAGTGGCCAGCACTGGTGCCGATCGCAATGGCGTCGGCGCCGGTTACCAGAAATCCGGCCACGTTGAGCGTGCTACCCGCGCGTCGGGCCGGGCCGAGGGCCGTGTTGGCCGCCGCTGTCACGTCGCCGGCGGGCAGGTTGGCGGTCGCCTCGTCCCACGCGGTGCTTAGGTCGCGCAGGTTCTGGGGCCCGAGCACCGGCAGCATCTCCGGATCATCCGGCGCCAGTCGCGCGATGGCTTCCGCCTTGCGCACCGTCCGTTCGATGCTCTCCGGCGACAGATCGTTGGTGGTGACGGCCGAGTGCTTGCGACCGATGAACGACATGACCACCAGCGTGGTGTCTTCCACCACGCCGGCGGTGGAGAGCTGGTTGGCTGCGAAGCGGACGTTCCTCGTGCGGGACGAGCGGATCACCGCCTGCACCGAATCAGCGCGCGACAGCTTGATCACACTGTCGATCACGCGTTGTGCGTCGCTTCGCGAGATCACCACATCCTCAGCCAGGAGCGAGCGCGGTGCGCGGGGGTCGAGGATCATGCTCATGCCGTGCACCCGCTGCGGAGGACCAGGTCGGTGGCTGTCGAGCGAAGTGCGTGTCGGTCGGTGGTGATGCTCACGCCTTGCGCCCTGTGTTGATGACGTTGACCTGCTTGTGCCGCGTCGGGACGCAGCCGTGGGTGACGGCATTCGCCTGGCCAGGCTGTCCCTTGCCGTCGGAGAAGGTGGCGTAGAGTTCGTAGCTTTTCTGGCCGCCGAGCATGTCGAGCGCGCCCCAGAATTCGGTGGTGCGGAACTGGTAGGCCACGTCGCGCAGCTGGCCGACGATCTTGCCGCCGCGCACTTCGTAGAACAGCGCGCCGCCGAACTGGCCGTTGAAGCGCTGCTGGTCGATCGAGTACGACCCGCGTCCGAGAATGGCGATGCCCTTGTCGGTTGCCGCAATCAGGTCGTTCCAGCCGAGGTCTTTCGCGCCCGGCTTGATCGACACATTCGGCATCCGCTGAAACTGCACACTGCTCCACGAGTCGGCGTAGGAGCAGCCGTGACTACGCGTGGGCATCCCGCGCTTCTTGTACCACCAGTCGAGCCACATCGCCTGTTCGCGTGTGGTCTGGTAGTCGACGAACACGCCGTCCTGAATGATTGTGAACCCTTCCGGCTTCACTCCATCATCGTCGTAGCCGATGCTGGCGCAACCGCCAGGTTCCGAGCGATCACCGGTGATGGTCATCAAAGGCGAGCCGAACTTGAGTGTGCCGAGCACCTTCTCCGGCGGTGCGACGAACGACGTGCCGGCGTAGTTGGCTTCGTAGCCATAGGCGCGATCGAGTTCGGTGGGATGCGCCACCGATTCATGCAGCGTGAGGCCAAGGTTGGACGGGTGCAGGATGAGATCCCAGCGTCCCAGCTCTACTGATTTCGCCGTCAGCTTTTCCGCCGCTTCCTCGGCCCACTTCTTTGCGTTGACTGGCAGGTTGTTCTCGAGCACCGATTCCCAGCCGCGCCCAGTGGGTTGCACCACCGCATCACGGATTGCGAAGTCGCTGCGATCGGCGCTGACGGCGGTGATACTCATCGGTGTGTAGGTACGAACGAGCGTCTGCGCGATGACGGAGCCATCAGTGTTGGCGTAGTTGCGCTCCTCCTTCACGAACTGCAGTTGTGTGCTGACGAACCGCACACCGGGCACCGAGAGCGCGGCCGTGTTGGCGGCAATGGCCAGTGTCGCTTTCTCCTCGATCGAGATGCTGAAGGGATCGATAGTGAAGCCGCTCGACCAGGTGGCGTCGGGATGGCTCGGATTCGGGGCCAATTCGATCGGCTTGTCGCGCGCAATGCGATTGGCCTTGGCGGTGGCGACGGCTTCCATCGCGGCGCGTTGAATGCCTTCGTTGGTCAGCCTCGGCGTCGCAGCAAATCCCCAGCAACCGTCGACCAGTGCGCGCACGCCGCAGCCGATGGTGTCGCTGTCGATCACGTCGAGCACCTGCTTCTCGCGGGTGAAGACGGCGTTACGCTGCACCCGCTGGATTCGCGCATCGGCGTAGCTGGCACCGGCGCGTTTCGCGGTGTCGAGTGCCAGAAGCAACAGGTCGCGTGTCGGCGCGTCCATGCGGCTTTGCACATGCGGCATGAGGCGCGAATGGGCGGCCGCGTCGCGCGGACGACCGAGGGCAAGCGCACCGGCGGCGAGCGCGGTGGTGGCGACAAAATCGCGGCGAGAGGTCATGCGGAGCGGCTAGGAGTGTGTCAATGAATCGATCTGACGTGGGTCTACGCGCGGACGGCAGAAATCGTGGACGGTCAACCTCGCGGGCAGCAAGCACTCACGATCCACGCCACCGGCCGAGGAGGCGACGGGGTATGCCAACAAATCCCGTCGAGGGCGGCTGGGTGCAGTGTGGTCGGATCACCGCGAAGGGTTAGCATTCAAGGAGAACCAAGCCCCATACCACGGTCAAACCGTGAATGCGACACAGGCTGACCTGGCTCGAGCCAGCCGATCCTCGCCCTCGTGCCGATGCCCCTGACGCCCTACCACGCCAAGTTCTTCGCCCATGACCTCACTCGGCGTGCACCAAGCGGCATCGACCGGCTCTCAACCGCTCTCTTCGACGCCGCCGTCGACCTCAATCCGCATCAAATAGAAGCCGCCCTCTTCGCGCTGCATTCACCCCTCTCCAAGGGAGTGATTCTCGCGGACGAGGTCGGCCTAGGCAAAACGGTCGAGGCCGGTATCGTGCTCTGTCAGCTGTGGGCCGAACGGAAACGGCGCCTGCTCGTCATCTGCCCATCGTCCATCCGCAAGCAGTGGGCTCTTGAGCTCTCAGAGAAGTTCAACCTCCCCGTGCAGGTGCTCGACGCGCGCGCGTACCGCGAGGCCAAGCGGCTCGGCCGCGAGCCGCTGGCAGACAGCGCCATTCTGGTAGTCTCGTACCATTTCGCCCGCGTCATCCGCGACGACCTGCGAGGCGTGGCGTGGGACCTGGTGGTGATCGACGAAGCGCACAAGCTCCGCAACGCCTACCGCCCCAGCAACAAGGTGGGCCAAGGCATCCGCTGGGCCACGGAGGGGTGCCGGAAGCTACTGCTGACAGCTACGCCGCTTCAGAACTCCCTGCTGGAACTGTACGGCCTCTCCACACTCATCGACGACACGCTCTTCGGTGACGTCAACGCCTTCCGCTCGCTGTACGCCAGCGCGGGGAGCAACCTCGGCGCACTCCGCGCGCGGCTCGCCACCTTCTGCAAGCGCACACTGCGCAATCAGGTCACCGAGTACATCCGATACACCGAGCGGCGCCCGCTCACCCGGCCGTTCACCCCCACCGACGACGAACAGTCGCTCTACGAAGCGGTCTCCGACTTCCTGCAGCGAGAGAACAGCTACGCGCTCCCACAGCGGCAACGGCATCTGACCGCCCTCATCCTGCGCAAGCTGCTGGCGTCATCATCGCTGGCCATCGCAGCTACGCTGGATACGCTGCGCGTGCGTCTCGAAACGCTCCAAAACGACAAGGTTGGCAACGATCCGGAGTTCGCGAGCCAGCTGATCGAGGCCGAGGAGTTCGATGACGATCTGCTCGACGAGATTCTCGGTGATGACGATGACGACGTACCCGACGAGCGCACGTCGGCGCCGATCAACCGGCAGCAACTTCGCGAGGAAATCGAGATCCTACGCCGGCTGGCGGAGCGGGCGCGGCGGATCGGGGTGGATACCAAGTCCGAAGCGCTGCTCACGGCGCTGGATGTGGGCTTCACACAGATGGCCACCACCGGGGCCGCGCGCAAGGCGCTGATCTTCACGGAATCACGCCGCACACAGGACTACCTCAAGACCTACCTGGAGCAGAACGGCTACGCCGATCAGGTGGTGCTGTTCAACGGCACCAACGGTGGCCCCGAAGCCACCGCCATCTACGAACAGTGGCTGGTCACGAACGCCGCTACCGGCCGAGCCTCCGGCTCCCGTGCGGTCGATCTTCGCACGGCGCTCATCGAGCACTTCCGCGACCACGGCACCATCCTGCTCGCGACTGAGGCGGCGGCAGAAGGCATCAATCTGCAGTTCTGCTCACTGGTCGTGAACTACGACCTGCCGTGGAACCCACAGCGCATCGAACAGCGGATCGGACGTTGCCACCGCTACGGGCAGCAGCACGATGTGGTGGTGATCAACTTTCTCAATGAGCGCAACGCCGCCGACAAGCGCGTGCTGCAGCTGCTCACCGAGAAGTTCTCGCTGTTCAGCGGCGTCTTCGGTGCGTCGGACGATGTGCTGGGCACTATCGAATCGGGCGTGGACTTCGAGCAGCGCATCCTGGCCATCTACCAGCAGTGCCGGACCCCCGCCGAGATCGACGCCGCCTTCAAGTCACTGCAGGACGAGCTGGAGGAGCAAATCCGCTCGCGTCTGGATGACACCCGTCGCGCATTGCTGGAGCATTTCGACGAGGATGTGCACCAGCGCCTCAAGCTCCGGCTGGCCGATGCGAAGGCCCAGCTCGATCGCGTGGGGCAGCGCTTCTGGGCACTCACCCGATCCATGCTGGCCTCGGCGGCCCGCTTCGACGACGCGGCGCTCGCGTTCGATCTGCTGGCGCCACCGGCCCCCGAGATCGCCGCCGGTCGGTACCACCTGATCTCGAAGACACACCCGCGCGCCAGCGACGGTGACTCCGCAGTTGACGACAGCAGCCGGTTTCTCTATCGCCTTTCGCACCCACTCGGCGAGCATGTGCTTGCGTCGGCCAAAGCACTGCCCACACCAACGGTGGCAATCGACTTCGACATCTCACGCCACGCCACGCGCGTCGCTGCCGTGGAGGCGCTCAAGGGGCGCGCCGGATACCTGACGCTGGCCCGGATGGCGGTGGAGTCATATGAGCGGGAGGAGTACCTTCTCTTCAGCGGCTTCGATGACAATGGCCACGCGCTGGACCAGGAAGCGATGGAGAAGCTGTTCAGCCTCGCGGGGACGGTGCACGACGCCATGATGCCGGCGCCGGTAGAGATCCAGCTCGCCGGTGAGGCGGAGCGCCACGCCAAAGCCACGCTGAGCCGGTCACTGGAGCACAACAACGTACACTTTCAGGCGGCGCGTGAAAAGCTCGAACGCTGGGCTGATGACCTGATCCACGCCGCCGAAAAGGCGCTGCACGACACAAAGGACCAGATCAAGGCTCTCCGTCGCTCGGCGCGGCAGGCGGTCACGCTGGCCGAGCAGCATGAGATCCAGGAGAAGATCCAGAAGCTGGAGCGCCAGCAGCGCCGGCAGCGGCAGGAGATCTTTGCCGCCGAAGACCAGGTGTTCGAGAAGCGTGACCGCCTGATCGACGAATTGGAGCGTCGGCTCGCCAGCCGCACCGAGCACGAGACGCTCTTCTCCATTCGCTGGCGGGTGGTCTGATCACCTGCACGTAACGAGCGCGCGGCGTTCTACCCTCGCTGGTTGCTGCCACTCCGCGGTACGTGCGGCTCTCACGCCGTCAGACGCTGACGGTAGATTGGCAACTGGTGCCTTGCTGTGCGTCTCACTGCCGCACCGTTTCATCCCGGACCGACAGGACCTGTCATGACCCCGCAGTACACCAAGCTCAAAGCGCTGCTTCAGGAGCTGTTCCAGCTCGACCAGCCAGATCTCGACTTCGGCCTGTATCGGGTGATGCACGCCAAGCGTGACGAGGTCACGCAGTTCCTGGACAAGGACCTGCTGCCGCAGGTGCAGGCGGCGTTTGGGCAGTACCAGACGGCCGACAAGGTGGAGCTGGAGCAGCAGCTGGCGAAGGCAATCGAGCAGGCGCACTCGCTGGGGGCCGATCCGGAGACGCTGCCCAAGGTGAAGGAGCTGCGTGCGCGGCTTACAACCGATGCGGTGGACGTGAAGGCGCTTGAGCGCGAGGTGTACGACCATCTCTATTCCTTTTTCCGGCGCTACTACTCCGAAGGAGATTTCCTCGCCAAGCGGGTGTACAAGCCCGGCGTGTACGCCATTCCATACGAGGGCGAAGAGGTCACGCTGCACTGGGCCAACAAGGACCAGTACTACATCAAGACCAGCGAGTACCTGCGCGACTACGCCTTCCGGCTGCGGCCGGACGATGAGGCGAACCCGATGCGAGTCCACTTCCGCCTCGTGGATGCTGCCGAGGGGGAGCATGGCAACGTGAAGGCCGCCGAGGGGAAGGAGCGGCGATTCCGGCTGGCGGCAGATCAGCCTTTGGCGCTGGAAGATGGAGAGCTGGCGATCCGATTTACCTATCTCCCTGATGCGCGGAAGCAGCCGGAGCTCAACGCCGAGGCTGAGGCGGGGGTGCTTGGCAGCACCGATGCTCAGTTTGCGGAGTGGGTGGCGGCGTTGAAGGCGCTGGCGCCGACCGAGAAGGATGCTGCGCGCACCCTGCTGATGAAGCACCTCAAGGGATACTTTGACCGCAATACCTTCGACTACTTCATCCACAAGGACCTAAGTGGGTTCCTGCGGCGTGAGCTGGATTTCTACATCAAGAACGAGGTGATGCACCTCGACGATGTGGAGAGCGACACGGCGCCGCGGGTGGAGCAGTATCTGTCGAAGATCAAGGTGGTGCGCCGGATCGCGGGGAAGATCATCGACTTCCTGGCACAGCTCGAGGATTTTCAGAAGAAGTTGTGGCTGAAGAAGAAGTTCGTGGTGGAGACGTCGTACTGCATTCGGCTGGGAATCATTCCGGAGGAGTTCTATCCGGAGATTGCTGCGAATGAGGCGCAGCGGGAGGAGTGGGTAAGGCTTTGCGCGATTGACGGGATCGCTGGGGATCTCATTGCGTTCGCGTATACAAAGCCGCTTACGCTGGCCTTTCTGAAGGCGCATCCCTCACTTGTCTTAGACACTCGATTCTTTTCGCAACCTGCTGTCGAGAAACTTCTCGATTTGTTGGATCTGCGTGACCGTGGTGTCGACGGCTGTCTATTCGCCAGCGAGAACTTTCAGGCGCTCACATTCATGCGTGCGCAATTCATGTCTGGAATGAAGTGCGCATACGTTGATCCTCCCTATAACACTGATGCGTCAGCGATCAATTACAAGAACAACTATAAGAACTCGTCGTGGTTAAGCCTCGTAGAGGATCGCTTGGTGGCCACTCAGGCGCTTCTGAAGCAATCGGGTATAGTGGCGTTCGCGATCGACGACGAG
Source organism: Gemmatimonadaceae bacterium (assembly GCA_031414435.1). GTDB lineage: Bacteria > Gemmatimonadota > Gemmatimonadetes > Gemmatimonadales > Gemmatimonadaceae > JACMLX01. The sequence goes on from JANNVN010000528.1 coordinate 8,343, forward strand.
GAGCTGTCTGAGGCGCGGCAAGTGCTCGGAGCAGTCTTTCCGAAGAGAGTCGGTGTTGCCGTTGTTAGATCGAACCCACAGAGCCGCAAGGCGAGTGACAGCTTTTCGCCTGCTCACGAGTACGCCTTGTTCTACGGAAACGGGCGAGATGCCGTGCCGGGATCGCTTGAGCTTACGGATCGGCGTCTTGCAAGATATCCGCTCGTGGATGAGAAGGGGCGATTCTCGTGGATGAGCTTTATTCGCACGGGCACAAATGACTTAAGAGCGGACCGACCCAAAATGCACTATCCCATGTTCGTTGGACCAGATGATTCGATTCGTATTCCGATCATGCGATGGGATGATGCTGCGCGCGCCTACGCGATTCTAGAACCGCTTGGCAATGGCGAGGTGGCCGTATTCCCCGTTGTTCTGGCCGGAGAGGCAGTCGTTGAGAAGCGGTGGCATCGCGGGTTCGAGCGGGTGGCTGCCGAGCTTGATGAGTATCGAGTTCGTAGAGACTCCTCCGGACGGGTTATGATCGACTTCAAGACTAGAATCGACGAGGACTCTACGCCGTCATCATGGTGGGACAAAAACGAGTACGCTTCATCGAATTACGGCGCAGCAGAGCTGAAGGAACTTTTTGGAAGCAAGCCGTTTGCCTTTCCTAAGTCTGTTCAACTCGTGGCTGATTGCATAAGTGCATCAAATCTCGGACCGCACGACTCAGTACTAGACCCCTTCGCCGGGTCTGGCACGACAGCCCACGCAGTCATCAATCTCAATCGTGCCGACGGCTACCGCCGTACGTTTGTTTTGGTAGAGATGGGTGACTATTTTGATACAGTTCTCCTTCCGCGAATCAAGAAGGTCATCTACACTCCTAAGTGGAAGGACGGCAAACCAGAACGGTTAGCCACGGTCGAGGAGTCTGAGCGATCTCCACGCATCGTCAAGGTGATCCGGCTGGAGTCGTACGAGGACGCCCTCAACAACCTCGAACCGCGCCGCACCACCCAGCAGCAACTCGCTCTCGATGCCCCGGACGCGCAAGGCGCCGACCGGCTCAAGGAGCAGTACCTGCTGCGTTACATGCTCAACGTAGAGACGCGCGGCTCGCAGTCACTGCTCAACGTACAGGCGTTTACCGATCCCACGGCCTACAAGCTGAAGGTGAAGCGACCCGGATCGGACGAAAGCCGCGAGGTGAACGTCGATCTGCTGGAGACCTTCAACTGGCTGCTTGGGCTGCGCGTGCAGCACATTGCCGCACCGCAGGTGTTCAGCGCCAGCTTCGTGCGCGACAGCGAAGAGCGGCTGCAACTGGCGGACAAACGGATCCGCGAGGATGCTACCGGACCGTTCTGGTTCCGTACGGTCACTGGCACCACCCCCGATGGGCGCACGACACTGGTGATCTGGCGCAAGCTCACCGGCACCCCGGAGCAGGACAACCTCGTGCTCGATGCTTGGTTCACCAAGCAGGGTTACTCGGCGCGTGACAGCGAGTTCGACCTGATCTACGTGAACGGCGGCAACAACCTCGAGAACCTCAAGACTGCGGATGATCGCTGGAAGGTGCAGCTCACCGAGGAGCACTTCCATCGGTTGATGTTCGAGGGGACGGACTGACTGTGACCGGGCCGACGTCGCTGGAGCAGTTACACGCGTGGCTGGCTGAACCCGAGGGTACGCGTCTCGAGTTCAAGCAGGCGCAGTCGCGGTATGACTTCGACAAGTTGACCGACTACTGCGTTGCACTGGCGAACGAGGGCGGTGGCAAGATCCTGCTCGGCATCACTGACGAGCGTCCGCGCCGCATCGTCGGCTCAGCGGCCTTCGCGGAACCCGGGCGTACCGAAGCCGGCCTGCATACGCGGCTCGGTCACCGAATTCCAGTCGAGGAGATGCGAACAGCCGAGGGGCGGGTGCTCGTGGTCCATGTGCCAAGCCGTCTGCCGGGTACGGCATGGCAATACAATGGGCGGTACCTGAAGCGCGCCGGCGACGACCTGACTGCGCTCGGCAGTGCGGAGCTTCAGGCGATGTTCGCCGAGACAGGTCCGGACTTCTCAGCGCAGGTCTGTGCCGGCGCCACTGTAGCGGACCTGTCGACGGAAGCGATCGGCCATTTCCGTGAGAGGTGGGCGGAGAAGGTGAATGATGCGCGCCGGATATCGTGGTCCGACGCGCAGACGCTGGCTGACGCCGAGCTCACAGTTGATGGCGGAGTGACCTACGCGGCTCTGATTCTGTTCGGAACGCGGTCAGCACTCGGCCGGCATCTGGCGCAGGCGGAACTGGTGTTCGAGTACCGATCGTCGGAAGCGTCGGGGCCGGCGGCGGAGCGCGTGGAGTATCGTGAGGGGTTCTTTCTCTGGCGGCAGGACATCTGGGACCGGATCAACCTGCGCAACGACCGGCAGAGTTATCAGGACGGTCTGTTCCGGAAGGAGGTGCCCACCTTCGACGAAGTCTCGGTGCGTGAGGCATTGCTCAACGCCGTGGCACACCGTGACTATCGGCTCGGCGGGTCTGTGTTCGTGCGCCAGTACGCGCGCCGCCTCGAGATCGTGAGTCCCGGTGGCTTACCCGCTGGGGTGACGCTGGAGAACATTCTCGATCAGCAGAACCCGCGGAACCGGCGGTTGGCCGAGGCGCTGGCCAAGGTGGGGCTGATCGAGCGGAGTGGGCAGGGGATGAACCTGATGTACGAGAGCGCAGTGCTGAACGGGAAGGCACTGCCCAGTTTCGACGGCACCTCAGAGAGCGAGGTGCGACTGACGCTGGCGGGCACGTTGAACAGCCCGGAACTGGTGCGTTTTCTCGAGAGACTGGGTTCGGAGAGGACGAAAGCCTTCTCGACGTACGATTTCCTTGTACTGGACCTTCTCAGCCGGGAGATGGAGATCCCGACGCATCTGAGGAAGTTCGTACCTGCGCTCATCAGCGTTGGGGCGGTGGAGTCGGTGGGGCGAGGGCGTGGCGCTCGGCACATCCTTTCCCGCGATCTGTACGCCTCGCTCAAGGGCAAGGGCACCTACACGCGCCGAAAGGGCCTCGACCGCGGGACCAACAAGGCGCTGCTGCTGAAGCACATCACCGACAACGCGCGGACCGGATCTCGGATGGAAGAGTTCCTGCAAGTGTTGCCGTCCGTCTCGAGGGACACCGTGCGCAGCCTGCTTCGGGAGCTGCAGCGGGACAATCAGGTGCACACGGTCGGTACGACCAGAGGAGCACGGTGGTACCCGGGGCCGTCGATTGGGCCAGAAAATGAGGCGATGGCACCGTGACTGTTGATGTCGGCACCAATGAGCAGTATGTAAGTCATTGTCTTTCAGAGACTTACCAGATAGTCGAATTGGGCTTTTCTCCATTGGTAGCCCAATCTTTGCCCAATCACCGCCCAATACGCTCAGTCGTGGCCCATCGAATCGTAGCATCGGCGCCGAGTTTGTTGCTCACTTATCACGCAAAAGTGAGCGACAACCGGCTCAATGTTGAATACGTGAGCAACAACGGCGAGGAGCGCTCCTGATGCCCCCGGGACGCCCCCGCCGCTCAGCGAACTCAGCTACGGCCGCCTCACCCGCCACGTCGGCCGGCCGGCCCCGGCGGACCGGTACCCAGCCCCAGGTCCCGTTCCCGTACAAGCTGGTCCTGAACCAGTGGATCCTCTCGCTTTTCAACGTGCGGCGGTTCGAGGAGCTGGCCGAGCATCTCAAGAATGAGGCGCTGGAGGGGCTGGACGAAAACAACGTCCACCGGTTCCATCACGCGCTCACCTCGCAGTTCTTCAACCTCACGCAGCTCAGCACTGACACGCTGCTCCGGTACGACCAGCACATCGTCCGACATACGCAGCGGCTGAACGCCAAGCGCATCACGCGGGGGGACGAGCCGATCGTCTGGAAGTACTTCCAGTACCTGAGCCTGCTGTTCACCGAGATCTACCTCGACCGGTATTTCACGGATCCCAAGGCGTTGCTGGTGGCGCTCAACGCGCAGGTGGACGTGTACAATGCCGACAAGGTCGCGCCTGATCGTCTCGCGTCATTTGATGTGGAGGCCGAGGCGTGGCCGCAGCTCAACAAGCTGGCCTTCTGGATGGCGACGGGCAGCGGCAAGACGTTGCTCATGCACGCCAACATCCTGCAGTATCAGCAGGCGCTTGCCACGCATGGGCGCGAGCGCGAGCTGAACCGGATCCTGCTGCTCACGCCCAACGAAGGGTTGTCGCAGCAGCACCTGCGCGAGTTCCACGCCGCCGGCATCTCGGCCGAGCTGTTCAACAAGGACGGGCGCGGGCTGTTCACGGGGCAGGCAGTGGAGATTCTCGAAGTCACCCGCCTCCGCGACGAGATGGGGGACAAGACCGTCGCCATCGACGCCTTCGAGGGAAACAACCTCGTGCTGGTTGACGAGGGGCACCGCGGCGCCAGCGGTGGCAAGGAAGGCGCCTGGATGAAGGCACGAGAAAAGTTGTGCGAGAAAGGCTTCTCCTTCGAGTACTCGGCCACCTTCGGGCAGGCGGTGAAGGGCAACGTCCCGCTCATCGACATGTATGCCAAGAGCACGCTGGTGGACTACTCGTACAAGTACTTCTACGGCGATGGGTTCGGAAAGGACTACCAGATCCTGAACCTCGACGAGAGCACGCAGCAGAGCCAGCAGGAGCTGTACCTCACGGCCTGCCTGCTGACGTTCTATCAGCAGCAGCGGCTGTATCGCGAGAGCGGGGGCGCGTTCCGACCGTTCAACATCGAGAAGCCGCTCTGGGTGTTCGTGGGTGGGAGCGTGACTGCAACGCTCGCCACGCGCGATGCCACCGACATCGTGGAGATCCTGAAGTTTCTGGCCGGGTACGTGGCCAATCGGAGTAGTAGCATCGAGTGCATTCGTCGCGTGTTGAACGAGGGGCTGATCACAGCAACGGGACGGAATCTCTTTGCCGGCCGGTTTGCCTACCTAAACGCGACCGGGTTGCAGCCAGCACAGCTCTTCGACGATACACTCGCTGCGCTGTTCAACGCGCCCGCCGGTGGGCAGCTGTATGTGGAAAACCTGAAAGGTGCCACGGGTGAGATTGCCCTGCGCCTTGGCGCCGATAACGAGCCGTTCGGTGTGATCAACGTAGGCGATGACGCGAAGCTCGTAAAGCTCTGTGGTGATGCCGGGCTTGCCACCGGCGACCGTGACTTTTCGGAGTCGCTGTTTCATGCCATCAACACATCAGCGTCGCCCATCAATCTGCTGATCGGGTCGAAGAAGTTCACCGAAGGGTGGAGCAGCTGGCGTGTGTCGACGATGGGGCTCATGAACGTCGGCAAAAGCGAGGGGGCGCAGATCATCCAGCTCTTCGGGCGTGGTGTGCGGCTCAAGGGCTACGATACAAGCCTGAAGCGCAGTCTCAAGGCTGATCTACCAGAAGGCGTCGAACGGCCTCGCCACATCGCCGTGCTCGAAACACTTGGCATCTTCGGCGTACACGCCGACTACATGGCGCAATTCCGTGATTTCCTCGAAGAGGAGGGCCTTCCGTCGAACGAAGAACAGATCGAGTTTCTGTTGCCGGTGATCCGGAACCTCGGGACGCAGCGCCTCAAGACGGTCCGGCTGAAGAAGACCATCAACGGTGTAAGCACAGAGTTCGGCGACGCTTTCCGGAAGCTGGCTCCGGTGCCGACACTCGCTCCCCCCGACCTGTCTCGGCCCTCCGAGGCACACCAGCTTTACCAGAACCGGCTGGTGCTCGATTGGTATCCGAAGATCCGGTCGCTGGGGTCACGTGGCCTGGTCGGCGGCGATGGTGAGGCGGTGAAGCATGAGGCGCATCTCACGGCAACACACATCGCGTTTCTCGACATGGACTGGCTCTACTTCGAGCTGGAGCGATTCAAGGCGGAGCGCGGCTGGTACAACCTGAATCTCACGCGCGACGGCATCGTCACACTACTCACGAACCACAGCTGGTATACGCTGCTGGTTCCTGAAGGCGAACTGCTGGGCGACGGCTTCGCAAAGGTGCGGGCGTGGGAAGAGCTCGCGATCGCGCTGCTGCGGAAGTACACGGAGCGCTACTACCTGTTCAGGAAGCGCGACTGGGAGCTGCCACACCTGGAGTACCGCGATCTCGAAGGCGACGACCCTAACTTCCTCGGCGTGAAGGAGTCACCCAACAACGGCCACTACCGCGTTCTCGTGGACAAGTCGCAGGAGGAGATCATCGCCAAGCTCGAGGAGCTGAAGGCGATGCTCGAGCGGGGCGAGAGGAAGCCATGGGAGTTCTGCGGCATGAAGGCGCTGTGGTTCGGGAAGCACCTGTACCAGCGGCTGCTCTACCTTGACTCCGGGATCGTCGAGATCCGACCGGCCCCGCTGAACAAGGGGGAGTGGCAGTTCGTGGAAGACCTGAAGGCGTTCCATGAGGCGAACGCCGACTACTTCGCGAAACGTGAGCTGTACCTGCTGCGCAACCTCAGTCGCGGGCGCGGCGTCGGGTTCTTCGAGGCGGGAAACTTCCATCCCGACTTCATGCTCTGGCTAATCGAGGGCAGTCAGCAGCGCGTTGTCTTCGTGGATCCAAAGGGTATCAGAAATCTGGGGTGGGATGACCCGAAGATCCTGTTTCACGAAACAGTGAAGGAAATCGAGACACGACTCGGCGACCCCGCGGTTCGGCTGGACTCTTACATCGTCTCGAACACGTCGTCGGCGACGATGCAGCTGCACTGGAGCAAGGCCAAGGCAGAGATGCAGAGCCGGAACATCGTGTTCCAGGACGAAGATCGTGGGAGCTATGTGGCCACCATGCTGTCGGGCGGAAGGGCGAGTACATAGGGTCCGGGGGTAAATCGACAGTCGCACGGTGCGGCAGTGATGAGCATGCTTGGTCTATGGCAGCGGCGATCGGCACATGGCCGCGTTGCGTCACCAACAACTACGCGGCTGCCGACTCGCGGCGGCTGACGACGGGCAGCCCCTGAGTCGTCCGCGCCAGCCGAATCAACTGGTCGGCGAGCAGCCGGGCCTCGGTCTCGTTCACACCGTGATCGCTGGCATGATTCGCGATCCGCTGAATCACGTCATGCTCGCGGGTCGCATCGACCGGCGGCATCGCGGCCGTCCGCTTGGCCGTCCCGACGGCGCGCGCGAGGCGTTGCCGCTCACCGATCAGCGAGACCAGCATCTCGTCAATCCGATCGATCGAGGCACGCAGTGACTCCACACGTTCGGCGGCGCGCTGTTGTTCTGGCGTGCGATCGGGGGTGGGGGTCGCGGCGGGGGTCTTCGGCTGGGTCAACATCGGCGGGGCTCCTGTGCCGTGAGGCGTGGTGAAGAGGAGTCCGCGGCGTCCGGGCCTCGCAGAAAAGCGAAAGGCCCGCATCGCTGCGGGCCTCGGAGGAAAGTCAGTCGCGGTGTTACGCGCGCGCTTTACCACCCTGGTCCGCGAGGCGGCCAAAGTAATAATAGCTGGTAAAGAGGGCGCGGACCGGATGGCTCATGAACAGTAGAGTGCCCCGCGAGGCGAGAGCTGTCAACCCCCGGGAGTGAATCGCCGTATGGCTCAGGTCGAGATCAAGACGGTTGCGCCCGCGGCATCTGGCGTCACGGTGACACGAAAGAGGCTCGAGGTCTGCTGCTCACCGCCGGTCCAAGTGCCATCGAACGAAAACTCGGCGCCGTGATTGGGGCACTTGAGAGTGAAGTTCGACCGGACATCGACCGTTGTGCCAGCATGTGTGCATTCAAGCGAAAAACCGACCAGGCCGCTCGACGTTCGGGCCAGCGCGATCGGCGGCTGGCTGCTGACGCGGGCCACTCCGCCGACCGTCGCGAGCGCCGGAAAGTTCGCCAGCGTGATCACCAGCGGCGTGGCAAGCGCGGGCGGCTTCGGGACGAATGGTGGTGACGTTGGTCCACCCTCCCCGCCTCCACTGCCGCATCCGCTCAGCGCAACGGCGACAGCGGCCAGGGTCGCGGTTGAGACGAAATCACGTCGCGACACTGCAGCACTGGCCACGGAACAGCCACGGCACGATCGAATGTCCACAGTCATCGAAGTATCCTCCACGCGTCACAGGCTCGGTGATCCGAACGTGCCACCGGTTCACTGGTGCAGACGCCCTTGCGGCGTGAAGTATTCCCGGCTTCAGACGTGCGCGTGGTGCTCGACTGTCATCCACCAGCGCGCACTACATTTTCCGTGCAAAGAAATCGAGCGCGGACTCATACGCGCGGATCCACGACTCATGTCGCAGAAATCCGTGGATCTCATCCGGGAACACCAGCTGCTCGACCGAGACGCCCTGCGCCCGCAGCTGCTGAATCAGCGTCAGCGTTTCGATGAACCGCACATTGCGATCGTCGTCGCCATGAATGAGCAGCACCGGCGCGCGCCAGTTCTTCACCTGTGCCATGGGCGATGACAGATACGCGAGTCGGGTCCGAGCCGGATCCTCGTAGACGTCGTAGTCCGGCACGAACGTCCGGATCCCGACATTCCAGTCGTGCACGCCGTGTACGTCGACACCCGCCTTGAACAGTTCCGGATTGCGCGTCAGGCCCATGGCGGTGAGATACCCGCCATACGATCCGCCCCACAGTCCGATGCGTGTCCGATCCACATCGGCGCGCGCACCGAGCCACCTGGCCGCCGCGACCACATCGCCATACTCGCTGCCGCCCGTCGCACCCTGCCGCAGCGCCTCGCGGAATTCCATGCCGTAGCCGATGCCGCTGCGATAGTTGAGCGACACCACGATGTAGCCGCGCA